>CALKVG010000143.1 GCA_937998045.1 uncultured Myxococcales bacterium
CTCGATTATCTCGAAGACGTCCTCTTGCGCGTGCAGACGCATCCCGCTTCTCGCGGCTCGGCGAACGCGGCGTCAACCTCTCGGGGGGGCAGCGTCAGCGGCTGTCGCTGGCGCGCGCCGTCTTGAAAGCCCCTCGCGTTCTCATCCTCGACGAGGCGACGAGCTCGCTCGATGCCGAGAGCGAGGCGGCGGTGCAGGTCGCCATGGAGGGCCTGGCGGCGTCACGGACGTGCTTCGTCGTCGCGCATCGACTGAGCACGATCCGGGGCGCCGACCGGATAGTCGTGCTCGATCGCGGGCGCGTCGTCGAGGTGGGCAGGCACGAGGACCTGCTCGGACGCCAGGGCGTCTACGCTCGCCTCGTTCGCCTCCAGACGACGCGCGCCGCGTGAGTCGCGAGGCTCGCGAGGCCGCTCTTCTTCCCGATCATGGGAACCCGGGAGTCGCGCCCTGCGTCGGGCAGTAGACGATCTCGTAGTCCTTCGCGCCCGTTCCGTTGTTCTGCGCAGCGTCGGCGCAGCGGAACAGACTCTGCGGATCGTCGTAGGGCCAGCTGTACGACGTCGGGCAGCCCGCCTTGAAGTACTTCTGTATCGGCCCGGGGTTCTGGCCGTTGACGCACGTGACGACCGCACCCGAAGTGTCCTTCTTTTGTTGCGAGGCCGGGCAGTTCGTCAGCAGATCGGCGGCGCAGACCGGGCTACCGCAAAGGCCGTCCGCGCCGAGCGGGCCACCGGGAACGTAGTTCGAGCTCGGCGTCCACGGGGCGTCGAGCTGGAGGATTGCCAGCGGCAGGGTGAAGCCGTCGACGAGGCTGATGTCGTACCAATCCGACGCCATGCCGGCGGTCAGCGTGAATTCGGCGAGCGTGTCGTTGCCCGTTTGCGCGCATTTGAGGTTTGCGCCGGTGCCCGTGCACTGCGTGCGACCCCAGATTCGCCCGGACCACTTGTTCGGCCAGCCGACGATGAACGCCTGCCCCGAATCGACCTGCAGGGGCACGCCGTTCGGGAACGTGTTCTGCGGGAGGGCGAAGGTCCAGATCGTGTAGGTGCAGCGGTTCTCGATGTAGAGCTTCCTCGGCTGGGTTGGGTCCCCGATCGGAGTCGCCGCGCCCGCGTCGACCATCGGGGGGTAGCTCGCGTCCGCGGAACCCGTCGTGGCGTCGCCGCCCGCGTCCTCGCCTCCGCCGCTCGTGGATCCGCCGTGCGCCCCGCCGCCGCTGGTCGAGCCATCGCCGGTCGCACCGCCACTCGAGCTGCCCGACCCGGATCCGCCGTTCGAGCCGGTACCGGGGTACGCGGACCCCGAGCTGCCGCTCGAAGACGCGTTCGCGTCGCCGTCCCCGCCGCTGGAGCCCGAAGTGGAGCTGCCGTCCGCCCCGGAACAGGCCGCGACGAAGACGGTCGACGCGAGAAAGGGCAGGACGATTCGTTTGGGCCCCATGCGACGCACTCCGGCTCCACACCCCTGCACTGCATGTGCCCGCGCGGCCTGGCGCGCCCCCCCGAGACAAACGGCCTCCGATCGTCGGTCCGATGCGATCGCGGGGAGCGCACCCGCGCTCTGCGCGAACCCGTGTGGATGCACGGAGGGAGATGTCCGCACGGGTTCGCGATCACGAAGGTGTAGACCGGGGCAGGAGAGGCTAGGCTTGGGTCCGAGAGAGTCCAATGGCTTCCACGCGCGTCAGTCGCCTCGTGAACGCACCGCGGGCCGCCGTCTATAGCGCCCTGCTCGACGGTGACGCGGTTCCTTTGTGGAAGGCGCCGCACGGTATGACCTGTCGGGTCCACGCGTTCGACGCCCGCGAGGGGGGCTCGATCCGCGTCTCTCTCACCTACGACCGCGCCGGATCGCGCGGGAAGACGTCCGACCGCACGGACACGTACCACGGTCGCTTCGTCAAGCTTGTCCCGAACGAGCAGGTGGTCGAGCGGATCGAGTTCGAGACGACCGACCCGGCGCTCCGCGGCGAGATGACCGTCACGTGGACGCTCACCGACTCCGACGGCGGGACCGAGGTCGTAGCCCTGCACGAAGGGCTGCCGCCGGGCGTCCCGATCGCCGACAACGAGCTGGGCTACCGGATCGCGCTCGGGAATCTCGCCGAGCTAGTGCTGCGACGCGGATAAGATCGGCGGCCCCTGCGAGCCGGGGCCAGCCGTCGGGGCTGGACCCGGAGCGGACAATCTGTGGGTTTTCGCAACAACTTGTGGGCCGCGGGACAGCGACTTTTTCGCGGGCTCGCACGAAAGACTCGTCAGGAGAGGGTAGCCCGCCCGTTAGAGACGGCGTGAGCGACGCCGCACATACCGGTCTGGCGCTGCAAATGCAGGGCAACACGGTCATGCACCGCGCGCTGGAATCGAACGACGTCGCGGCGCCTCACGGCGAAGCGTCCTCCTGGCTCGAGGCGTTTCATCGTGGAGACCGGCAGGTGCTGCACGAGTGCTACGTCGATCACGTCGACACGGCCGAACGAGCCATCCGGGGCATCCTGGAGGGCGCGGACAAGGAGACGATCATCCACGAGCTCTTTTTCCGCCTGATCTCGGACGGCGATCTCCGAGCGAAGTTTCGTGGCGGATCGATGCGGGCGTGGATCGGCGTCGTCGCGAGGAACCTCGCCATCGATTACGCTCGGCGCCGCCGGCGCGAGCGGCCTGCCGAGCTCGCCCCTCACGCGACGCCCGACTCACATCCCCAGACGACGATCGAAGCCTCGATCGAGGCGCGTCAAGTGATCGCTCGCTTCCGCGAGACGCACCTTCCTCCGAAGTATCGCCGCGTATTCGACGCGCGATTCGTCCAGCAGCTCGACCAGTCCGAGGCTGCGCGCGCCCTGGGGATGCACCGTACCACGCTGCTCTACCACGAGAGCCGCATTCGCAAGCTCCTCAAGTCCTTCCTCCTCCGCAACGCCGAGCGCCCATGGAACCGCTGACCGAGTCGCGCGCGCGGGCGCTCATCGAAGCCCACTTTGCGCGACGCATTTCGCCGTCCGAGGAGCGGGTGCTGCGCGCTCACCTCGCGCTCTGCGATGCCTGCGGCAAGATCTACGACGCCCACATCCTCTTCGAGAGTGTCACCGGCGAGTCGGCGCGCTGGCGTGACCGCCTGGCGACAGGGCTCGGCGTGGATGCCGCGGCACCCCGGGCCACGGCGCCGTGGTGGCTGGCCGCGGGATTCGCGGCGGCGGCAGCGCTCCTCCTCTTTCGTGTGGGGGCAGCAAAGCACCGCGACGCGAGCCCCGAGCCCGAGTTCGCGGCGCGCGGCGCTGCGTCGACGGAGGCGCCGCGCGTACTCCTGTACGCTCTCGGCCCCGACAGGGAGTTGGGTGCGAACGCCCGGATGAAGGCCTCCGATCAGCTCGCGTTCGCTTACACCAACCCGCCGGCGTTCCGGAATCTCCTCGTCTTCGGCGTGGACGAACACCGACACGTCTACTGGTACTACCCGGCGTGGCATAGCCGCGACGAACACCCGCGGGCGGTGACCATCGAGAGCGGGCCGGCCGCGCGCGAGCTCCCGGAAGCGATTCGGCAAGACCTCGACGGGCAGGCGCTGACCGTCCACGCGGTGTTCTTGAACGAAGAGGTGCCTGTCGAGCGAGTCGAGGAGATCGTCGCGGGCGCCGCATCGCAGGACGAGCCGCTGCACTTCCCCGGTGCCTACGAGCAGCGGATCGCCGTCAAGGTGGAGCGCTGACGATGGTCGGGCGATTGCTCCTCGGCGCCCTCGTCCTCGCCGCGTGCAGCTTCGTTCCCGGCGCTGCCCGCGCTCAGCCGTCTTCCGGCGACGGTTCTCCGTCGTATGCGGTTTTTGCGCTCATCGTCGGCGTCAACCACAGCGCCGACGGGGACACACCGGACCTTCATTACGCCGACGACGACGCCGCGCGCTACCTCGACCTCTTTCGCTCCATGGGTGCGCGCGCCTACGTCCTCACCCGCCCGGACGAAAACACGCGCCGACTCTATCCGCAGCTCGCCGCCGAGGCGCTCCATCCCGTTCGCCGCGACTTCGATCGCGCCGTCGCCAACCTCGCGCGAGACGTGGCGCAGGCGCACGAGCGCTCCGTCCGGACGCTCTTCTACTTCGTGTACGCGGGACACGGTCGCGTCCGCGACGGTCGCGGGTACGTGACCCTCGAGGACGACCGGCTGGACGCGCCGACCCTGGACTCCGCGCTGATCGACGCGGTCTCCGCCGACGCGACTCACGTCATCGTGGACGCGTGCGACTCCTACTTCCTGGCGCTTGCCCGCGGGCCGGGTGGCGACCGCGAGGAAGCCCACGGGTTCTCCGGCGCCGGCGGCCTCCGTGCCCGCGACTCGGTCGGTCTGCTGCTCTCTACGTCCTCGGCGCGAGAGAGCCACGAATGGAGCGGTATCCAGGCCGGTGTGTTCAGCCACGAGGTGCGATCCGCGCTGTACGGAGCGGCCGACGCCGACGGGGACGGCCAGGTCAGCTACCGCGAGGTATCGGCGTTCATCGAGCGCGCGAACGAGGCCATCCCGAACGAGGAGTTCCGGCCAAGGATCTACGCTCGCCCGCCCAAGGACACCTCCGTCCTCCTCGACCTCCGGGGACGCTTCCGCTCCCGGATCGAGATCCCGGGCACCCACGCCGACCACTACCTGCTCGAGGACAGTCGAGGCGTCCGTCTTGCCGATTCGCACAACGGGCCGGACTCCGTGACCTATCTCTTGCGGCCGCCGCATACGGGGAGGCTCTATCTGCGCCGGGTCGGCGCGGACATCGAATATCTGGTCCCGGGCGGCCAGGAGCGCGTCACGGTCGCCGAGCTCGCGCCCTCCGAATCGCGTTCGCTTCCGCGCGGAGCGGCCGCCGATTCGTTCGAGCTGCTCTTCTCGCTCCCGTTCGGGAAGCGCGACGTGGATTCGTATCCGGTCCGGTCTTTGGTCGGTCTCGGCCGTGAGCGCGGGGTAGCCGCTCCGGTCGGCTGGCGTACATGGGGAGGCGCTGTCCTCTTGACGGGCAGTGCGATCGCGGGAGTCATCGGTGGCCTCACCCTGGCCGCGGCGCAGAGCGATCACGACGGCGTGACCGCGGCAACGTCCCAGCAGGCGATCGGTTCGGCGAACCGCGCAATCCGCGACAAAGACCTCTGGGGGGGCGTCGAGGTCGGGGCGGCTGGCGCCTGCGCCGCAGCCGGGCTGCTCCTGCTCTTGTGGCCGAACGCAACGCACACCGTGGACGTCGGAGCATCCCCGTCCCAAGCCTGGGTATCGATGCATGGGACGTTCTAGTCGAGCGCGTATCGCGAGTCTCCGGGATGCGGCCGCTGCTGCCGTCGTCGCGACCATCGGTGTCAGCTGCGCGGCGGTCGTCGACGAGTCGGGTCGGCCTTGCCCTTGCCTCGATGGTTACGTCTGCTGCACGGGCACGTGCGTTCCTGAAGGGTCCACTTGTGCGGATTCGGGCAGCGCGGTGTCCGTCGATGCCGGTGCGCTCGACGCGTCGCCGCGGGAAGCCGACGCACCGGAGGCCACGTCGCCGCTCGAAGCGGACGCGCCGGACGGGGCGTCGCCGCCGGAAGCGGACGCGCCGGACGGGGCGTCGCCGCCGGAAGCCGACGCGCCGGAAGCCGCGACGCGCGACGCGAGTGGGCCCGATGTGGCGGCAGTCTGCGCATCGCTCCCGGCACCGCGGGTGCATTTCCCGTTTTCAGACTGCGCCGGCTCGGGGACGGTTCGGGACGTGGCGGGAGGTGCAACGGGGACGCTCGAGGGAGCCGGAGTCCACTGCGACCGTTCGCCCGTGGGCGGCGCGCTGCGCTTCGACGGCGCAGACGACGCCGGTTTCGGGAGCTACGTCCATGTCGCCGGCTCGCTCGACGCAGGCGCTCCCGCGTGTGGGGAGGCGGGAACGTGCTCGCCAGGCTGGCCGTTTGGAAGCGGAATCACCGTATCCGCCTTGCTCTACGTCGCGAGCACGGGCTCGTACGAGAACATCCTGGGCCAGTGGTATTACGATGACTCCTACATCTTCAATACGTACTACGACTCCACACTTGGCCAGCAGATCCTCCGTTTCTCGGTCCAGCCGGCGGGAGCGGCGCAGCCGGCAAACGTGAGCGCCGCTCTCCAGCCGACTGGGGCGCCTCCCTCACCCGGGTGGTCGCACTGGGTCGGCGTGTACGACGGGGCGGCGATGACCCTCTACAAGGACGGGCAAGTCGTCGCGGCGCAGAACCTCGACGCAGGAGGCGCGCTGCAGTGCACGGGCGTCCCGCTCGAGCTCGGGGTCGTCGGCAGGCAGGGCCCCTGCGCCGACCTCAACGAATCGTATTTCACCGGCGGGTTGGGTGACCTCCAGATCTTCGACGTCGCTCTGAACGCCGCGCAGGTGCAGGCGCTCGAGTGCAGTCTCGGGTGGCGCGCCGGTTCCGCCGACGCCTCGCCGTAGGAATCAGGCGCGCGCTGGAGACGGCGCCTCGGCGGGCCCCGGGATGAGGGCCGCGTGCCTCATGTTCTCGAGGTAGCGACGCAGCGTGTGTTCGTCGATGTCCGGGAGCCACGCCGGCTCGCCCAGGGCCTCGAGCCGCGCGCGCAAGCGGCCGTTGTCGAACAACACTTCGCTCGCCGACGGTCGGTCCCAGTGATGGAGAATCGGGAGCATCGACCGGTGCTGCTGCACCGGTGAGAGCGCCACGAGGCGCGCGCGGAGCTGTTTCACCCAGTCTTCGTAGTCGTCGATCCGCGCCAGCGGATACCCGGCGCGCTGGATCCAGCTCACCATCGTGTCGAGAGACACGCCGTCGTAGTTGTGTCCGTTGACGGCCTGGTACGTGGCGAAGCCCGCGCCGGTGTTCACCGAGATGGCGCCGATCGCACGGGCGATGACGTCGACCGGGAGCCCGTCGAAGTGCCGCGCCGCGCCCTCGGCGTAGAACGACCGCGGCGCGATCCCGGTGACGATCACGCTCTCAAGCAGGCGGGTCAGAAAGTCCGTCGTGTTGACCGGCCCGACGTAGGCGCACGGGGGCATGATCATGCTGCAGCGGAACACCGATACGGGTACACCGGTGCGCGACTCGAAGTCGCGCGCGAGGAGCTCGTCGGCCCACTTGCTCGTCGAGTAACCGACGGCGTAACCCGAGTCGACCGGCCGGCTCTTCCAGAGCGCGAGCGCGTCTTCGTCCTCGCGAACCGGTTCGACCCGATCGACGCCGCCGGCCACGCCGACCGTCGAGAGCAGCGAGAGCGGCGCCCGACGGCGCAAGGCGAGGCGAATCATCTCCACCGTCCCGAGCACGTTCGGCTCGAAGAGCTGGGCGTACGAGAACGCGTGGTTGACGAGCGCGCCGTTGTGGACGATGGCGGACACCTGGCTCGCGAGATGATCCCAGCGAGCGGGCGACAGTCCGAGGCGAGGTTCGATGAGATCGCCCGCGATCACCTCGAGGCTTCCTTCGGTCGAGGAGAGCTCGGCGAAGCGGCTGGGGAGCGCGGGGTCGACGCCCTCGTAGGACGCCGCGAGGCGCTGGCGCGCAGACTCGTCGCTCCTCGCGCGCACGATCGCGACCAGCTTCCCGTGCCGGGGTGCGAGGCGCTCGAGCAGATCCAGAACAAGAAAGCGCCCGAGGAACCCGTTGGCGCCGGTCAAGACGACGGTCGGCGGTCCGCTCGGGGGGGCGCCGGAGGCCGCCGCCAGCTCGGCGGACGACAGGAACCGCTCGATGCGCAGGTCCTCCGCGCGTACGGCGCTCGCCCCCGCGCCGTGGACGTCGGCGAAGGTGACTCGCCGCTCGGCCGCTCCCGAGAGGCGTTGGCGGATCGCGTCCACGATGCTCGCGACGCTGCTCGTGGGATCCAGGACGAGCCCGACCGACAGGTCCACGCCGGTCAGCGCGGCGATGTGCGCGACGAGCTCCACCGCGCCGAGGGAGTCCCCTCCGAGGTTCACGAAGCCCCGCGTCTTGTCGAGCGCCTCCGGCTCGGCGATGCCGAGCGTCAGCGCGAACGCGCGCGCGATCTTGTGGTCGATCGGGCGGTCGCGGTCCAGTTCGAGAGCGTGCAGCTCCTCGAGCTGGCGCCGCTCGATCGCGTCGTGCCTCG
>CALKVG010000144.1 GCA_937998045.1 uncultured Myxococcales bacterium
GATGTGGTTCCGGGTCCGTCGGCCCGGCCGAGCGTCGCGATCGCGGTGATTCGGCCGGAAGACGGCCTCCCGCCGGGAGCGCCCGTGTCGGCCAAACCCGGGGCCGTCCGCGTACAGGTCCCACGCGACCTTCGGAAGGCGGGGCCGGAGGTTTTCCCTCCGCAAGCGAAGGTAGGCGCATCCTACCTCGGGCCGATGCTCGCGAAGCGTCGCGCCCGCGCCCAGGGCTTCGACGAGGTCCTGCTTCTCGACCGCGAGGGCTTCGTGGCAGAAGCGCCGACCGCGAACGTCTTCATCGCGAAAGGTGACGTGCTGATGACGCCGCCAGTCGAGCGCACCCTCGCAGGCATCACGCGCGATAGCGTTTTCGCGCTCGCGAGGGCGGAGCACCTGGAGGTTCGAGAGGCCCCACTGGCGCCGGAAGAGCTCGACGAAGCCGACGAGGCATTCTTGACCGCCACTTCGCTGCCGGTTCTGGCGATTGCATCCTTTGGCGATCGCGCCCTGCGGGCGCCCGTCCCCGGCCCCCTGACCGCTCGCATCCGGGACCTCGTTTTGGCTTGCGAGCTCGGACAGGACCGGCGATTTCCGAACTGGACGGTGGAGGTATCATGACCGCCCGGATCCGGCTTTGGCAGGTGGACGCGTTCGCGAGTCGACCCTTTGCGGGCAATCCCGCTGCGGTTTGTCCGCTCGATCGCTGGCTGCCTGCGGAGACGATGCAGGCCATCGCGGCCGAGAACAATCTGTCGGAGACCGCGTTCTTCGTACCGAAATCGGACGGCGAGTTCGACCTGCGCTGGTTCACGCCCAACGTAGAGGTCGACCTCTGCGGTCATGCGACGCTCGCGTCGGGGGCGGTGCTCATGCAGGAGCTCGAACCATCTCGTCGCCGCGTCGTCTTTCACACGAGGAGCGGTCCTCTCGCCGTCGAACGCCGGGGCGACCGCTTCGCGATCGACCTGCCGGCCCGCCCGGCGCGGCCCGTCGCCATCCCTGACGGTCTCGGTGAGGCGCTCGGCGCCCGCCCGTCGGCCGCGCTTCGGGCTCGCGACATCCTCGCCGTCTTCGATCGCGCCGAGCACGTGCGCGGGCTGGCCCCGGACCTCGCGGCAATGACGCACTTGGAGGACACGTTCGCGGTCTGCGTGACGGCACCGGGCACGGGGAGCGACGGCGACGTCGACTTCGTCTCGCGGTTCTTCGCTCCGGCGAAGGGTGTTCCGGAAGACCCCGTGACGGGCTCCTCCCATGCAACGCTCGTCCCCTTCTGGGCGGAGCGTCTGGGCAAGCGCGAGCTGCGCGCGCGGCAAGTGAGCGCGAGAGGCGGGGAGATCGAATGTACGCTCGACGGTGACCGTGTGAGCCTCCGGGGACACGCGGTGATCGTCCTCATGGGCGAGCTGCGCTTCTGATCGGCGCGGTCAGTGCCCTGCGATCTCGGCGATGGGCGAGCGGTCGCCGACGTCGATGCCCAGGAGACAACGCACGGTGGGCGCGACGTCGGAGAGCGTGTAGCGCCGCGCGGCGTCGGCGAACCCGCGGGCGCGCACGTCGTCACCCGATGCAACGAGCCAAATGCGAGCCGATTCGGGGTAGCGCGACCCGTGATCGCGAAAATCGCGCGAGCGTCCGTGGTCCGTCGTCACGATGACCGTCGTGTGACGGCCGCGCTCCCCCATGCCGGCAAGCGCGTCGTCCAGCTGACCCAGGAACGCGTCGGAGTCGTGCAGCGCCTGCAGATAGCGCGGATAGTTGCCGCGGTGGGCGTACTCGTCCGCATCCCCCAGGCCCACGAAGAGAAACCGCGGCTGGGTCGCCTGCAGGACGCGGAGAGCGATCGCCGCAGTGAAGGCGTCCGGGCGGTAGTCGCCCTCCCCCGGCGACGCGCCCGCGCGAAGGCCTTCGTCGAGCATCGAAGCCATCCCGGGTATGCCGAGCAGCTCCGACGCGCGCTCGACCCGCCTGCGTCCCGAGGTCAGAACGAAACGGGAAGGGTCCGCCGACGCGGCGCGGGCGACGTTCGGCCACGACGTCACGACGGCGACGTCGCCGGGACCGCTCGACTCGAGGACGTCGTCCGCGATGGTTCGTGCCGGAGGGCGCGCGCATTCGTTGGAGCTGCAAGCCGGATCGGGGTGACCGGCGAAAAGCTCGAGGTAGCCGGGGAGCGAGATCAACTGGGCGCCGCTCACCGAAACCTCGGCGCCGTGCCCGGGCGCGCCGATCGCCACTCCATGCCGGTCGATGCCGCGGTAGAGGCTCGGCATGAGCGCGCGAGGGCTCGACCAGGCCGGCGGGTAGAGGCCGCGCCGCGCGGTGAGGGCCCGATCGGCGCCGTCGAATACGTCCTGCCAGCGGACACCGTCGAACGCGACCAGGACCACGGCGCTCTCGGCTCGCTCCAGTTGCGGGCTCCGCGTGGAGGGGGCCGACACCTCGAAGGCCCGCGGCGCGCGTGGCGCGGCGTGCGCTCCCGGGGATGCACCCCAAGTCGCGCCCGCACCCCCGAAAGAGAGGACAACCGGGACGACCACGATGGGCGCGGCGAGCCGCCGAAGCGCGCGATGCACGAGGGGTCTCGTAGTAGGAGTGTGTCACGGTACGCGAGAGAGGCCAAGCAGACCTCAGGGGAAGAGCGCACTCGTCGTCCATGGGTTAGTCTCTCGACCCACTCCCTTCCCTCGCCTTCCGTCGCCATGCGCTTCCCCGAGCAGTCCAGCCCGCAGGCACGCGTGGTCGCGGTCGTCCTCGTGGGCGCCGCACTCATCGCGACGGCGGCCCTTCTCCTCCTCCGGCTTCACTTCCAGCCGCCGACGGTACCGCGGTACGAGCTCGCTGACGCAGCGGCAGGCGGCGAGCGCGGGCTCGAGCTGGAGCGGAGCGCGACATACTCGATGGTGCTTCGACCGACAGGGCCCGTGGCGGGCGCGATCGGCGCCCGCGCCTTTCTCTTGCGCGACGACATCGTCCGGCCCTGGGACGTCCCCTTCACGATCGAGCGCGATGGCTCGGTCCGTCTAGCCGGGAAGGTGGACTTGCTCTTCCACTGGATCCCGGCCGGTCCGTGGGAAGTGGCTGTGGCGGTCGGGCGACCCGAGAACCTGCCGACGGCGCCGCGAGACATCGTGCGCGCCCGCGACGGCGCCAACGGCACGGGCGCGGCCGCCTGGCGCCTCGTACGGCAGCGCGTCTGGCTTGGGCCGTAGCGTGGCCATCGTCGTTTCTAGCCTGCACATTTACCCGGTGAAGTCGTGCCGTGGTATCGCGCTGCCAACGGCCGCGCTGGAACGACGGGGGCTGCGAGACGACCGGCGGTTTATGATCGTCGATGACACCGGGCGCTTCGTCACCCAGCGCACGGAGCCGCGGCTCGCGCTCGTCGAGATCGCGCGGAACGCCGAGGGGATCGTCGCGTCGGCGCCGGAGAAGCCCCCCCTCACGCTCGCGTTCGCCGAGCTGTCCGGCGCGGAGCCGCAACGGCGTGTGAAGGTGTGGAGGGACGAAGTGGACGCCGTCGACTGCGGCGGGGCCGCCGCGGCTTGGATGTCCTCCTGGCTGGGGAAGGCCGTCTCGGTCGTGTACATGCCGGACCCCGTCGATCGCCCCGTGAGCCCGACGTACGGACGACCGGGCGACGTCGTGAGCTTCGCCGACGGTTACCCGCTGCTCCTCATATCGTCGTCCTCCCTCGACGATCTCAACGCGCGGTTGCCTTCGCCCATCGGCGCGGACCGATTCCGGCCGAACCTGGTCGTGAGCGGCGCCCCGCCCTGGGCGGAGGACCGTTGGTCACGCGTTCGCGTGGGCAGGGTCGTCCTGCGGATCGTGAAGCCCTGCGATCGATGCACCGTGACGACGATCGACCCCCTCACCGCGGAGCGCGGACCGGAGCCTTTGCGGACGCTCTCGACGTTTCGCGCGAAGAACAACGACGTCTTGTTCGGCCAGAACTGCATCCCGGATTCGCTCGGGACCATCGCCATCGGCGACTCGGTGATCGTCCTCGAGTGACCGAACTGGTCATCGGTACGCGGCCGACGCACCGCTCGCGCAGCAGGCCCGAACGACGATGGCGCAGGCCTCGTCGAGCATCGCCGGCCGCGTCTCCTCGCCGAGCCACGTCAGCGAAACTTCGCCCTCCTCCACCTTGAGCACCAACGCCAGCCGGTACGTCGACGAGAGCAACCCCTGGAGGGCTCGACGCAACGCTGGAGGCAGCAGTCGGTACGCCGCATCCCCGCTGGACGTCCGCACCGCGAGGGCGTGATCGAAGAACGGATCGCCCAGGCGGACGACCTCGAGCTCGTGTACGCCCGGCCCCTGGAGCAACCTTACGTCGCTCGAAACCACGACGCGCACGGGGTACGGCAGCGGCGCGCGCGCCCACACCCGCGTGCACGGACGGGAGGACCCTCGGATGGTCAACGTGCACGCTTCGATGACGATGTCGACGTCGTCGACTTTCCCCTCGATGCGCGGAGCGCGAGCGTGCGGCCACTGCCCGGTCGCCGGCTGAAAGCGGAACCGTTTGCTCCACGCGTATCGCTGCCACGACGCGTCGAGGTCGGCGCTGCGTTCGCCGTCGCGGGACGACCAGGCGATGAAGCTCGTGATCGCCCCGGTGCCGAGCACGGCCCAGCAGACCGCGATGAAGGTGAGGAGCGCGAGCTCCATGCGCTTTAATATGACCTGCGCCCGGCATGCCGGCAGGGGGAACCGCTCGGAGAGGCGTTCCGAATGAGGCGTGGTATTCATCCCCCATGATCGGGACGAAGGTCACGCTCCGGCTGCGCATGAGCGCCAACGAGGCCCACTACGCGGGCGAGCTCGTCGATGGAGCGCGCATGTTGGGGCTCTTTGGCGACCTTGCGACGGAGTTGCTCATTCGCCTGGACGGCGACGAGGGCCTCTTCCGTGCTTACGAGAGTGTCGAGTTCCTGGCCCCGGTGTTTGCCGGGGACTACATCGAGGCGGTCGCCGAGCTCTGCGCCATCGGCAACACCAGCCGGCGGATCCGCTTCGAGGCGCGAAAGGTCATCTCCAACGTTCGAGAGGCCGGCTGCGCCCCGAGCGCGGCCCAGGTCCTCGATGAGCCGATCGTCGTAGCGCGCGCGATCGGCACGTGCGTCGTGCCGAAGGACCTGCAGCGCAAGCCGCGCGAGCTGTACATGCCAGGTCTGCCGGCGGGCCCCCTGCCGACGTCCGAGCCGCTGGTCACGCCGGTCGAGGGCGAGGACGTCATCATCACCGCGGCCATCGTCGGGGCCGAGCTCACGCGGGCACAGACGCCGCATTTGCCCATCACGCCGCGCGAGATCGCGGAAGAGGCGGCGCGCTGTCGCGAGGCCGGCGCGGCGGTCATCCATTTGCACGTGCGCAACGATGACGGGTCGAACACGCAGTCGGCCGCGAGGTTTGGGGAGACGATCGACGCCATTCGACGGGCGTGCGACTGCGTCATCCAGCCGTCGACCGGCGGAGCCGTCGGCATGTCCATCGACGAGCGGGCAGGCCCCCTCGCGTGCAAGCCGGAGATGGCCACGCTCAACTGCGGCTCCATCAACTTCGGCGACGACGTCTTCGTGAACACGCGTCCGGACATCCGCAAGCTGGCGGCGAAGATGCGCGCTGCGGGCGCCGTCCCCGAGCTCGAGTGCTACGAAGTTGGCCACGTGGAAGAGGCGCTCGCTCTCGCCGCCGAGGGAGCGATCGGCAAGCCACTACATTTTCAGTTCGTACTCGGCGTGAAGGGAGCCATCGGCGCACGCGAGGACGTCCTCCAGTACCTGCGGACTCTGGTTCCCGAAGAGGCCACGTGGGGCGTTGCGGCGACCGGAAGATTTCAGCAGCCGATGACCGAGCTGGCGATGCGTCTCGGGGGGCATGCGCGCGTGGGGCTGGAGGACAACATCTACGCCAGCAAAGGGGTGCTCTCCGAGGGCAGCGCTCCTCTGGTCGCGCGTGCCGCGACGTACGCGCGGTCGATCGGACGCACGCCGGCAGACCCAATGCGCGCGAGACAGATCCTCGGAATCGCCAACCGCTGAACCGGCGCGCGCTCGCTCAGCTGCGCCTCGCAGACTCCTGCGACTGCGCCCGACACGCGTCTTCGAGCACGGCGAGCGCGTCGTCACGCTGTCCTCGGTCGGCGAGGCCCCGCGCGGCGACGTAGAGCGTCATCGCGCTCGTCTGCGAGAACGTGCGCGAAACCCAGTCGAACTCTTCGTAATCGGACTCGGGGGCTACGGTGCCCAGTCTGGCCGCCGCTCGCTCCATGAGCCAGCGTGTCGAGGCGCTCGGGGCGACTCGTTTGTGCCGCCAGCCGTTGAGCCAGAGCTGCGTCAGTCGCAGAACGTTCGAGACGACCTCGTTGTGCGGTGAAGGCATTTGGAGGCTCCGGGGAGGACAAGCCTGCCTCACCTGTCACCTGTCGCAACCAAAAACAACCGGAAAGCGGCGAAATTCAGAGCGGGTGAGACTGAACGGGATGCAGCCTTGCCTCATCTCCTGCAGTCGACTCGGGGCGCTCGAATGGAGCCACGGGGCGGCGCGGGGCCGAGAGGCGCGCGCGCGCCGGGGGAGTTCTGCCTGGCGGCGGTTTCCCGCGTGATAGAGAATCGACCCCGTGATTGCTACGCTCACGTTGGTCGCCGACACGCTGACACCCGTTCGCGCCTACGCCGCTCTGCGGCGCGCCGCGGGAGACGAGGCTTCCTTTCTGCTGGAGAGCGTCGTCGGGGGGGAGCGCTGGGGCCGTTACTCGATCCTCGGCTACAAGCCCAAGCGCGAGCTGACGCTGCAACCAAACGGCGAGTGGGTCGGCGCGCGCGGGGTGCCGCACACGCTTCGAGGCGTGCCCGGAGCGAGGGACCCTCTCGAGGCGGCCCGCGCGCTCTTCCAGTCGACGGCCGACGGCGGCGAGGCCGCGCACCCGGCAGCGCGGTTCGCTCGTGCGCATATCGGGTATCTCGCGTGGGATCTGGTCCACACGATCGACAAGGTGCCCGGATGGGGCTCGCGGGTGACCACGCCCCTCGCGCGCTTCTTCGGGGGCTCGACGATCGTCGTCTTCGACGGCCTGACGCACACGGTGACGATCGCCGCCGAGGACATGGCCGACGCAGAGGAGGCGCGCGCACACCTCGAGCGCATCGAGGACCCTCCGGCGCTCGCGCTCCCCGACAGCTCTCGGCTGCCCGTCGGCGTCGAGATCGACGTCGATGACGCGGGCTACGAGAGGATGGTCAGGCGGGCGAAGGAGTACATCGCAGCGGGGGACGCTTTCCAGATCGTCCTCGCGCGCACCTTCTCGCTCCCGCGAGCCGGGCGCGATCCATTCGACGCCTATCGCGCCATGCGCGTCCTCAATCCGAGCCCCTACATGTACTTCCTCGATCTGCCGCCGGCCCTCGGGGATCGGACGCGAACGCAGATCGTCGGAGCGAGCCCGGAGACGCTCGTCCGCCTCGAGGACGGCACGATGACCGTCCGGCCGCTCGCCGGAACGCGCCGCCGCGGCAAGACGGCGGAAGAGGACGCTGCGCTCGAGCGCGAGCTCCTCGCGGACCCGAAGGAGCGAGCCGAGCACGTGATGCTCATCGACCTGGGCCGAAACGACGTCGGAAGAGTCGCCGCCACGGGAAGCGTCAAGCTCCTGCGGAACATGGAGATCGAGCGGTACTCGCACGTGATGCACATCGTGAGCGAAGTGACCGGGCGCATTCCAAAAGCCGCCCCTCCCCTCGAAGTCCTTCGCGCGGCGTTCCCCGCCGGGACGCTCTCCGGCGCACCGAAGGTGCGCGCGATGCAGATCATCCGCGAGCTCGAGGTCGCGCCCCGCGGGATCTACGGTGGCGCGATCGGCTACGTGTCCGAGCGCGGCGATCTGGATTTCGCCATTGCGATTCGGACGGCGGTCTGTCGCGACGACCGCTTCGTCGTGACCGCCGGAGCGGGAATCGTCGAAGCGAGCGACCCCCCAAGCGAGGCGGAGGAAACCCGCAACAAGGCCCGAAGCGCGCTCTGCGCCATCGAAACCGCGACCGCGACCGCGGCGTCACGCCGGCGCTAACACCCGCTGACGTTCCGCCCGAGCGCGCGATCTAGGAAGTATTGCAAGGTACGCCAGTCTCACGACCGCCCATACCCGCGCCTGTCCGGCAACGTCGTTGAAACGCCCCTGCACGCGAGGGCGAAATATCCGTGTCGCTACAGTCGCTACAAGAGAGCGCAGTGGCTCGGATGAACGCACAGAACTGTAGCGAATTAGAGACCCAGGCTTCACGGCTGTCATGAGACTATGTCCGGTCTCGAGGGGGAGGGATGAACCGACCGAAGGCTGCTCGCGAGCCCTCGTATCTGGATGAAGGCTGCGTCCCGAGGCGAATCGCGTCGGACGCTCAGATACGAGCGGCGCGCCTGGACGTGAGAGCGCTCTGGCTGCTCTCTTACATCGACGGATCGTCGCTCCTCAGCGACGTGTTCGCGAGGGCGGGGCTCCCGCTCGAGGAGGCGCGGGCGGGCGTGAACGATCTCGTGCGGCGAGGCATCGTTTCGTTGCGTCCGTCCGAGGTGGAGGGGGCGTGGAACGGCGGCGCGAGGTGAACCTGGCGCCGGGGACGATCGTCGCGGGCTATCGAGTCGTCAGCGCGCTCGCCGAAGGCGGCATGGGGACGGTCTACGAGGTGGAGCAGATCGCGACCGGCGCGCGACGGGCGCTCAAGGTGCTGCACGAGCGGTTCGCCGGCAACGAGGAGCTCCGGGAACGATTCGTGCGCGAGGCACGGCTGACGGCGGTCATTCCGAGCGATCACGTCGCCCAGGTGCTCGATGCCGGACACGACCCGGAGACCGGAACGCTGTACATCGTCATGGAGCTCCTGGAAGGCTCCACTCTCTCGCGCGAGATTCGCCGCCGAGGCGCCTTCGCGTGGTCCGACGCGGTCGAGATCCTCGGGCAGATCGCGCACGCGCTCGGCGCGGCCCACGCGCGAGGCATCGTCCACCGCGATCTCAAGCCAGCGAACGTGTTCCTGTCGCGGTCGCGGCACGTGGCCATTCCGCTGACCGTCAAGGTGCTCGACTTCGGCATCGCGAAAGCCATCGCGGGCAGCTCGCCTGCGCTCCTCGGCCCTCCGGGACCGAGGTCCGGCGACGCGCGGACGGCGGTGCTCGGCACGCCATCCTGGATGGCCCCGGAGCAGACGGTGACCGGCGCGGCGATCGCGCCGCAAGCCGATGTCTGGGCGCTCGGTCTTCTCGCCTTCCTGTTGCTCACAGGGAAACACTACTTTCCGAGCGCGAACGCGAAGAGCGCTTCGACAGAGGTATTGCTTCGCGAGGTCGTTCTCGATCCCATCGTACCGGCCTCGCAGCGCGCGGCCGAGCTGGGGTGCGCGGACCGGTTGCCCCCCGACTTCGACGAATGGTTCTCGCGCTGCGTCGCCCGCAACCCTGGCGCTCGGTTCGAGCACGCCTCGACCGCTTACGAGGCGTTCGCCGGACTGACTCCGCCGCAACCGATGGACCCGTTGCCGGCCACGCTCTCCGTCGACCCCGCGGGGTCTGCGACGCCGATGACCTCCGTCGTACGCCGGGAGACCCCGATTACGGCGATCGAGACGCCCAACGCCGTTCGCGCCGCGCGCGCCTCGGGCTCGACGGCTCCCTCGGGCGGCTCCCACCCTCTGCGAGGCTCGCCGCCCGCGCCGCATCGGCGCAAGCTCTCGGTGGCGCTCGCGGCGCTCGCGATGGCGGGGGTGTCGGCCGTCGCCGCGCTGATCGGCGCGCGAGCGCGACACGGCGAGTTCTTCGCCGCCGCGACTCTCGCGGCGCAGGGCGACTCCCCCGGGAAGACCATCGTCCGCTTGCACGGGTCGAACACCATGGGCGCGGAGCTCGCGCCCGCGCTCGCAGAAGCCTTTCTTCGCAAGCGAACCGGCGCCACCACGGTTTTGCGCCGCCGGATCGCGCCCGACGAGCTGGTGGTCGAGGCACGTGGCACGGATGGCCCGAAAGAAGAAATCGAGGTGCACGCGCACGGCTCGGCGACGGCCTTCGACGACCTCGCGAAGGGTCGATGCGACATCGGAATGTCGTCGCGGCGCGTCCGCGACGAAGAGGCCTCTCGGTTATCGGCGCTCGGCAACCTGGCTTCCGCCGCGAGCGAGCACGTCATCGCGCTCGACGGCATCGCCGTGATCGTCAACCCCTCGAACGGCATGTCGTCGCTGACGAAGGCGCAGATTTCCGACATCTTCACCGGGAAAGTGGGGAACTGGAGTGAGCTGGGCGGCCGGAATCTCCCTATCGTGATCGACGCGCGGGACGATCGGTCGGGTACGTACGACACCTTCAAGAACCTGGTGCTCGGCGCCGGCTCGCTCTCGCCGAGCGCCAGGCGATTCGAGTCGAGCGAGGAGCTTTCGGATGCGGTGGCGGCCGACGAACGAGCCATCGGCTTCATCGGCCTTCCCTACGTCCGGAGCGCGAAGGCCGTGATGGTGCAGGAGCGCGGGTCGGTACCGCTTCTGCCGTCGCCGATGACCGTCTCGACGGAAGACTACCCCCTGGCTCGCCGCCTCTATTTCTACATTCCCCTGAACGCGCCGATCGCGGCGCGCGACTTCGTCGACTTCGCGTTGTCCGAGGAGGGGCAGCGCGTCGTCGAGAGCAGCGGGTTCGTCGATTTGCGACCGGAGTGCGACGCGGAGGCTTCCCGCTGCACGGCGTGCGCGAGCGAATACCAGGAGTCGGTGCGCGGCGCCTGCAGGCTATCCGTGGATTTCCGGTTCGATCGCGGGAAAACGGAGCTCGACACGCGCGCCCTCCGGGACCTCCAGCGCATCGTGGCCCTCATGGGGCACGCCGCAAACGCTTCGCGCTCGCTCTTGCTTTTCGGCTTCTCCGACGCGACCGGGTCGCGACTGGAGAACATGACCCTCTCGGGCCAGCGCGCCGGGATCGTCGCCTCCCAGCTCCGCGCTCGCGGTCTGACGGTGACGATGGCTCACGGATTCGGGCCCGACATGCCCGTCGCCGACAACGCTACGGAGGACGGCCGCGAGAGAAATCGTCGCGTCGAGATATGGCTGCGCTGAGCCGCCCATTGTAGAGTGCCGTCGTATGCGACCGCCCGCCAGCGTAGCGGCAGTGCTGCTGCGCGCGCTCCTTGATCTGGCGCGTCGAAGCGGCGTCGCTCCCGACCGGGTGCTCCACGCGATCGGCGTCTCGCCGACGGATCTCGATGACGCGGCGGGGTGGATTCGGGTCGAGGCTCTGACGCGCGCGTGGGTCCTCGTTCCGGCCCTCTGCGGCGATCCCGACTTTGGATTGCACGCGGCCGAGGCGGCGCCTACGGGCATCTACGGAATGCTCGAGTTCGTGGTCATGAGCAGCCCCACGGTCCACGACGCGCTCGAGCGCATCGCGCGCATGTACCACCTGGTGGGAGGAATGAGCGAGTTGAAGCTCGTCAATGACGGGTCGAGCGTTCGAGTGATCCACCGGACCACGGTCGCCGTGGAGCCGAACCGCCTCCGGCATTACAGCGAACACTTCCTGGCCATGATCGTCGCGCGCGGTCGCGTCATGGCCGCCGTCGACGTGGCTCCGAGCGCCGTCTCCTTCGCGCACGACGCCCCGGTGAGCATCGCGGAGCACGCGCGGATCTTTCGGGCCCCCATCTTCTTCAGCCAGCCCCACAACGAGCTCGTCGTGGATCGCGCGGCGCTGGAGGTACCGCTGAGAATGCCGCCCCCGCGGCCCGGCGACACGCTCCAGCCGTTCGGAGCCGAACGCCCTTCGTCGGGAACGATACCCGCCATACCTCCCTCGCGACCGAGCTCCCGCGCCGCGCGCCGTCGGCAGTAACAAACGCCGTTACGGTCAAAGCGAGGCTGACTCGCTCCGCAACTCCCGCTAGCCCCGGGAGCCCACTTCGCTCGGAACCCAAACGCAGAAGGCGGTCCCTCCCGCCTCCGTCGTGACGACGTCAACCGCCCCTCCGTGCAGCTCGACGATCGCGCGCGCCAGGAACGGACCGAGCCCGAGGCTCCCGTGCTTTCTTGCACGGTCCGCCTGCTTGAATGCGTCGAAAATCTTCTCGCGGTCCTCCGGCGAGATCCCGCGACCGGTGATCTCGACGTCGATGCGGAGCCGATCGCTTCCGGCGGGCATGGACGCACGGACGACCACTTGCCCCTTCTCCGCGAAGCGCGCAGCGACGAGGACGATCGCCGTCAGCGCCTGCGCGAGCCGGGCGGCATCGACGAGAATGCGCGGAACCCCTGGTTGAATCTCGCCGGTGATCTCGACGTGCATCCCCACGGTGAGCTCGCGCGCGTCCAGGACTGCCGGCATCACGACGTCCCCGACGCGCGTCAGCTCGGGAGCGATGGTGAGCTCGCCGGCCTCCACGCGCGCCGCGTCGAGGATCGTGTCGATCAGGTAGAGGAGCTCCCCGCCGCGTTGCTCGATAATCGCGACGCTCTCGCGCTGACCTTCGGTGAGCTCGCTGCGCGAGACCAGCTCGGCGAAGCCGAGGATCGCGTTCAGGGGGGCCTTCAGGTCGTGGCTCATCGACGCGAGGAAAAGACCGCGCATCCGCTCGGTGGCGGCGCGCGCGTCGATGGCCCGCTGCTGGGCGCTCGCGAACTCGCGGAAGACGCCGCCGAGCTGATCGACGGCTCGCAAGAGCGCGGCGACCGACTGAAAGCGCGCGTCGCCGCGGATCCCGCCGCCTTGCAGAACGTCTGCGACGCCGGCAGCCTCGAGTCCGCGCGTTGCGAGCTCGACGTCTTCCGTGAAGGCTCGGCCGATGGTTCGGCCGAGAAGGCCAGCGAGGATCACGGCTAGGAGCGAGAGGAAGAGATACGCCCCCGCGCCGGGGCCTACGCGGGCGGCCTCGAAGCGGACGACGGCGTGGCCGTCGCTCAACGGGACGGTGACCACCGTTCGTCCCTCGTCGTCGTGCGCGACCGAGTAGGCGGCGCTCGAGCGGAAGATGTCCACGTCGAAGCCGTGTACGCGCGCCGCATCCACGGCGGCCTTCCGACCGCGCGTATCGCCGCCGACCGCCTCGAGAGCGCTTTCTGCGAGCTCCGCGGCGTCCACCTCGCGCGAGGACGAGTCGAACGCGCGCAGATGCGCGTGGACGAGGAGTGACGCGCCCAATGCGACGAACGCGACCGGTCCCATCACGGCCGCGAGGAGGCGATGGTGCGAGCGCGCGACACGACCCGCCTCGAGCGATTCGAGCGCCTCTCGGGAGGCGCCCACGGGGACGCGTTCCATCGCGCGAGCGACGAGCGCACGCATCGCCACGTACGACGGCAACGCGGCCACGCACGCCAGGGTCATCGAGAGCAGGACAAGCTCCGCCTGGGTGTAGAGATCGTTCGGGTCCGACCGAAGCGTGGACGCCAGCGTCGCGACGCCAACGACCAGCGCGCCCGCCAGGGCGTAGGCGACGAGCCGCGCCGGCAAGGAATAGAGCGCGAGCACCTCGGCGGGCTCGACGCGGACGGCGCCCTCGTCGATCGCGTCGAGCAATGGGCGTACGCGCCGAGCGGCGACGAGCGTGCCTGCCACGACGAGGGCGACCGTCGCGAGCCAGCCCCAAAGAGCGAGCGACGCGCTGCGCGAAATGACGACGGGATCGAGCAGGAGGAGTCGCGGGGCAAACGCGACTACGAGCATGCCCGTGGTCCCCCAGGCCATGACCTGAATCGCCGCCAACTGTATCGCGAGTCGCCTGACCGTTTTCGTCACGGCCCCCCCCGCGAGCGCGCCTCGGGAGCCGCAGACTTGGCGTCCCACGTGGGCAGGAGGACGTGGAAGGTCGACCCGACGCCGAGCTCGCTCTCTACTTCGATCTTTCCGCCGTGCATCAAGACGAGCCGGCGCGCGATCGCCAGACCAAGTCCGGTGCCGCGGCGCCGCGCGCGCTCCTCGGTCGTCTGCTTGTACTCCTGGAAGATGAGAGCCCGCTCGCGGGGAGAAATCCCGGGGCCGGTGTCCGACACGCTCACGCGGGCCCAGCGGCCCTGGCGCCCAACCTCCACGACGACCTCGCCCGCCAGCGTGAACTTGATCGCGTTGCCCACGAGGTTCGTGAGCACCTGCCGGACCCGCTTCGGATCGGCGCGGGCGTAGACCTGCCCCTCGCCGGAGATGCGCACGCTGACGGGGCGCTGCCCCACGAGACCCGCGGCCTCACGCACCACCTCCCACGCGAGAGCCGCCAGGTCCACGCGCGCGCGGGACAGCTTCAGCTGCCCGCTTTCGAGCGCGCTGAATTCGAGGATATCGTTGATGAGGTCGAGCAAGTGCTTTCCGGAGCCGCGGATCTGCTCCACCTCCTCGCGTGCCTCCGGCGTGAGCGGTCCGTCGACCTCGGTCATCAGCACGTCGGCAAAGCCGAGGATCGCGTTGAGCGGCGTCCGCAGCTCGTGGCTCACGGCGGCGAGGAACCCGGCGCGATCGCGATCTGCAGAGCGGACGCGCTCTAAGTCTTTCTCGTACGTCGCCTGCGCTGCCGCGAACCGGTCCACGAGGGCATTGAAAGAGACGGTGAGCGCGCCGACCTCGTCCATCGTCCTGACGGGGACGCTCTCGCCCGCCGGCTCCGTCCGCACGTGGACCATGCCGCGCACCCGCTGCGCGACGAAGTCGACGTCGCGGTTCGCATCGCGTGCGACCGCGTAGGCGACCGCCGCCGCCACTCCGACGAGCATCGTCGTGAGCGCCACGAGCGCGCGCAGCAGAGCGTGCCCCCCCTCCGGCGCGGTGGGTTCACGCACGAACGCGACGAGGAAGGCGCTCGTCGTCAGCGGCTCGACGACGAAGCGCGCGCGGCCCAGTCCGGTGATCGCCTCGCCCGCGCGCTGGGAGACTACGCGGCGCAGCGCCCCCTTGTCGGACATGCCGAGCGTGGCATCGAGGATGACGTCGCCGTCTCGCGTCACCACGACCAGCTCGGCCCCTGTCTTCCGCGCGGCCCACTGCAGCGCCTCCGGCCTCTCCTGGGGAGGCAACTGGTTGAGGCGCGCAGCGAACGCGGAGGCCAGCAGCTGGGCTCGATCTGCCGCGTGGGCGTCGCTCGCCGTCGCGAGCGTCGAAGAGCCCAGCGCGCCGATGGCGAACGCGACCACGGTCCCGAGGACGATGACGACGGCCAAGGCCAGCGGCAGAAGCGGCCAAGCCGGCCGTTCGCCGGGCGCTCCCAGCCGTGTCGTCGCGGTCGACGATGCGCCCGTCGCGCTCAGCAGGGGCGCACGGGTCGTCAGCGAGACCGAAACCGATTCGTCGGGCGAACGCGACGATACCGTCGAGTCCGATCCGGAGACCGAACGCGGCGGCGGGCGAGCGGACTCCACGGGGGCATAGTAGCCCGTCGGATTGGTCATATCCCCCCTTGCGGCGGCCAGGAACGGACGTAGGCTCCTGCCTCGCGATGAGAGGAATGCGGTCGGGCTTTCAGCCGTTGCGATCGCGGATGGAGAAGCCGAGCGGCGCCGCGGTCACGCTGGTCATCTACGGATGGCGCGAGAGCGAACCAGGAACGCTTTCGTGGGTCTTCCCGAGCCTGCGTGCCGCGCTGCGCGCCGTACGCGCGATGCGCAATGCCATCGCGTGGCTCATCGTGAAGGGACGCATGGCGCTCGACGGCGAGGTCGATCTGGACGCGCTGCGCAGGGCGGGCGCGGTTCTCGTCGAGAGCGCGGCCTGAGGTTTCAGCTCAGCCGCTCGAGCACGACCGCGATCCCCTGGCCTCCCCCGATGCACGCGCTGCCGAGGGCGTATCGGCCGCCGCGGCGGGCGAGCTCGTAGACCACGTGAGTCGCGATCCGGGCGCCGCTGGCACCGAGAGGGTGACCGAGGGCAATGGCGCCTCCGTCCACGTTCGTCTTGGTGCGGTCGAGCCCCAGCTCCTTCTCGACCGCCAGGTACTGCGGGGCGAACGCTTCGTTGACCTCGAAGAGGTCGATTTCCGAGGCTTTCAAGCCCGCCCGCGAGAGGGCCGTGCGAATCGCCGGCGCCGGCCCGATCCCCATGATGCTCGGCTCGACCCCGGCCAACCCCCACTGGAGGATCCGCGCGAGCGGCTTCATTCCCTTCTTTCGCGCGTACTCCTCGGTCGTGAGCACGAGGGCCGCTGCGCCGTCGCAGATGCCCGAAGCGTTCCCCGCCGTCACGACGCCGTCCTTCTTGAAGACGGGCGCCAACTTCGCGAGGCCCTCGGGGGTCGACTGCGGACGAGGATGTTCGTCGACCGCAAACGAAACCACCCCCTTCTTCGTCGGCAGCGCGAAGGCGACGATCTCCGCCTTGAAGCGACCCCCCTCCTGCGCGGCGGCCCATCGCTGCTGGCTCGAGAGCGCGTATCCGTCGCACTCCGCGCGCGTGATGCCGTACTTGACCGCGAGGTTTTCCGCCGTGACGGCCATCGGAACGTTCCCGTAGCTGTCGGTCAGCGCGCTCCAGAGCGAATCCTCGACCGGCGGCGCCTTGCCAAACGCCCAACCCTCGCGCGTGCCGCGAAGGACGAACGGGGCCTGTGACATGTTCTCCGTGCCGGCCACCAGAACGGCCTCCGTCTCCCCGAGGAGGATTTGCTCCGCTCCGGAGACGATCGCCTGAAAACCCGACCCGCAGAGTCGGTTCACCGTCAGCGCGGGCGTCTCGACCGGCAAGCCCGCCTTGAGGCCGACGTGCCGAGCGCAATAGATGGCGTCGGCGCTCGTCTGCATCACGTTCCCGACAATCACCTGACCGATGGCGGCCCTATCGACGGAGCATTGCTCGAGCGCCGCCTTCGCCGCGGTCGCCGCGAGATCGGTCGCGCTGAGGCCCTTGAGCGCCCCCGACATCGTGCCGAAAGCGGTTCGCTTGGCCGCAACGACGACCACGGACTTGGAAAGCTGGCCCATGGGGCGGGTGCTACCTTCTTCGCTGGCCAAAGGCAAACTCGTACGCAGCGAGACGTGACCCGGCGCACGACCGACGCCGGGGCTCGAGCGTGGCGTGACCAAGACTAAAAGGGCGTCATCCGGGGCCTCTCGGGCAGGACGCCAACGGAGCCGGAAGGACCTGCGTCGTCCGCGAAGGAGGGGCCGGCGACAGGCACCGGCGCGGCAGCGGCACCGTCCAGAGGACCGAGAACGACGCCGGCGCCGCCCTCGGGCGGATCGGCCGGATCGGCCGGAGGATCGCCCGCGGCAACGGCGCTCGCGCCTCCGCCGCGAACGCACTGCAGGGTGAAGTTGCTCGCGCACTCCGCCATGCACTTCGCCGCCAGACTGCCGGCGCAGTTGGTCTGCGCCGTCACCGACGCCCGAAGCTCGCACGAGATCTGGGCCTCGACGCCGCAGGTCGCGCTGCACGCCGCGGAGCACTTGCCCTGGCAGGTGTCCTGCGTATTCGAGGCGCAGTTCGAGTTGCACTGGTCCTCGCATTGCGCGTTGCACTGGTCCTGGCATTGATTGATGTCGAACGCCCCCGCGCACAGCGATCGGCAGTTGCCGTCGCACTGGGTCTTGCACGTCGCATCGCACTGCGAGCTCGCCGTGGCGGCGCAGTTCGCTGCGCAGTCGGATCCGCACGCCGTGAGGCAGCTGCCCGTGGCGCCGGCCCCGCACGTCGTATCGGCCGAGGCTCCCAGATCGGCGTGGCATTGGGTGGCCGTATCGATCTGCGCGCAGGTGAACGGGCACTGGAGCTTCGCCGTGAGCACGCAATTCTCGTCGAGGGACTGCAACGCGGAGCTGGAGCTCCCGTTCGAGTCGACTCCGCACGCGGCGACCCACGGGGACACTGCCAAGCCAAGGACCGCCAGCGAGGGAACCACTCGTACGACCAACCGATGAAACCGGATCATGGCGACCTCCCAAAAAAAGCTGCCGGCGAGGAGGAGCCGCGGGCGAGGACTCGCCGTCCCGCGCCACGACTCCTCCTGCCGAGCAGGGTTCGTTACGACACGAACGAGTAACGGGATCTCAGAACGCGCAGGCCGGCGTGGCGATCGGGAAGGCCGCCGCGTTGGACACGATGCCTGGCGTGTTCCCGGTGAAGAACTGGAGCACGCTGTTAACCTGATTCGTGGTCAAATTCGTCGTCACGATAAACTGGTTCGACTGGAGCGACGACAGGTTCGAGAAGACGAGCGCGTTCGACTGCTGCGCCTGGGACTGGCTGACGTTCTGGAACTGCGACGCGTTCGCCTGGTTCAGAGCGGTGTTGTTCGCGGTCGCCGCCGTGTTCGCCGCCGCCTGGTTCACGGTGCTCGCCAGGGCATTGAGCGCCTGGCTATTGGTGACCGCCGACTGGTTCTGGAAGGCAGTCGTCTGCGCGAGGTGGTTCGTGTCGGCCGTCTGGTTCGCCGTCGCGACCTGGCTGGCCGTGGCGGTGTTGGACACCGTCTGGTTCTGCGCGGCCTGGTTGACGTTCAGGTTCTGCGCCGTGTTGGCGGCGGTCGCGGCGTTCTGACCGCTCGCCGCGTTGTTGTTGAAGGCCGTGTTCGCGGCGCTCGCCGTGTTGGCGCCGCTGTTCACGTTGTTGTTGAGGACCTGGTTAGCGGAGTTCGCCGCGTTCGCGCTGTTCGCCGCGTTCGCGGAGTTCGCGGCGTTCGCGCTGTTCGCCGCGTTCGCGCCTTGGTTGGCGAAGTTCCCGTTGTTGAAGGCCGTGTTCTGGAACGTGTTGTTCGCGAACAGCGGCGAGATGATCGCCGCCGGGACGAAGCCGACGGCACCGCCTGCCCCACCGAGCCCGCCGAGGGCGAACTGGCCGAGATTGGCGAGCGTGTTGCCGAAGTTGTTGTTGTTGGCAAACGCGTTCTGGGTCGCGGCGTTGTTCGCGGTCGTCGCGTTGTTCGCGGTCGTCGCGTTGTTCGCGGTGGTCGCGTTGTTCTGGGCCGCCGCGGCGTTCTGGTTCGCGAAGGCGTTCTGGTTCGCGGCCGCGTTCTGCGCCGTGGCCCCGTTGTTGTTGGCGAACTGGTTCGCGTTGGTGGCCGCATTCTGCGCCGTGGCCGCGTTGTCGTTGGCGAACTGGCTCGAGGCGTTCGCCGCGAAGTTCGCCGCCTGAGCCGCCTGGCTGGCCTGGTGCGCGTCGCTATGCGTGTCGGCCTGGTCGAGCGTGCTCACGGCCGAACCGCTGTTCTGCTGAGTCGCGGTCGCCACCTCGTTCACGTTCTGCTGCGTCACCGTGGAGTTCGCAGCGTTCTGCGACGCCGCCGTGTTCGTGCTTTGCTGCGCGAGGTTGAAGGTGTTCGTGGCGCTGTTGATCGCAGACTGGAGCTGCGCGCTCGCTTGCTGCGCCTGCTGATTGACCTGGACGACCTGATTGTTGTTGGTCACCGCCGCGAGCTGAAATTGCGCGCTCTGGAAAGCGTTCTGGTTCGTAGCGATGAAATTGATGATCTGGGGCGAGGTGATGAGGAACGTGCCCGTGGCGCCGCACCCGTTCACGGCGAGCTGCTTCTCCGTGATGGTGGCGGTCCCCTCGCCCGAGCCTTCGTTCGAGCCCACGCTCGACCCGGACCCCGCCGGGCTGCTCGCGCTGGCTCCGCAGCCGGCGCCCAGCGCCGCCGCCAGGAGACCGAGCGACACGGTGCCGATCGCGCCAGCCTTTGCGACATGATTTCGATACATGACTGTCCTCCTAGAGATTCTTTTGAATGCTCGATTGGATGGCTCGTCGTTTATCGTCGAGCCGCCGGGGCGAGCACCCTCGCAACGAGCGAGCCAGACGGATGAAGCGCCCTCAACGGATCGACGGTGCGATCGGCTGCCCATGCGTGAGAGGTTCGAAGCTTCTCCGCTTAGCGTTCGTCGATCCGCGCGGCTGACGCGCCGCCAGCGGAAGCACGGACGGTCGATTCAGCCGCTGTCGTTCGAGCGCAAACCTCGAGCGGGGCACTTGTGTCTGCCGGGTCAGAAGAGGAGCGCGAGGGCCGCGAGATCGAAGGCGGGAGCTCGTGACGGTCTGACGGAGACGTCCCGCGCGAGCGCGTCGAGGGCCCGCTCTCGGAACACGTCGTCGACTCAGGCACCTTCGTACGGGGAAAGGGGACGCGCTGGGATATTTGCCATTCGAACTATCGCCACGACCAACGACGCGCTCGAAATCGACGCCGCGGCATCGTGGTCGTTCAGTCCGCTGCGAAGGACCCCGCGCGACGACGCGTGGACCCTCGGGAACCGTGCGTGCACTCGCCTGGGCGCGAAGACGGCCATTGATCCCAGCCATTCTGACCTCTGCGGCTCCCCCCCCCTGCTCCGGCTGACCCGTACCGTCCGCAAGCCGCGGTAGCGCGGTAGACTGGTGAGCAGAATGCACCAGGTCGTCATCATCGGCGCAGGTTTCGCCGGCCTCGGAATGGCCATTGGCCTCAAGCGCCGCCGCTTCGACGATTTCGTCGTCCTCGAGAGGGCCGAGGAAGTGGGAGGTACTTGGCGGGACAACCACTATCCGGGCGCGGCTTGCGACGTCGAGTCGCACCTTTATTCGTATTCGTTCGAGCCGAATCGCGCCTGGACCAGGGCGTTCGCGCCGCAGAAGGAGATTCTCGATTACCTGGTCCGGTGCACGGACAAGTACGGCGTGCGACCGCACATCCGCTTTGGAACGGCCGTCGTGCGGGCGCGGTTCGATGAGCAAACCGCGACCTGGGAAGTCGAGACCCAGAGCGGACAGGCGCTGCGGACCCGCGTCCTCGTCTCCGCTTGCGGCCCTCTGAGCAAACCCTCCCTGCCCGACATCCGTGGCCTCGAGACTTTCCAGGGCAAGACCTTCCACTCGGCGCGTTGGGACCACGCGTTCTCGCTCGACCGCAAACGCGTCGCGGTCATCGGCACGGGCGCGAGCGCGATCCAGATTGTCCCGTCGATCGCGCCGCGCGTCGCGAGCCTCCACGTCTTCCAGCGCACACCCCCGTGGGTCGTCCCCAAGCGCGACCGGGCCTTCGGCGAGGTCGAGCGCGCGCTGTTCGCACTCGCCCCTCCCCTGCAACGCCTCTCCCGGAGTGCGATCTACTGGCAACGGGAGGCGCTGGCGGTGGGCTTCGTAGTCGAGCCGCGGATCCTCAAGGCCCTGTCGCATGTCGCGTTGCGGTACCTGAATCGCAGCGTGGCGGACTCGGCGCTGCGCGCAAAGCTCACGCCGAGCTACGCGATGGGCTGCAAGCGCATCCTCCCTACCAACGACTGGTACCGGACGCTTCAGCGCGACAACGTGGAGGTCGTCACCCAGCCGATCGCACAGGTCCGGCCGAGCGCCATCGTGAGCGGAGACGGCCGCGAGCGGCCCGTCGACGCGATCGTCCTGGCCACCGGCTTCGAGGCGGCCGAACAGATGGCGCCCTTCGACGTGCGCGGCCGTGGCGGGCGCGATCTGAACGACGCATGGCGCGATGGGGCCGAGGCTTATCTGGGCACCAGCGTCTCGGGATTCCCGAACCTCTTCGTTCTCGTCGGCCCGAACACGGGCCTGGGCCACGGCTCGATGGTCTTCATGATCGAGTCACAGGTGGCGTACGTGACGAGCGCGATAGAGACGATGCGCGACCGGGGGCTGAAGATGGTGGACGTGCGCCGCGACGTGCAGACAACCTACAACGAGCGAGTCCGCGACCGACTGAAGCGCACCGTCTGGTCGAGCGGGTGCACGAGCTGGTACCAGACGCGGACGGGGAGGAACACCACGCTCTGGCCGGGCTTCACCTTCGAGTTTCGCATGCGCACCCGCAAGTTCGACGCGACGGCCTACGAGACCGCAGGGTGAGGACGCGACGTCGGGGCGCCGCTCGCCGGTCGCGGCGCGTCACGACGCGAGCGTGGCCCAGGCCCCGGCGATGACGACCTCGTCGCGCTCTTTCACCTTCACCTGGAGGGCCACGGCGTCCGGCCGCACGTGCCAGCCCTCGGTGACGAGAGTGTCGCCCGGCCATACAGGACGCCGGAACTGACCTTCGAATGCGCGCAGGCGCGAGGCATCCCCTCCGCAGAGCGCCTGCGCGACGTGCCGCACCATGAAGCCGAACGTGCAGAGACCATGAAGGATGGGGCCGCGCTCGAAGCCCACCGCGCGCGCGAACTCCGGGTCGGCGTGGAGGGGATTCAGGTCGCCGGAGAGGCGATAGAGGAGCGCTTGCTCCGGCGACGTCGCCTCCTCGACGGAGAACGTCGGCGGGGTCTCGCGCGGCTTCTCGACGGGCGGCGCCTCCCTGGGGGGCGGATCGCCGCCGAAGCCGCCTTCGCCGCGAAAGAGAATCGCCGAAGTCGTCTCCGCGACGAGCGTCCCTTGCGCGTCGACGGACCGCGTGTCGACGAGCACCTGCGCCAGACGCTTCATGTCGTAAACACCGCGGATCCCGGCGGTGGTCGTCAACTCCCCGCTCGCCGCGAGCGGCGCGTGAACGACGACGCGCTCTCCGCCGTGCACGATCATGGCGAGGTTGCCGCCCGTCTTCGCGAGGAGATCGAGCATGGGCTGGAACTTGGGCACGACGGCGAAGCTCGGGAGGACCTTTGGTCCGCGCTCCTCGTAGAGGAGGTCGAGCTCCGTCTTCTTCGCTCCGACTCCGAGAGCGTAGAGCACGACGTCCTTCCACGTGTACCGTAGAACGCTCGGCGGACCGGGCTTTCCTGAGAGGGATAGGTCCAGGGTCATGAGGCGGCGAGAATAGCCTCACGCCCGCCCGCGGCTCCACCCCGTCGCGACCCCGCCTGCGATGATATGAGCAAGCCGCAACGGCTCGGGCACATTGCCGTGAAGCGTCGTGGCGGCGACGAGGGCGCGTGCCTCAGGCAGGGAAAGGCCGGCGCGCTGCACCCAGAGGCGCGGCCCTCCCCCGCGCAGGCCCGTCGGGCCGCGCGGACGGCGCGTCTCCGGCTTTGCCGGAGCGTGGCCGAAACCTCGAGCACCGCGGCGCATGGCGCGATGCGACACCCCCAGGGGCTCGATCGCGCCCGCACGCTCGATGAGGGCCCATTTGCGCGCTGCGCCTCGCACGCTAGGTCGCAGGGCCGGTGCGTCGCTGAAGAGCGCCTGGCGCACGGCGTCCATGTCCGGCGGCCGTCGCGTCACGACGAGGACCGGAAGGCCGAGGAGGCGCGACAGCTCGTGGATGTCGACCACGTTGAACCCCCCGACCGCGATTCCCTGGAGCATTACGGCGCGCACGTGCGCGCGGAAGGGACCCGCCTGCACGAGAGCCGCCATCCGGCGGGTCGCGTCCGCGCCATCGCGGCGGACCCGATCGCTCACGACGCCGTCCAGCCGAGTGCGCGAGCAAACGGCTCCGACGAGGAGCACGTCCCCGCGGTGGGTACGCTCGAACGGGCCGTCGTCGAACCCTATGACGTTCACTGCGGCGTAGGCTAAATCAGCGCATAGATGCCTCGCGACGAGAATCCCGCCCGGTGATGGCTCCGTCCGTCGTTGCCACGGTCGCAGAAGCTTTCGCACGCTCGGGCACGGATCTGGGACCGCTAGGCCTTGCCTGGGCTCGCGCCATGCCGGCGGTCACCCTGGTGCCGGCGTTCGGGCTGCGTGCGCTCCCGGCCCCCGCTCGCGCCGTGATGGGGCTCGCGTTTGCCGCGAGCATTTTTCCGGCGCTCACGCCCGCGCCCGCTGCGGCCTCGGGCCCGTGGCCGCTCCTCGCCGCGCTCGAGATCATGCGCGGCCTGCCCGTCGCGCTCAGCGCGGCCGTCCCCCTCTGGGCAGCGACGATGGCTGGCGGCGTCGCCGATGCGTTGCGGGGCGCGCAGGATCAGCCCAGCGCACCCACAGTCGAGGGACGCGCCACCCCGATGGGCGTACCGCTCTCCCTCCTGGCGTCCTCGATTTTCCTGGCCACCGGCGGACCGGCGCGCGTCGTCAAGGCGCTCGCGCTCGCACCGGTGGGACCCCACCCGCTGCAGGCAGCCGCGACCGACATCGTGTCCGGGATCGCGATGGCGGTCGCCCTCGGCGGACCGCTGCTCGCGGCAGCCGTGGTCGTCGAGCTCGGCGCCGCGCTGGTCGCGCGAGCCGCGTCGCCAGCGCAGGTGCATGCGCTCCTGGCACCGCTGCGTGCGATCGCGACGCTCGCGGTGATGGCGGTCGTCCTCGAGCGCATCGCGACCGCGCTCGCGCGCGCCGTACGGGCCGCGCCGTAATGTCCCGAGGCGCGGTTGTATTGGGCGCGATACTCGGGACACTACCTCCGCCGATCGTCGTGGCTTCGGCAGGACGATGAGGTGCCCGGCTGCGACCTTGAAGAGCCCTCAGGACGGTGGCTGTCGTGCTCGTCCCCGACGCCATCGGGGTGCTTGGCGAGCCGCTCAGCAGCTCGGGAAAATTGCGGACGAGTCCGCGCCCACCGCTTGAGCCACGGCGCCGCGTCACTATCATCGTGCGGGGTTGGTGCTGCCTCCACGACGAAGGAGACGAAAAACATGATGGCCGCAATGCCGATGTCGCAGATGCCGACGCAGATGAGCATGCCCATGCAGATGCCAATGGGCATGCCGATGCCAGTGGGCATGCAGATGCCGATGGGCATGCCGATGATGATGCCGATGATGGGCGTGATGCCGTCTCAGATGCCGGGGATGAGCCCCATGATGATGGGCATGGCGAGCCCCGCGCCCATCATGTGCAGGGTGGCCTGCGAGATGAGCAAGGACGGCATGACCTGTAAGTTCATGCCGATGGATGCCGCGAACATGGAGATGATGCGCGATCGCATGAACGCGATGATGTCGATGATGGCAATGGGGATGCCCTGCACGATGATGTGCGGGAGCATGCCGGTGATGATGGGAATGATGACGAAGTGAGCGCGGTCTGCCGACGTCCGTAGCGAACCCACCACGACCTGGCTCCAGGCACGCGATCGCGATCCACCGGTGGACACATCCACTTAGGACGACTTTCGGCCCGACGACGGCGAAGCCTCTCGCCGAAGTACCGGCGAGCCCTTCAGCGGGTCGGCCAGACGGGCACCCAGACGATGACCGGCGTCCACGCGAGCGGGGCGCCGTACATCAACGGCGACAACGTCAAAATCGGCGCCTGGGGCGCCTGCGCTCGCCTTCGCCGGAAGGCAGCGAGGTCGACCACCTTCGCTGCGTGCTCACCTGTACCCTGCACAAGGGGTACTCTTCAGCATTAGAGACACGTTGTCAACGATAACGAAGGATCCCATCGGCCAACGACCGGGTCTCCAACGTCGAGCGCTAGCTCGGATCCGGAGGCCCTCAGCGGTTCGCTCAGGTGCGCGACGGCGCTCCGCACGGCGTCCGTTAGATCGACCTCCGAGAGGGCGACGGGCAGCGAACCCTGGGGAAGGTTCGAGACATCGAGGAGCGTATCGACCAAGACATTGTGGCTGGAGGCCTGGCGCTGCGGGATATCGGGCATCCGCTCCAGGGGCTTGACCCCTTCCCCGACCCTTTCCTGCTTTGCCCGGCGCGAGAGCGCCTGCAGGGCGAACTGCAATGAGGTGGCCGGCGTCCGAAGCTCGTGCGCGGCGATCTTCAGGAACTCCTCGCGCAAGCCGACCGCCTGCTGGGCCGCCTCGAAGAGGCGCCCGTTGTCAATCGCGACCGCAGCCCTCCGCCCCAGCTCTTCGGCCGTCGCGACGTCGCTCGCCTGGGCCTCGTCGTCCTCACGGACGAACGTCATCGCGCCGACCGTGCGTTCGCGCGCGATGAGCGGCACGTAGATGTAGCTTCGCATGCCGAGCTCGCGGGTGAGAGCCAGCATCTCGGGTGCTCCTCGGCGCGCCTCGAGCCTCGGCGTGAAGCGCTCGATCTGTTGCAGGAGCGCCGCCTTGGTAGGATCCTCTCGCTTCCCGGCGACAACGCGCCGGATCGTCCCGTCCGTCATGAGCACTTCTGCGGCGCAGTAGTCGGCGAGCAGCGGAGTCGCGAGCTGCGCCACGCGTCGCACCGTCGCTTCGTAGTCGAGCGACGACGCGAGGACACGGCTCGCTTCGGCGAGGAACTCGCTGCGACGGCGAGCCGCGTCCGCCGTCGCCCGCGCTTCGTGCTCGGCGACGAGCCCCCGTTCGAGGCGCGATGAGCTTGGACACCGTCGCGGAGACGAAGGACGTCGTCGCGAAGTAGACGGCAGCGAAGCGCAGCCATGCGGCCATCCCGCTCGTCGCCTCCGAGCCCGAGCTGGAAGGAGCCGGGTGGAGCAGTCCCGCCTGGACGCCGGCTCCAATGGCAAGAACAATCAGCGTCGAGACGGCAGAGACTCCCCAGACGGCACGACTGCCCAGGAAGACGGCGACCAGAACGACGGCCGAGGAGAGACCCACCGCCGCGCCGGGCAAGAGGCCGTATTTCACGAGCGACGTCAGGCAGAGCGCGATCAGAGCGGCAACCAACGCCGAGGCCAGGGCGCGGTAGCGGCGTGGCGGAGAATCGCCACACCGACGATCACCGCGAGAAGGCAGAGCATAGCCACCCGGAACGCGAGGGGATCGTTCAGCCCCGCCACGGCGACGCGATAATCCCTGCCGGCACCGCGACGATCAACAGCAGCCGAGATATCCGCCTGAACGCGTCTGCCCGCCAGTCGTGCCCGCGAGCCGTGCTTTGCATGCAGGAGCGCATCGGCTCCTCCGATCGCGACGACAGGAAGGGGGCAAGGGGGATGCCTCGCAGCGCCCTGCTGGTCATCTCGCCACTGGGACGTGTGTCCCGACGCCGATCCCTGAGAGGGGCTCCGTACCTTTCGCCCGCGATCGGGCGAGCCTGCCCCATCGCTTCTGGGTCAGCGCATCGAGCGAGCACGGGCCGGGGCCCGCCACCAGCAGGTAGGAGGCCGTGAGGAGCTGAGCCCAGTCCGAGCGAGTCTCGTGCATGACGGCCCAGAACCCGGACGTGGGCGGCGCCAGCGGAGCCGGCAAAGGGGACGTCCCGAGATACAGCGAGATCTTGGTGGAGAGGATGGCCACGACCATCTCGATGGTGAAGGCAATGGCGAAGGCCCGGGTGAGCAGCCCAAGAATGAGCATGAGCCCGCCGACGATCTCGAGCGTACCGACGAAGGTCGCGGTGAACGCGGGCACCGGCATCCCGAGCTTGGTGAAACGGCCGACCCCCTGGTTCGCGTAAAGGAATTTGATGATCCCCTCGGAGAGGAAGACCGCGCCGGTCATGAGCCGGATCAACCAGGTGGCGCGAGGAGCCGTGAGACGGGGAACGAAGACCCAGCGAACGAACGAATGGAGCATGTTCATGCTGGGCAAACGGGGCACGATGCGAACGGGTTCCAAGGCATAAGCAACTCGCGATTCACCTGGACCTGCCCCTCCACGGCCTCTTCCTCTTCCCGTTGACCTCACGTGGCCGGACTCGACTCACGCGGATGAAGGATCACCGCAAGGGTCGACCTTTGCCTTCGCCCTCACTCGGGGCGATCGATCCGCCGTGGAGTTGCGTATCGGCGACTCGTCGGTTGCCGCGAGCCCGCCCGGTTGAGGGGCCGCTTTCCGACGGAACCGCGACTCGGGACGCTACGTCGCGGGGTCGCGCGCTTCGGGTGCGACGGTACGGGTCCCCATCGACTGCGCGAGGACCAGCTCGTAGAGCGCATCCTGCGCGCGTATGGAGTGGCCGTTGCCCGATTCGGGGCGCCGGGATCGGCCATCGGGCCCCACGCGACGGGCCTTCGCCGTGTCCGCCCGCTGGATGTCGAGGATTTGCCGCACCGTGGCTTTGAGGGAGGGCTCGAGTAGCGGAAAGGCGACCTCGATGCGATGGTCGAGGTTGCGCGGCATCCAGTCCGCGGAAGCGAGGAGGCGACGAGAACCGCGACCTCCTTGCCTTGTTCCGCAGCCATCGTCAGCGCCTGGGCGATGGGCGAGGTCGGGCTGACGCGATAGAGCGTCATCTTGATGGCGAGGACCCGCGGATCGCCCGCAGCCTCCGGGACGAAGCGCGTCACGACGTCGAACGACTGGTACGGGTGGTGGACCAGGACGTCGCCGGCGCGGATCGCGCTCCAGACGTCCGGCGCCGCCTCGAACGCCGGCACGGGCAACGGGGCCCGCGGCGCCTCCTTCAGACGGGTTTCGTCGACGGCGGCGTACAGCTGGAACAGGTCCGCGAACGCGGTGAACGCGGCGCCCGGATAGAGATCATTGGTGTCGAGCTCGAGCTCCGCCACGAGCGTCGCGAGCACGTCCGGGTCGAGATCGGCGTCGAACTGCAGACGGACGGCCGCACCCATCCGGCGTCCGCGCAGCCCCTTCTCCACCTCCGTCAGCAGGTCCGGCGCGCCGGTGCCGTCGAGCTCGAACTCCGCGTCTCGCGTGACGCGTATGGCGTGGCACGAGATCGCCTCGTAACCGTTGTAGAGCAACGGCAAGTGCAGACGGATGCCGTCCTCGAGGAGCATGAACTCGTGGCGTCCGGCCTCCCCGGGCAAGCGGACGAAGCGCGGGATCACCTGGCTGGGGAGGTGCACCACCACGAGCTGCGCGCCGGGAAGGACGGACGGCGGGACGGATGGACGCCACGAGGCACAGCGACCGGTTCGCGAGGTGCGGGAACGGGTGCTCACGATGGCCAGAAACTTCAGGCGCTCGAGGAGCGGGACGGACGGATCGCGCGCCTCGTCGAGGACGCGCTGGTTGAACTCGAGCCAGGAGAGCTCGCGGTTGAGGAAGCGCGCGGATTCCACGGCTACTCACCGCCCTGTTTGATCCACACCTCGACGCTCCGATTTGCGCTGCCTACCGGCGAGGTTGTCGTTTGTTGCGACGGGCATCTGGTCGCCCAGTCCGTCGACGACCGTCGGATGCACGCCGTACGCCTCCAGGCGATCCGCGACTCCCTTCGCGCGGTCGCGAGAGACTTGAAGGTTGGCGTCGCTCCCCCCTTGGTTGTCGGCAAAGCCGAGGAGGACGACCTGCGCGCCGCGCTGCGCGTGAACGGCGGCGGCCACTCGTCCCACGTCCCGTTGCGCCTTGCTGTCGAGCTCCGAGCTCCCCGAGAGGAACCGGAGGTCGTAAGGCAGGCGCTTCGCCCCGCGCATCAGCGCCGTATACGCCGGGGGGCACGCCGAGCAGCCTTCGTCGTCCTTCGCCGCCGACGCAGCGAGATCGACGAACCCCTCCGCGTCCACGATTCCTTGCCCCTCGCTCGACTGGGCAAAAGCTACGAACTCTACGGCCAGCGGATGCGTCGCGGGTGAGGGCGTGTAGAGGTACAGTCGGCGCGAAAGCGAGTAATCCTCGGTCGCAACGCTGAACCTCGACGGCGCGATGGCCGCAGCGCGCCTCCGAGACCGCCAGCGCCCTGGCCTTCCCCACGTGCGACATCCCCGCGAATCCGATGGCCTGCGGGTCCCCGCGACGGCGGCGGAGAGCGCGTCGTTGTCGGCGAAGCGCCGCGCGCTCGCGGCGAGGGAGTGGTCTCCGAGGACGAGCGCCTTGAACGTATCGTACGTTCCGGAGCGATCGTCGCGGGCGAGAACGTCGATCGCGCCGCTCCCGCCGAACGCGGCCCAGCTCGTCGTGTCGCCGTCGAAGATCCTCGCCAGATCCTCTGCTGAGAGCGCCTTCAACGGGTTGCTCGCGTTCACGACGACGGCGATGCCGTCGAGGCCGATGAAGTTCTCGGACCCCGGAGCGCGCACGTCGCCGTGACCCGCCGCGCGGATACGCGCTGCCTCGGCGTCCGTGACGATGCGCGACGCCATGCCCACATCGCATTCGCCCCTGGCGATCCCCTCGAAGGCCGTCGCGGAGCCCGCCGCGTCGATGTCGACCTCGACGGGCTGGGACTGTCCCGGCACCCGCCCGCTCACGATCAGACGCGTGACCGCCCTCGTCCTTTCTCGTCCAGACGTCGCGGGCGTCGAGCTTGCGCGGCAGCCCCTCGGCGAGCGCCGGCGCGAGGCGTGCGCCGATCGTATTCGAGCCCTGGACGCGCGGCGGTCGATCGGAGATGGGCATCAGCGCCGCTTCCTCACCCGCCGGATCGAAGTGTACGGCGGGCGTCGGCGTCGCCGCGTGCGCGTCCGGGATGATCGCGCGGAAAAGGAGGAAGAGTCCCCCGGCCAGGAGCATCGCGGCCGGCAACGTCAGCACCCAGGCGAGCGCGATATTCCGGATGGTCGACCTCTGCAGCCCGGACTTCTGCGCGATCATCGTCCCGGCGATGCCCGACGACTGACGTGCGTCGTGCTGACCGGCAGACCGAACCACCCGGACAGGCCGATCGTCGTCATCGCGACGATCTCGGCAGACGCCCCCTGGGCGCAGGTGAGGTGCGTCTTCCCGATGTTCTCGCCAACCGTAACGACGATGCGCTTCCAGCCGATCATCGTGCCGATCCCGAGCGCGAGCGCGATGAGCCCGATGACCCAACCTGGCGCGTAGTCGATCGAGGACGGAGAGCCGCCAGCTCCTTTCTTGATGTCGGCGAGCCGCGCGGGCACCGCCTTCACGGTCTTCTCGAGAGCCGCAAGCTGGTTGACGACGCGCATGATCCGCGTGCGCAGATCGAAGCGCGAGTCGGCGGGGATCGACTGGACCGACTCCTTGCCGTTGAGCGCGGCCCGGATCTCACCGAGATCGGTGATGACGTCGCCGGCCGGCGTCCGCTGGGGCACGCCTGGCTCGTTGGAAGCCACGCGCTCGCTTTGGCCGCCGAACACCTCGCGCGTGTGCGTCTCCAGCCGTTCGGCGACCGCGACCGTGTCCTGGATCTGCGACTTGCTGAGCGACGCGTTGAGCGCGAAGTCCGCGGGCAGAAGGCCGATCAGGATCAGCATCACGAGCCCGACGCCCTTTTGTCCGTCGTTGGAGCCGTGCGCGAAGCTGACGCCGCTGCAGGTCGTCACGAGGATCCCGCGGATCCAGAGAGGTGGTGTCTTGTTGGGGTCGGCGGGCTGGTGCAGCGCGGGCGACTTCAGGAGGATGTTGCGTGCGAGGAGGAGAAGGAGCGCCGCCGCCCCCAGTCCGAAGATCGGCGACACGAGGAGCGACATGCCGATCTCCCGCACCTTGTGCCAGTTCACGCCGCTGCCGAACACGTGGCCGGGCATGAGCGAGTTCGCGAGGCCCACGCCGACGATCGCTCCGATGAGGGTATGCGAGCTCGACGCCGGCAGGCCGAGCCACCACGTGCCCAGGTTCGTTCCACAGGATGGCGGCGACGAGCAGCGCGAGCACCATGGCAAGGCCTCTCCCGCGCCGCTTGCGGAAAGGAGCTCGACGGGCAGGAGCTTGATGATGCTCATCGCGACGACAATACCCCCGAGGTACACGCCGAGCAGGTTCAGGCACCCGGAGAGGATGACGGCGATCCACGGCCGCAGCGATCGCGTGTAGATCACCGTCGCGACGGCGTTCGCGGTGTCGTGGAAGGCGTTCACGAACTCGAAGCCGCGGGCGATGAGGAGTGCGACGACGAGGAGGACCAGAGAACCGGTCGATATCGGGGTGTCGAAGAGGTGCATGCGCGTGCTTGGCGCGCCAGCCAAGCATGCGAGCGCTACCGCGGCCCGTTACAGCTTCGTGGCGTTCGTGGAACGTTCCACCCGCCGCTCACCGCTCGCTGCAGGACGTGGCCCGCGGAGCCGAGACCGTCGTCCAGGCGACCGATTTGGTCGTGCGCTTCGCGGTTGCATGCGCGCAGGGCCATCCGACGTAGAAGTGTTCGAGCCACGGCAAGACGAGGCTCGGCTCTCCCGTCGGGTAGCCGGGTAGGAGTTCGGTGCTTGCCGTGGAGCGAGTGGCCGTCCGGCACGGCGGCCAGCGCCCCCTCAGGGGACTTCCCTCGGCGTAACGGCTGCACGAGTCGTCGCCGTTGGCGACGACGTCGCGAACCCCTTCCTCGTAGGCGCCCAACCCATCCACGCGAGGCACGTTGGCCAGCCCGGGGGTAACGGACGCTGCGCAACCAGCGACACACCAGACCATCGAGAACGCCGTGAGCAATGGCCATCGCGACATGGCAGCCCTCCGGATTCGGCGGTTTCGTTTTGCCAAGAAAAGAAAGGCGCCCGCGCTGACTACGTCCCTATCCGCGCGCCACGGCAAAGGTAACCCTCACCGAGACGACGCGCACGTCCGCGCCGGCGTTTTCGCGCGCCCTCGGGGTGACGCAGCGCGAAGCGCTCACAACGGAATGCGGTATCCGACCCCAAGGCCAAACTCGACCGCTGCGACGGTTCCGCTGAGCGTGGGGCAGTCCCCGATAGGGTCGCAGGACGGAGAGAACACCATCTGATTGGGCAGGATCCACCCGTCTCCGCGGATCGTCAGCCCCAGCACCCACTGATCCGTAATCAAGTAATCTGCGCCCAGTTGCAGGCCCACCGCAAATCCCTCGCTGCTCGTCGTCACGGTGTTGGTACCGAGGATGGCAGGCACGGCCGGAGCGCTATCGGTCGAGAACCGATCGCCCACGACCACCGCCCCCGCGGTAAGCCCAACCCAGCCTTCGAACCAGCGAGTGTGAATAGGGAAATACCGTCCCTCGCCACCAAGGAAGAGGTAGCTCCGCGAGTGCGTGCGCGGCAGTGTGCTCGCGCCACCGTAGTTCGGGTCGCTCGTGGGGCGAGGCGCAAAGAGTGCGCCGGCGCCGATCGCCCAGTCGCGCGTCGCACGGTAGAGGACGTGTATGCCGGTCTGCAGCGTGGCGTCTCCGTTGCCTACTCGGCCGATCGGCGTCGCCCCGCCTTGATTGGCCGCCGAGATCGGCGCGCCGGGGAGCGCGATGATGCCAGCCTCGAATTCGGCGACCGTATGCGGACGATCGAGAAGCGAGGGATGCTCGGGAACCGGCTCCGGCGCGGACTGCGCGCCCGCCGTCGCCGGGGTGAGGAGCCCGAGCGCTGCCAGCAGAAGACCGCCGCGCACGGTGCTCAGAGCCATTTGACGCTGCCCGTCGGCGCAGTGACCGGAGGAAGAGCCGGCTCGGCCGGCGCCGCTTCAGCGGCCGCGGGGCCGGCGGGTAGCGCCGCGTTCCCCTGCCCCACGACCACGACGCGAGACCCGCGGACGGCGACGCCGTCGACGCGCGCCGAAAAGCCCACGTCGAACCGGCCCGCCTGCAGAAACGCGAACGTCGTGCGATACGCGCCCGAGCCGTCGTCGGATCCGGCGAGCTGCGTGCCCGGCGCGACGCCCGGACCCGAGATGCGGAACGCACCGCCTTCCACTTTCGGGTGAGCGCCGGGCGCCCCCACGACGCGCGCCGTGAAGTCCACCGGCTGCCCGGGCACCGGCTTCGAGCTCGACGCATCGATCGCGACGCGGACGGCCCCCGTCGAAGCGGCGGTCGCTCCCGACGCGCGCGTGCTCGCGAGCGGCGGCACCGTCCCCGAAGGCGCCGCGGCGTCGTGCGCCGCCGCGAGATCCGCGGAGAGCTTCTTCGCTCGCTCGCTGGAGGGGTCCATTTGCTGCGCCAGAGCGACCAGATGCACGGCTTCGGCCTCCTCGCCGTGGTCGGACCGCGCGCTCGCGGCCGACACGATCCGATCGGTGGCCAGGTTGCGCAGGCGCAGAAGCTCGGAGTCCCCCGGCCATCGCTGAAGAGCGTCGGCGAGGATGTCGCGCACGTTGTCGCCCGGCGGCGTGTCCCACCGTTCGTGCGACAGGGCATCGTTCGCGCGCCCGATTGCCGCCGCGAGCTGCGCGCTTCGCCCGTGCGACCCGAAGAAGCCCGCGCGGTACGCGAAAGCGCCCGTGATCACGGCGCCCACGAGGAAGCAGAGGACCACGAGCCCGAGCGCGCGGCCGCGGGCTCCCGGCCATAGCGACGGCACCTCGTGGATCAAGGACGGGCTGCTCGGCAATGGCGTCGCGTACCGCTGCATGCTGGGCGGAGCGGTCGTCGTGGAGCTCGGCGGCGACGTGGCGACCGCCGGCGATCGCGTCGACAGCTGCTGATCGTCCATGGTGAGATCGACGCTGCCGGACTGCATTGGAACGAGCTTCGTCTCGAAATCCGCGGGCGGCGTCCACTTGGTCGTCGCGGTGCCGGGGGCGAGATCGGCCGGCTCGGCGATCTCGGTACGCACCGGCGTGCGGTGCCCGGGGCTGCTTGCGTGCGACGAGGCCTCGATCCGCGCCGCGACGTCCGGATCGAACGGGTGCGCGCGGGTGCGGTTCAGCGGCGGCATCTGGACGATGCTCGACTGCTGCGAGCGGCCGCCGCTCATCATCGGGCGCGCCAGGATGTCCTGCGCCGACAGCCCGCTCGCCACGGCCGCGTCGAGGAGCGCCTTCCCCAGCGTTCGCGCGCTGTCCGCGCGGTGGTCCGGGCTCTTCGCGAGGTTCTTCATGATGACGTCGGCCAGAGGGTCGGGCACGTACGCCGCTCGAGGGATGCTCTTGAGATAGGAGGGCGGATCGTGAATCTGCTGGACGAGGAGGGCGACCGCCTGCTCCCCGTCGAACGGCGTTCGCCCTGCCAGGCACTGGTAGACCATCGTCGCGATCGAATAGACGTCCCCTTGCGGCCCCACCTTCTCGCCCTGCGCGCCCTCGGGCGAGATGTAACGCGCCGTCCCGAAGATGAGACCCGCCGCGGTCGCCATCGACTGCTCCCCCCAGTTTAGGCGGGCGATGCCGAAATCGAGCACCTTCACGAAGTCCGGATCGTCCGCGCGCTTCACGAGCATGACGTTCTCGGGCTTGAGGTCGCGGTGCACGATCCCCTGCGCGTGCGCCTCGCCGGCCGCGTCGCACAGCTGCAACGCGATGTGCAGGGCGCGCGGCAGGGGCATTGCGCCCCCGACGCCGGCGAGGGCGCTCTGGAGCGACATCCCGTCGAGGTACTCCATGACGATGTACATCGCGCCGTCGGGCAGCTGGCCGACGAGGAGGACGTGCACCACGTGCGGGTGCGCCAGGCGCGACGCGACCTTCGCCTCGCGGTGAAAGCGCGCGACGAGCATTTGGTTCGCCGAGAGCTCCCTGTGCAGGATCTTCACGGCGACGTCGCGGTCGATCCCCTTCTGAAAGGCGCGGTAGACGCGCCCCATGGCACCGATGCCGACGAGCTGGCGGATCTCGATGTGGCCGAGGATCTCTCGGCCGACGTAGGGATCCGTGGCGGCGGCAGCGGCGATGGCGCCGGGCGACGTGGTGAGCGGAGAGCCGTCCAGCGGGCAGAAAAGGGCGTCGGCGGTGTACCGTGTCCCGCACGTCGGGCACGCCTTCGGCGTCGATGCCTCCGCGGCCGGATTCACAGCGTTCATGGTATCCCTTCGCCCCCCTCGTGCGCACGCTCTCGCCATTTCGCCCCGCCGGCATTCATGGGCCGAGACTCGGGATCCCGCTAGTTCCGCCCGATTGCGAAGCCCCAGGAAAAAAGGGCCGGTGCCGGATTCGTCCGCCGAGAGCGACAGGCAGGGGAAGCAATAGACGATCCCGCCCTCTTCGTCCCGCCGGTCCCCCGAAGGTTCTCCGGCGACTTTGCCCGGCGGCGCCCCTCCGACAGTGCGCTCGGCGGGCGGCACCCCCCGCGCGGACCAAGCAACAATCCTGTGCCGGCGCCGTTGCCTCCTGTGCCCGCCTTTGCTTAAAGGTGCGCGTGGCAGACGGCGAAACCTTCGATACCGGCGGGGCAACCTGGTCGGTGCAATTGCCGCACTTCGAGGGGCCTCTCGACCTGCTTTTGCACCTCTGCCAGAAGCACGAGCTGAACATCCTCGAGATCCCGATCGGGTTTATCACCGAGAAATACCTCGAGTATCTCGCTGTGATGCAGCTCATGCAGCTGGACCTCGCCGCCGAGTACCTGGTGATGGCGGCGACCCTTGCGCACATCAAGAGCAAGATGCTCTTGCCCGCGCCGCCGCCCGGTCAGGAGGACGACGCGCTCGAAGAGGAGGACATCGACCCGCGCGAGGCGCTCATCCGGCGCCTCCTCGAGTACCAGAAGTACAAGCACGCTGGAGAGCAGCTCGCGTCGCGCGGCGTCGCAGGGCGCGACGTCTTCCCGCGAGGAATGCCCGTCGAAGAGGCCGTGACCCAGGGCTTGCCGCCCCTGGCGGAAATGCCGCTCTTTGCGCTGGTCGAGGCGTTCCAGCGCGTGCTCGACCGCAGCAAGGTGCGGCTGTCGCACGATGTCGTCGCCGATCGCGTCAGTCTCTCGGACCGCATCGGCGAGCTTTCGGACGTGCTCGCGGTGCGCAGGCGCATGGCGTTCGAGGAGCTCTTCGAAGGGCTGGCGAGCAAGTTCGACCTCGTCATCACCTTCCTGGCCCTGCTGGAGATGACGCGCTTGAAGATGACCCGCCTCTTCCAGTCCGAGTCGCTCGGCCCGCTGTACGTCGAAGTGGCCGCTGAAGCAGCGCCTGACGGCACGCCTCCGGATACGCCGGAGGGGGGCAAACGACACGATCAGGAGCCCCCCTCGTGACGCGAAAGAAGTCTCGCTCGGGGCGCCCGAGAGATACGGCGCAGACGACGCCGGTCCCGCCCCCGGAGGCGGCGGCGCCGCTGGATACGGTGCCGCCCCCTGACACCATCGACTCGTCGCGCGGCGAGGCCCACGACGAGCCGCGGGCAGAGGCATGGGACGCCGAGGCAACCGTAGACCTCACGGGAGCGGACATCGCGGGCGCCGCCGGCCACCTGGGGCGCGTTCGCGACGACGGCCGGGGGTGCGACGCCGGTGAGGAGGAACCGTCGTCGGACGGTCCGGACGACGCAGCCGTCCTCACCGACGAAGCCTTGCTGGCGGGCGGCGACCTCGAGACGATGCCCACCGAGCCGCCGCCGGAGATCGAGCCTGCGCGCGACCTCTCGCAGGCGCACCTTTCCGGGCTCATCGAGGCTCTCGTGTTCGCGAGCGACAAGCCCCTCAAGTCCAACGAGCTCGCGCGCCTCGCGTCGGCGCCGGTGAAGCAGGTGCGCGCGGTGCTCGACGAGCTGAGGCAGGGTTACGCGACGCGCGGCATCGTTCTCGACGAGGTCGCCGGCGGATGGCTCTTCCGGACCGGCGTGCAGTACGCGCCGTTCGTACGCGAGCTCGCCAGCGAGCGGCCGGTACGGCTCACGCGAGCGCAGGTGGAGACGCTCGCGATCGTCGCGTACCGGCAGCCCATCACGCGCCCGGAGGTGGACGACATTCGCGGCGTCGACAGCGGCGCGACGATGAAGCTTCTCCTCGAGCGCGACCTCGTGCGCATTCTGGGAAAGAAGGACGAGCCCGGCCGCCCGATCCTTTACGGGACCACCACGGCGTTCCTCGAGCTCTTCGGCCTCAAGTCGCTGAAGGATCTCCCGACGCTGAAGGAGTTCACCGAGCTCACGGCAGACTCGCGCCTCGTGGCCGAGGCCGAGCTGGGCGAGGTGCTCCCCGGCGCTGCGCCCGCGCCGGCGGCCGCGGAAGGCGAGCCGCCGGCCCGAGCGGAGGGCCAACCCGAGGGAGAAGAAGGGCAGGCCCCCGTCCCGCGCGACGTGGAGGCTGCGGCCGGCGAGTACGAGGAAGACGTCGACCACGACACGGTGGCGCCGCCCGCGCCGTCCACCGACAGCGAGCTGGAGGATCCGCCGTAGCGTGCCTATTGCTGGGCGATGGCGCCGCAGGCGATCCCAGTCGCGAGGTTGGAATCGCCCTCGAACACGGTCGTGATCGCGACGGTCTGAGCGCCGGCGGCCGGAATGGAGCAATCCAGGGTGACCGGCACCGAACTGCCCCCGAGCGTCACCGGGACGGTCAAGCTCTGCGGCCCGACGAGCGAAAAGAACTGGGTCAACAAGTCGTTGATCGGGTCGGTTGCGTTGCGCAGATCCGGCGCGAGCACGACTTCGAGTCGGTCGGGAAGGACGTTGACCGCCTGCGATACCGGATGGAACCGGCACTGGTTCTTGGAGGGACGACACCTCGGTCGCCACCACCGAGTGGACCTGGTTGGTAATGCTGCCGCTGCCGAAATTCGTGAGAGTAAAGTTGTTGGCCAAGACAGCCATCTGGAACAGGCCGTCGTGGATCGAAGGCCAACGCTCAGGGGCGGGTCGAACGACGCCGTTGCCCCCACCCCTCCAATGCTCGCTTTCAAGAGGGCTTCGTACGTGAGCCCCATCTTCAGATTGGATCCGTCGCTCAGGAATTGGGGCTGGATGGACTGGAAGTGGTCCGTGGAGCGCCATTTGGGTACCTGGTTGAGCAGCACGGGTATCTGACCCACGAACTCGCGGAAGAGTGGCAAGTACGGAACGCTGACCCGACAGGTTCCGTCAACGTACCGGACGGCGTGCCCCGCCCCCACCTGCAGCGAGCTCAGGGCCGACGACGAGGTTTGACCGGCCGGAGCTCCCGCCGAGACGTAACGAGTATCGACGCACGGAAAGTTGCCGGAGAGAACGTCGCTCGGCGTCTTCGCGCCCCCGATGTCATCCGGTCCGAACCCGTACCCATAGTTGTAGACGACTACTCGCTGGCCGGTCGGGAAAGAACCGGGCGTGAAGGTCACGTTGTCCTGCACGGACGCTTGCCCGAGCTCGCACGGGTGGCGGAGTGTTGCGTCTGCGTCGACGGTTGCCGACGCGCGCACCTGGCGGCGCTCCTCGCCGCCGAAACGTCGCGATGACACGCACGAAACATCCGCGCCGCCGCCCGCGTGCTCGACTCAGCCGGGGATGGAGTTTCGCACCGTCCACGGGTATCGCCGCGCGTTCGTCCGCATGGGCCGCGGTCCGGCGCTGCTCTTCGTGCACGGCATCGGCGACAGCTCGGCGACCTGGGCGCCGCTCCTGCCGCGGCTGGCCGACGCGTACACCGTCCTCGCGCCGGACCTCCTGGGGCACGGCGCGTCGAGCAAGCCGCGCGCGGACTACTCGGTCGCCGCGTACGCGAACGCGATGCGCGACCTGCTCGCGGTGACCGGCTTCGACCGCGCGACCGTCGTCGGCCACTCGCTCGGCGGCGGCGTCGCGATGCAGTTCGCGTATCAGTTCCCCGAGCGGTGCGAGCGGCTCGTGCTCGTCAGCACCGGCGGCATCTCGCGCGAGGTGCACCCCCTGCTGCGCCTCGCCGCGGCCCCCTACGCCGACCTGCTGCTGCCGCTCCTCAACGCCGGCGCCACCCGGTACTCCGTGCGCGCCGCGTTCCGGGCGATGCGCCTGCTCGACATGGACATCGCCTACGACGGACGCGACTTGCTGCGCGTCTGCGACGCCCTGCCCGACGCGGCGTCGCGGCGCGCGTTCGTGCGCACGCTCCGCGCCGTCGTCGACTGGCGCGGCCAGGTCGTCACGATGCGCGACCGCTGCTACCTCATCCGGCACGTCCCCACGCTGATCGTGTGGGGGACCCGCGATGGCGTCCTCCCCTTCGGGCACGCGCGCCTCGCGCACGAGGCGCTGCCGTCGAGCCGGCTCGAGGCGATCGAGGGGGCCGGGCACTTTCCGCATCGCAGCCACGTCGAGCGATTCGCGGCGGTGCTACGGGAGTTTCTCGCGACGACGGCGCCGGCGGCGCACGACCCGGAGCGCTGGCGCGCGCTGCTGCGGAGGGGCGCGGACGGCGCGGCGCGAGTGGGCGCGGGGATGGGCGTCGACGCGGGCGAGGGCGAGAGCGCTACCGCGGAGCGGGCGCCGCCGGAGTCTCTGTACGCGTCGGCGAGTCAGCACAGCGGGACGTGAGGCAAGGCGCGATCCCCGAGGTGGCGTCATGAAGGCGGGGGGACTCGCCCCGATCCCTCATGCCTTCGGCAGTGCGCTCCACCGCCGGGCTTGGGCGGTCCGAAAGCGCGTTGTTCTGGCGGAACGACGAGACGATGCTCGCGTGGCTGGCATCGCCATAGCCCAACGTAGATGAGACGCCGTCACGCCTCGGCCTTTTCGTCACCCTTGCCATAGCGGCCGATAGTCACCAAGGCGGGCGAGCCGGACTGGAGCTCGCCGGTGTCGCTCGCAGTTCCCTGAGCTACCCGGCGCGTAGCGTGAGCGTCGCGAGACGCCACGGATAGGTCGTATCGCCGGCGGCCCGGAAGGGGCCCCCGGCGGTCGACGTTCTTTCGGTGGCGGGCAGGAACTGGTGAGGGGGCGAGCGAGACGAGCAGGGAGAACCGCGCGGCTAACGCATTCTTCCCTCGAGGCCGTCCGCTGAGATTGAGAAGCGTGGACCAAACTGGCAGCGGACCGCATCCGTAGCGCGTCGCGCCGGTCAGTGGCAGGCCTGCGTGGCCGGCCAGATGGTGGCGCCGCCGTCGTTCTGGGTGGGGCAGTGCCAGCCGTCGGGCGCCGAAAACGGGGGGTTGGCGCACTGGCTCTCGTCACCGGCCACGCCGCAGTTGGGCACAGCCTCAGACCCGGCCCACACGAAGTCGGTGGGGCAGGTGCACGAGGGCGGGCTTCCGCTACAGGCTTGGCTGTTGGGCACGCAGTCCACCGCCTGGTTTTTTTGTACCTCTTTGTCTTCGTTGTTGTTGCAGTTGTAGTCCCATGGATCGTGACCCGGGCAGTACTGCGTCGCGGCGGACGATGGGTTCGTGAAGTATTCGCCCTGCCCCGGCTTCGTCAGCGGGTCCTGATCGCAACAATCGGGCGGGTTGCTCGCCGGGCCGTTTCTGTAGTTGGCGGGAGCCGTCATTCCGCACTCGCTCACGGACACGTTCGTCGTCGCCATGTCGCCGTCGAGGTCCTGGTAGAACGTGGTGCACGCGCCGTTCGCGCACTGGGACGCGCTGGTGCACGGCTGGGCGTCGTCGAGAAGGCACTGGCCTCCTACGCACGTCGTGTTGATCTGGCACGGGTTGAGTGCCGAAGTGTAGTAGCAACCCTGTCCGTCCTGATTGCAGCTCGCGTAGCTCGACGAGCCTACGCAGACCGTGCCGAGGCCGCTGCAGTGCGCGTCCGTGTTGCACGTGCACTGGGACGAGCCATTGGGGCAGCTCTGGTGCGCCCCCGGGCACGTGCTCCCCGCGCTCCAGGAGGTGCAACCGTTAGCCCCGGCCGTGCATGTCTGCAGCTTGCCCGCGCTGCATTGCGTGGCCCCGGCGGCGCACTGGCCCGCCGGGCATCCGCACTGCCCGGCGTTGCCCGCCGCGTTGCACACGAGCGACTGGCCGGCGCACGAAGCGCACGGATTGCCTCCGTTACCGCACGCGTTCGTCGCCGTGCCGGCCACGCAGGTGACGGCGTTCGAGCAGCAGCCGAGGCAGCTGCTCGGGCCGCACGCGAGCGTGCAAGTCATTCCGTCGCCCGTGTAGCCGCTGTTGCAGGCGCACGTGTTGGTGCCCGGCCCGGTGCTGGTGCACGTCGCGTTGCTCGAGCAGCCGCCGTTGTTGGTGCTGCAGGAGTTGACCGGCGTGCACGTCATGCCGTCGCCGCTGTACCCGGTGTTGCACGTGCACGTCCGCATGTTGGGACCGGTGCTCGTGCACTTCGCCGTGGCCGCGCAGCCGCCGTTGTTCGTCGCGCAGGCGGCGATGCCGGTGCACGTCTTTCCGTCGCCGGTGTACCCGGAGTTGCACGCGCAGGTGTTGGTGCCCGGCCCGCTGCTGGTGCACGTCGCGTTCGGGTCGCAGCCGCCGTTGTTCATCAGGCACGCGTTGACCGCCGTGCACGTCAGGCCGTCGCCGGAATACCCCGTGTTGCACATGCACGCCCGCGCTCCGCCGTCCGTCGGCGTGCAGCTCGCGTTGGCCGAGCATCCTCCGTTGCCCTGGGCGCATGGATTCGACGAGATGATCGAGCCTTCGCCGGCATCGGCGAACTCACCGGCGTCGCCGGCATCCCTCGTCGTGGCGTCCGGGGTCGCGTCCGTCGCGTCCGTCGCGTCGGGCCCGAGCCCCGTCTCGGGCGCCCCATCCGGCACGATGGTCGAATCCGCGGCAACGTCACCGCCCGGCGCGTCTCCGACACTCGAGTCCATGCTGCCGTCATCGCCCCCGCCGGGCGTGGGGACGTCCGAAAGCCCGATGATCGCGCTGCATGCGCTGCAAAGGACCGCGACGACTGCCGCGGCGAGACCCTTTTCCTGCCAACCGTAAAACCTCATGAAGCCCCAATTCTGCGATCAAGCCGCGCCATCGTCTGACCCACGATGGCGCTTACGGTAGCTGCTTTCCACGCACCCGCAACGGACCAAACGGGTGACTGTATCGCCTGCACGAGCGCCGTTCTTTCGTCGCGCTGAGGCGATCCGCATCCTGGCGACATGACGGAGACCGAGACGACGTTGGTCCAAAAGCAAGAGGGAGAGGCCGTTGGTAGCGGCGGTCCCTCCTGGAGCCCCGAAACGGTTCCTCCGACCGTGAAGGGCTGCCCGCAAACGATGGAGAACGAACCCCGGGACCGGAACCGGTTCCGTTCGAGACGACGCACGCTTGGTTGGTGGGCTGCGAAGAAATATAGATATTGTTAAGAGGCATCGAGGACGTTGAACGAGAGAGGCCGTTCTCCGTCACATTCAACGTCAGCGACGTTGTCCCCGTGGGGATGTAGAGGCTTGGCACCGCACCCGTCAAACCGGATACCGTCCCGTCTTTCATGAAGTTCTCCTTCCGGGTGAAAGCGGAAGGCCGGCCGACAACGGTCATGCACGGCGCGGCACGACGGCTTCGACTCCGAAGCGCGCGGAGGACAGGCCTTTCGAGACACTGATCGCAAGATGCCAGCGGGCGGCGTCAGAGGTCGTCGAACCGCGACCCGAGACGTGCAACCCCGTTACGGAGCTGTTCCACAGTAACGGATTGCGGAGTGTTGCAGCTGCGTCGACGGTTGCCTGGTGAAAAGGCGCTCTCCTATCGACAAAGCGTCTCGTCGACTTCGGCGCGCGGCATGTTCGGTGTAACCACTTCGGGCGACGCACGCTGGCCGACGCGGAACGCTAGCCTCGCGCACATGGATGCCTGGCGTCGACGGGGCGGGCCAAGGGAGGAAAGGGTCATGAAGACGCCGAAGAGCTGGCGAGCAAGAGCATCCAATCGAGCAGCGCGAGCGATCGGCCAAGCGGCCGCGATCCTACTCGTGCTCGGCTGCACGCGGTGCGTGACCAGCCCGCGCAGCCACTCGACACGACGGGCGCCGCAGGCACCAGCGTGACCTTCACCGGCGTGGCGCCCGGGAACCGGGGCGGAACGGTGAGCGTGCAGGTGCGCCGTCCGGATGGCAGCTGGGTCACCGTCGGCTCTGCGCCCGTGCCGGCAAATGGGCAGTGGACGGTAGCCGCCGACGTGCCGGGCGAGGACTGGTCGGCCGTGTGCGGCATCGCCGTCTTCCAGGCCGTGCTCGACCAGAGGGGCGGTGTGCAGAACCTCCCGCTCAACGGCCTCGACGGCCCCTGCGCGGCCGCCCTCGGACCGCCCCCCCGATCGGCGTGGACCCGACGGCGTACGACCAGGCACTCGCCGCCTGCGCGACCACGACGCTTGTCGTGCACAAGGCCGGCTCGCCGGTGACGGGGGCCACCTTCCCCGGGAACCTCACGATCGTCGGGCAGTCTCAGGCCGACCTTTACTCGTGCATCTCGACGGTCGACGGGAACCTCACGCTCGCGGGGGACGACTCGCTGGTCGGCGCCACGCCGGCCCTGCCCCCGATCACCCTCTCGGGACGAACGCGCACCTCCAGAACACGCTGTCGCTCCCGAACCTCGTGACCGTCAACGGCGACACCACGGTGACGCTCGCCAACTTCGAGATCGCCGAGCCGCAGCGCCCCAACAATCCCGACTGGGTCACCAACTCGCTCGACACCCCGCTCCTCGCCACGATAACTGGCACCCTGACCCTCGTCACGCAGGAGCAGCCGCTGGCCCCCGGCGACGAGGACGTGCTCCCGGATGGTCTGGAGTACTCCTTCGGCCTGATGCCCCATTTGATGACGCTCAACAATCTCGTCTTCCATCAGCCTTTCGAGAACCGGTATGCGGGCGGTCTCGGCAAGGTCGTGGAGATCACGGGGAACGTCGACATCACGTGGGATACGGGGGAGGTGCACCTCGACCAGACGGGAATGCCTGGCGACGGCGAGGACTTCCTGACCAGCCTCGCGCTCATCGACGGCGCCTTCGATTTCAGATACCCGGGTGCCAACCTGGGTGCGCTATTTCCGAACCTGGGCAGGGTCGGCGGCGATCTCACGTTGAACGTGGGGAGCGGGATTCAGACTAGCAATATCCTCCGCGGACTCACGCAGGTGACCGGCGTCCTCACGCTGAACGTCGAGTACTCTGGCCCGCTGTTCCCACAGCTCGTGCAGATCGGTGGCCTCACCCTGAGCCCCGCACCGCCGTCGCCACTTGCCCCTATCCTCGGCCGAATCGGTACGACGCCTCTTCAGATCGGATCGAGCGGAATCACCTTCGAAGGCAGCACGAACACCCGATTCCCCTTCGCCGCCACGCCGAACATCACCGCGACGGCTCCCGTCACGCTGACGGACAACGTGGACCTATGCGTCTGTCCGATCACGTGCTTCGTGGAGGCGCTCCAGGCACAGGGGTGGAGCGGCACCTTCACGAGCAGCGGGAACGGGACGGCGCCGACGTGCCCTTCGGCGCCCGCGAATGGGCCCCCTCCGGTGTGCCCCTGCGGCTGGCCAACGAGTGGAGCTCCGCCGGGGTGACGCGCCGAAGGCCAGGTCGTACGCGAGCTTCGACCCGACGGCGGGACGTATCTCGCCCGCTGCTTGCCGAGTCCTGTCGATCGAGTCCGTCGCTCGAGCCGCTCGAGCGACGCCGTCGGCACGCTGGATGCTGCGCGATCCTCGCTCGCGAGGGTCATCATGCAACCAGGTCGTATTTGTGCCTGATTTAGCTTCCGCACGCGGGGTCGAGGCAGGTGCCGAACGCTAAGGTTCGCGCGTCAGGACCTCGCCGCCGTCCTTGGTGACCAGTACCGTGTGCTCGAACTGCGCAGACAGCGACCCGTCGGCGGTCACCACGGTCCACCCGTCGTCGAGCAAGCGCACCTCGGCCGACCCGAGGTTCACCATGGGCTCGATGGTGATCGCCATCCCGCTGCGGAGCCGAAGGCCGGCGCCGCGGGAGCCGAAGTGGGGCACATGCGGGTCCATGTGCATCTTGCGACCGATGCCGTGGCCGCCGAATTCGCGGAAGACCGAGCAGCCCTCGCGGGTGGCAAGCTCCTCGATCACCGCGCCGATGTCGCCGAGGCGGACCCCTTGGCGCACCGCTCCGATGCCCGCTTCTCTGCAGCGACGAGCCACGTCCACGACGTGAAGCGCCTCGGGCGACGCACCGCCCACGACGAACGTCGACGACGTGTCGCCGTGGAAACCCTGCAGGCATGTCGTCACGTCGACATTGACGATGTCCCCCCGCCGGAGCACGTCGCGAGCGCACGGGATGCCGTGGCACACGACGTCGTTCCTGCTCGTGCAGACGGCCGCGGGGAAGCCGTCGTACTGGAGCTGACTCGGCGTCCCACCCAGGCGCCGGGTGTGATCGCGGACCCATGCGTCGATCTTCTCCGCCGTGGACACGCCGGCGCGCAGCCGGTGCCCGACGTGCGCCAGGGTTCTCGCCGCAGCTACGCCGGCTTTGCGCATGGCAGCGACTTCGCTCGGTCCGAGGATCTCGACGATCACGGCGGCCTACAACGTGGTCTCGTCCATGGTCGTCGATCCAATACTCTTTGGATCTCGCGCGACCTGTGAACGACCGTACGGGGCGGCCCCGACGCCGGGGTCTCGTCGGCGGCGGCTGCCGCGTGCGCGTCTCGCGCGCGGGAGCGGAATTGACTGAGGAATTCCGGGTCTCCGGCGGCGCGCATGCAGGTGGACCCTGACACGCGCCACGCCGGCACGTGCCTTGAAAGGTGCCTCCGCCATGCTTGCGAAACGCGTGGCCTGGGTCCTACCGCTTCTCCTCCTGACGACGTCGTGCAGGCATGCGGGCGCGGCCATCGGCGCGGGCGTCCTCGCCGGTTGGGCGATCGCGCGGGCGACAGAACGCCCCGCACCCGAAACGGTCTACGTCGATCGCGTGGTCGTCGTGCATGACGCAGCGCCGGCGCCAGCTGCCCGCGTCGAGCCGCCCCCTCCCCCGGCACCGCCC
>CALKVG010000145.1 GCA_937998045.1 uncultured Myxococcales bacterium
GTCGTGTCGATGGACGCGCCGAGCAAGCTCGCTTTCATGGCGTACTCGCGGCGCATCTACGAGGGCGCGCACCTGTCGGCGCCCGGGGTGCAGCACTTCGCGTGCGATCGCATCGTGATCGAACTGGAGAACGAGGCGGCGCGAGGCGTCTTTCTCCTCGACGTCGACGGCGAGCCTCTCGGCGGGCTGCCGCTCGAGGTGGAGCTCGTCCCGCGCGCGCTCAAGCTGCGCGCGTGATGAACCGCGCCCGCCCCCGGGCGAAGGGGCGTTCGGTCTCGGTCACCGCCGCGGCGTGACGAGGCCTCTCCGTCCGTCCGTCTCGTTGACGCGGAGCGGGCGGCCGTCGACCAGAGCGCCGTTCATCTTCGAGGCGGCCGCCGTGGCCTCCTCCGCGCTGCCCATGGTGATGAACGCGAAGCCGCGCGGCCGGCCCGTGTCGCGGCTGAAGACGATGTGGACGTCGTTCACCAAGCCGTGAGCCGAGAACACGGCGCGGAGGGTGTCAGCGGTGGCGTCGTGGGAAAGGTTCCCCACGTAGAGGCGCGTTCCCATGTTCGACAAACCGTAGCGAGCGAGCGCCCGCAGGCAAGCCCGTCAGGCTGCGACTTGTGCGGCGCCGAGCACGCGCTCGAGGTCGGATCGCTCGAGCGTTTCCGATTCGAGCAGCGCCGAGATCAGGCGCTCGAGCGTTGCCTTCTTCTCGAGCACCATCCGGCGCGCCGCGTCGACCGCCTCCGAGAGGATGCGCCTCGCCTCCTGCTCGATGAGGTGCGCCGTCTCGTCGCTCAGGCCCGTCTCGGTCGCCAGGCGCTGCCCGAGGAACGGGTGCTCGACGCGCTGCTCGTGGAACATCGGTCCGACGCGCTCGCTCATCCCGTAGTGGGCCACCATGCGGAACGCGAAGTCGGTCGCCTGGCGCAGGTCCTGCTCCGAGCCGCTCGAGACGTTTCCGAAGACGACCGCCTCGGCCGCGTAGCCGCCCATCAGGACGCGCAGCTTCGCCGCGAGCTCGGGCTCGGTCACGATGTGCTTGTCGCTCGTGGCCCACTGCTGGGTCGCGCCCAGGGACATGCCGCGGGGGAGGATCGAGACGCGGCGCAGCGGCTCGGCGTGCTGCGTGAAGTGCGCGACGATGGCGTGGCCCGCCTCGTGCGTGGCCACGCGCTGCTTCTCCTCCGGGTCGAGGAGCGCGTCGCGAGGATCGCCGAGGAGGATCTTGTCCATCGCCGCCGAGAAGTCGTGCGCGGCGATGGCGTCCGCGCCGCGACGGACGGCGATGAGCGCGGCCTCGTTGCAGAGGTTCGACAGGTCGGCGCCGCTGAAGCCCGGGGTGGCGCGCGCGAGGTCGGGCAGCGAGACGTCCGGGGTGAGGGGTTTCTGCCGCGTGTGGACGCGCAGGATGGCGATGCGCGCCTCACACTCCGGGCGATCGATGATGACGCGGCGGTCGAAGCGGCCGGGCCGCAGGAGGGCCGGGTCGAGGACGTCGGGGCGGTTGGTGGCGGCGATGACGACGGTGTGGTCGTTCTGGGTGAAGCCGTCCATCTCGGAGAGGAGCTGGTTGAGCGTCTGCTCGCGCTCGTCGTTGCCGCCGCCGAGGCCCGCGCCGCGCGACCGTCCGACGGCGTCGACCTCGTCGATGAAGACGATGGCGGGCGCTGCGAGCTTGGCCTCGTCGAAGAGCTCGCGCACGCGCGCGGCGCCGACGCCGACGAAGAGCTGGATGAACTCCGAGCCGTTGACGTAGAAGAAGGGCACCTCCGCCTCGCCGGCGACGGCGCGCGCGAGGAGCGTCTTGCCCGTTCCGGGCGGCCCGACGAGAAGCACGCCACGAGGGAGCTTGCCGCCGAGGCGCTGGAACCGCTCGGGAGTGCGCAGGAACTCGACGACCTCCTGCAGGTCGCGCTTGGCGGTCGTGAGCCCGGCGACGTCGTCGAACCGAACGCGCACGTGATCCTGGCGCTCGAACCGGTGCGGCCGGCCCTTGAGGATGCTCTGCAGCGGGCCGCCGACGGAGCCGATCGCGCCGCGAGCGCGCCGCGCGAACCACGCCCACGCGCCGAGGACGAGGACCCACGGCAGGAGCGTGACGAGGAGCGGCCCCCAGACCGACGGCTGGTCCGACTGCACGCGCACGTCCACGCCCTTCTGCCGGAGCAGTGGGAAGAGGTTCGTGTCCTGCTGGGCTGGGAGAGTCGTCGAGAAGTCGGTGACGGTGCGGCCGTCGACCGGCTCGGCCGCCTTGAGCGCGCCGCTGACGCTCTGCCCTTCTATCGTGATTCGCGCGACCTTGCCTTGCTCGACCAGAGCGTAGAACGACGAGTAATCGATCCCCGGCGAGGCAGGTCTGCGCTCGCCGAGCGCCTCGGACGCGAGCAGGATTGCCACGAGCAGGAGAGGGATCGCCCACCTCAGCCACGCGAGCGATTTCTCCGATGGTTTCTTGTCGGTGTCGCCGTCGGCCATCTGGAGCTGGACAAGCGCGAAGTATGCCGCGCGTTTCTTCCGATGACCCCATGTGGCAACGCTCTTGCCCGCGGTCAAGGTGGAGGGTGCGCAGGATGAGAACTCCCACAACATTGCTGAGCATCTTGCTGGTGTCTCTCGCGTCGTCGTCCGCGGCCGCGCAAGGAGCGCGAAGGGCGACGGTATCGTTCCGCAACGATCTTCCGGGGACCTACGAGCTGGAGCGCGTGAGCTTCTGGGTGGACGGCGACCTGCGCTACGACGGGGCGCGTCCGGTCGCGGTGGCGGTCGCGCCGGGCGAGCACGTCGTGTCGGTCGCGGCGCAGTATCGACTCCGCGATCCCGTCTTCACGTACGTGAACGGCTACCGCGTGGTGCTCCGTTCGGCGGAGCGCGTGAGCTCGGCCGCACCGCACGCCTGGGTCGCGCGGGCGGTCGAGGTGGGCGGCGTGACGACGCCGATCGAGCGTCGCGCCGGCATCGTGTGGCGTTGATGCCCGGGAGCGGACCGCGCAGCGCGAGGGCTGGCCGCCCGGTGCGCGCACAAAGTCGCGCTGTGTGCTCGGTGCGCGCAGCGGGTCGCAGTGATCGTCGCTGAAGAGCTTCGGCCGAGCTGGACGACGTTCTTTTGTCCTGGAAAGAAGAGTCGCGCGGCATGGGTCGAGCCCGCGCGCAGAGTCTTTCTCCAGTTCTCCAGAGTTCTCAACTGCAGACGAGAATGCCAGTGAACAAAGCGATATCGAGAGCGCCAGCGGCGGAGTCGCCGACGGACGAGGATTCGGTTCGTGCGTATTACAGGAAGCTGGGTCGCGTGCCGCTCCTCACGAGGGATGGGGAGGTCGTGCTCGCCAGGCGCATCGAGGACGCGGAGGCGCGCATCGTGCGCGCGCTCGCGGCGTCGCGGTGCGCCGTGCAGGAGCTCGCAGACATCGGCGGCGAGCTCGAGTCGGGCAAGCTGCGCGCGCGCGAGGTGACGCGCAACCCGGCCGACGAGGATGACGAGGACGCCGCGCGCGCGCGATTGCTCCACCTGTTCGCCGCGGTCCACGAGCTGCGCAGCGCGCTTGCGAAGGAGGGGCGACCGCACGCGGCCAGGCGCTCGAAGGCGCGCGCCGCGCTCGAGGAGATGAGGCTTACGCGCGCCGTGCTCGTCCGCGTTGTGGCGCGCCTGCGGCGAGTGGTGGCGCGCCGGGCAGGAGAGCTGATGGCGCCGCGCTCGGGCCGATCGCAGAAGACGCTCGCCGTGGTGCGCGCGGCCGAGCGCGAGGCGGACCGTGCGAAGGCGGAGCTCATCGAGGCGAACCTCAGGCTCGTCGTGTCGATCGCGAAAAAGCACACCGGGCAGGGGCTTCAGCTCGCGGATCTGATCCAGGAGGGGAACATCGGCCTGATGCGCGCGGTCGACAAGTTCGACTACAAGCGTGGGTTCAAGTTCTCGACGTACGCCACGTGGTGGATCCGCCAGTCGATCACCCGGGCGATCGCCGATCAGGGGCGGACCATCCGTACGCCGGTGCACATGGTCGAGACGGGGAACCGCCTGGCGACGGCGCGCAATCGGCTGGTGCAGCTGTGCGGCCGCGAGCCGACGATCGACGAGCTCGCGGCGGAGGTGGGGCTGCCGTCGGGCAAGGCGCAGATGGCGCTGCTCGCGCGGCGCGAGCCGATCAGCCTGGAGACGCCGGCGGGGGAGGACGGGAGCGCGCGGCTCGTCGACTTCGTCGCGGACGGCGAGGGCGACGACGCGCTCGACACCCTGCTCCGCAAGCGCTTCGTCGAGGGGACGCGCGATCTCCTGGCGACGCTGACGGCGCGCGAGGCGCAGGTGCTTCGCATGCGCTTCGGGCTCGACGGGGGCGCCGAGCGTACGCTCGCCGAGATCGGCGCGTCGTTCGATCTGACGCGCGAGCGCATTCGCCAGATCGAGACGCAGGCGCTGCGCAAGCTGCGTCTTCCGACGCGCGCGAAGCGCCTGCGGGCCATCTTCGACAGCTGACGGCGAGGGCCAAGCGCGCTTAAACTCTCGCGCATGGCGCGCAAGGTGGAGAAGACCGACAAGGAGTGGCGCGAGGCCCTCACGGAACTAGAGTACGAGGTGACCCGCCGGAAGGGGACGGAGCGGCCGTTCACCGGGGAGTACTGGAACACCGAGGACCCGGGGACCTACCGCTGCGTCGCGTGCGGAGAGCCGCTCTTTCGCAGCGACGACAAGTTCGACGCGGGCTGCGGCTGGCCGAGCTTCGATCGCCCCGCCGAGGAGCAGGCGGTCGAGACGGCCGAGGACCGCAGCCATTTCATGACGCGTACCGAGGTGCTGTGCCGATCGTGCGGCGCCCACCTCGGCCACGTATTCGACGACGGGCCGACCCCGACGGGCCTGCGCTATTGCATCAACTCCGCGTCTTTGAAGCTCGAGCGAAAGCCGGGCGGCTGAGCGGCGATCGTCGTGGACGTCGTCTTCTCGCCGGCGACGTCGAAGCGGCCCTGCACGCCGGCGAAGAGGAAGGTCCCGATCTGCCCGGAGGCGAGGGCGGAGTTGACGCCACTTTGCGTCTGCCAGAGAAATAGGTTCACGTCGCCACCGATCTGCGGGGCGATCGCAACGGCCTCCGAGACTCGGATGTCGTAACCGATCGTAGCCTTGGCGAGCTCGAGTCCGTGGCGCACGGTCGTGACGCCGGCGGGGGGGTTCACGTCCCAGAGCAACCGGTAGCCCGCCGCTACCCGCAGCCATGGGTCGCCGCGGAGAAGGGGCGCGGCGTGGAGCGTGACGCCGGCGTTGGTCGCCACGCCGCGAGCTCCCATGTTGAGGGCGTTGCGGAACTCCTGGTATTCGCCCTCGAGCCCGAGCGACCAGCGGGGCGCGACGCGGTAGTCCGCGTTCAGGTGGACGCCGATCCCGGCGCCGGCGACGTCGGCGATCGCCCGTCCGGGCGCCACCGAGCCGAAGCCCTGCGTATACCCGGTCCCGACCCCGAGCTCGAGCGCGTTCGTGGGGGCCGGCAGCGGACGCTGCAGGTAGTTCCGCTCCTGGGCGTGCGCGGTGGAGGTGAAGCCGATGGCGCAGGCGGCCGCCAAGCATGCACCGGCGAACAGCGCGATCCGTCCTCGCATGGATGTGCTCTCCCTTCAGCTGTGGCGACGATGGCTCGGTTCGCCGCACCCAGCGGGCGGAGCATTGAGCGTGCCGGTCCCGTCCTTTTCGGCCGGCGAGACTAGTTTGCGCCGTTCGCCTCGACGGGGGGGCTTCCGTCCTCCGGCGCAGGCGCGGGCGCAGGCGCCGCGCCATCGGCGGCGGGCCGCGCGCTCTGCGCGCGCGTCGTCGTGCCCTTCTCGGCGTGCTCGCTCCCCACCTCCAGCTCGCACTCCCCGAAGATGACCTGCATCTTGCCGTTCGGAGGGGCGAGCTTCACCTCGAGGGACTTCGCGCGAATGATCGTGCTGTCCCGAACGACGCCCGAGAGCTGGACGACGTCGGCGTCGAACTCGCCGGCGAGCTCGCCCTGCGAGCGAATCTCTCCGACCTTGATCCGCCCGTGAACGGCGCCGCTCGGGCTGACGGCAAGCGCGGGCGCGCTCAGGTCGCCCTCGATGCGCCCCTTCACCTCGATGGGGCAGTCCGACGACAGGGATCCCTTGAACTGGGTGCCCTCTTCGACCAGCGTCTTGCGGCTCTTCGGATCGCTCACCTTTGCCTCCCGACTCGGCCGACTCGCTGTTCGCTCGGTCGGTCCTTCCTTGCGTGGATCTTCATCCTCAGCATGCAGCCCGGCTCGAACGCGAACCGGGTCAGCTCGGACGGCTGCTCGACCGCTCCTACGAGGGAGCCCCCGGCCGTCACGACCAGCTGCGTCGCCCCGACGATCCCGGGGCTCTCTCGCTCCACGAACTTGCCGTGAACCGTGATCTTGCCGGCGCCCTTCACCTGGCAGCCGGAGAGCACGCCGGCCTTGCCGATGACGAGCTCCGTCGCGTGCCCCAGGGCGATCGTGCACTGCTCGAACAGGCTCTCGATCTCGACGGACGCGCCCTCGTTGAACTCGAGGTGGGCGTTGCGCAGGACGTCGCCCTTGCCGAAGTAGCGCTTGAGGGCGCCGTCGCTGGCGGTCTTTGGCGGTGCAAGGGCCGGCACGTCCGCGTCGGTGAGGTTCGCGTTCTTGAGGTTCGCGTCTTTGAGCTGCGCGTCGCGCAGCTTGGCGCGCACCAGGCTCGCCTCCTCGAGGTTGGCCCCCGTGAGGTCGGCGTTGGTGAGGTCCGCCTCGTCGAGCTTCGCCGTCGAGAGATCGGCCTCGGCCAGGATCGCGTGCGAGAGCTGCGCGCCGACGAGGCTCGCGCCCCCGAGCTTCGCCGACTCGAGCTGCGCGTGCGTGAGGCGCGCGCCCACCAGGTTCGCCCCCTGGAGGTTGGCTCCTTCGAGGTTGGCTCGGCTCAGGTTCGCCCCGGCCAGGTTGGCCCCCTGGAGGTTGGCGCCCTCGAGATCCGCGCTCTCCAGGTTCGCCTCGCGCAGCTCGGCGCCGGCGAGGAACGCCTCCCGCAGGCTCGCGTTCTTGAAGAGGGCACGCGACAAACGCGCCCCTTCGAAGTTCGCCCCATCGAGGTCGCACCGGCGGAAGCTCACGCCCTCGAGCACCGCCTTGGGCATCGCGAGCCCGCGCAGATCGGCCCGTTCGACCTTCTCGCCGGCCTTGATTTTCCTAAGGACAACGTCCGCGGTCAGTTCGGGCATGGGAAAGCGGTCTCCTCGCTCTAGGTCTGCGCTGCGTACTTGTCGCGGGCCTCCTCGAGGAAAGACTCGAGGTGCGCCAGTTTTCGTTCGAAGGGGAGTCGCTCGATCTCGGCGAGGCGGTCCACCTCGCCCAGGCGCGCGAGGACCACCTGGATGTCCAGCAGCGTCTGCGAGCGCGCCTTGCGGAGCGTCCGCTTCTTCTCGTCGGCCTCCGCGGTCCACCCCTGCGCGGCGAGCTCGAATTCGTAGTGCTCGCGGCGCAGGCGCGTCGTGAGCTCGGCGATGCGCTCGCGTTCGTGGGCGCGCGTGGCGTCGGGCACCGAGGATCGCACCTGATCGCGGAACTCGCGGAAGCGCGCGACGATTCGACCGGCGAGCGCCTCGGGGATCCCGGTCGTCGCGGCGACGTCGGCCGGCGTGGCGAGGAGCATCGCTTCGAGCGTCGACAGGCCGGCGGCGTAGAGCTTGTCGATGGTCACTTTCTTCACGCCGGGCACTTGCAGCAAGAGCGACTGCAGGATCACCGCGTCCCGCTGCGACCGGTCGAGGTCGAGCGCGAACGCCTGCGGCATGAGCGCGATGAGCTCGTCGTACCACGTCATGAGCGAAGTACGACGGTCGCCCGAGACGGTGCGCGCGCCGTCGGTCGCGGCGGCGACGAGGGCCTCGTGAAAGCCGTCGAGCGCGGCGCAGAGATCGGCGAGCTCCAGCTTGTCGGCTGCGCGGCGAAGCGAACGGAGCGCAGGGTGGCAGATGGTGATCCAGTCGACGGTGGCCTCGCCGAGGCGCAGGTCCAGCATGAAGTCGCGCACCTGCCGCACGTGGTTGGCCGCGAGCTGCGCGAAGAGCGAGCGGACTTCGTCCCAGTCGGAGACCGTTTGCATCGAGCCGGGCTGGCCCGCAGGCTTCCACGAGTCGAGCTCCACGGCGGCGAAGCCCTCCTCGAGGTCGTCGGCGCTGAGGAGGCGCTCGAATGTCTCGGCGATCGACGCGTTGGCGGGTGCTTCCGCAGGTTCGGCCGCCTTCGGCGGGGTGAGCGCGACGTCTGGCGCGGCAGGGCGAACCGGCGCCGCAAGCGCAGGCTCGGCCGCGGGCGGGCGTGGAGGCGGAGGGGCCTCGGGCGCCGGAGCGGGCTTCGCCGGGGGGACGGCCGCCGCGCGAGCGGACGCCGGGGGTCCCGAGATGTCGATCGTGCGCGACACGATGACCGGCGGGGGCTCTTCGCGCGGCTTTGGCTGCGGCGGCGGAGCAGGCGCGGCGGCCTTCGACGGCGAGCCGGGCATCGGCGGAGGCTTCGCCGCGGGTGCTGGTTGCGGCGCCGCCTTGCC
>CALKVG010000146.1 GCA_937998045.1 uncultured Myxococcales bacterium
GCTGGTCGTTGCGCGAAATGGCGAAGGTGGCGTCGAGGCCCTGACGGAACTGCGCGACGAAGGCGCCGTCGAGGACGCGCACGTCGACGAACGGCCGTACGCCGATCGCGTCGGGCACGAAGTAGCCGATGTCCCAAGGTCGGAGCGTGGCCGCGTCGAGGGCCACGGTGGCGGCGGCGCCGCTGGCGCTGAAGGCAGCCGTCGGCGCCATGACGCGCAGACCGCCCCCGAACGCCAGGCCCGTGGGCGTCGCCCACAGCGTGCGCCCCTCCAGCGAGAGGTTGCTCCCCGCCGCCACGAAAGAGGAGCCCGCGGTGCCGGCGGCAAGCTCGTAGTCGGCGCCGACGTACCAGCGTCGTGGCCCGATCGGCGTCTCGAGGCCGATGCGCTGAACGTAAGCATGGGCCAGCGCGCCTCCGGGTGCCGGCAGGAGCGCGCCGACCGTCGTCTCGAGCGTGGCCTCGGGGTCGCCGTGGGTGAGCTCGGGCAGCGTCGGCGGACGCGGCGCCGTGGGCAGATCGTACGGGTCTTCGAAGGTGACACCGCCGGCCTGGGCAATCGCGGGCGACGCGACGCCGAAGAAGAGGACCGCTACGGGCGCGCGATGCGGCCGCACGTCTAGTCCTCCACGCCGGACACGAGGATCCCTTGCTCGCGCGCGCACGCGAAGGCGCGCGCGTTGGCGGCGTGTCCGGGGCGTGTGGCCCGAAGGCGTCCGAGCGGGGGGCCGCCGTGCAGGTAGAGGTCGCCGACCAGGTCGAGCAACTTGTGGCGCGCCGGCTCGTCGTGGGCGAACGCGCGGCCCGAAAAGAGAACGCCGTCTGGGGCAAGCAACACGACGGCTGTCGGGGGGACGTGTCGCGCGAGTCCACACCGCGCGAGCTCCTCGAGGTCCTTTGCGGTCGCGAACGTACGGGCGGGGGCGATGCGTTCGCGGAAATCATCGGCGCCGCCGGACCACACGGCCACGGGATCGATCCGCTCGTCGTCGAGCTTCACCCGCACCTCGATGTGCGTCCTCTCCTCGCCGGCGTCCGGCTCGAATTCGTAGACGCTGGGACCGATTTCGAGCACGGCCGCTCGCCGGATCCGGAGGCGCGGGCTGCCCGACACGCTGTGAATGCGCGACAGTGCGTCGCACCACGCGGTCGCGCATCCGTCGAGCAGGGGGAGCTCCGGACCGTCGATCTCGAGGCAAACCCCGGCGTGAATCCCCAGGCCCCCCAGCGCGGCGAACGCGTGCTCCACGGTACCCACGCGCAGAGCGCCATTGTAAGCCTCGACGGTCGTCGCCCGAGCCGTCGACGCGACGCGCAGCTCATCGATGCGGGCAGTACAATCTCCCACGCGCAAACACACGGGGCCGTCCCAAGGGCGGAGCAGCACGCTCGCCGGAGCGCCGGTGTGTAACCCCATCCCTTCGACGACGACCTCAGGCACGGCTGGCTTCACGCTAGGCTCCTTGAACGACTTCGCGTAGCGAAGTCGTTCGTGCAGAAACCGGGGGCGACGATTTGTTGCCCCGTCGCCGACGATTCGCTAGGGAAAAAGGTCGTGCCCGCAGGCGCGACGGATCCGCCATGTCCACCAAACGAGTCCATGTCATCGTTCGCGGCCGGGTCACGGGCGTCTTCTTTCGCGCGGCGACCCAGCGAGAGGCGCGCCGGCTGGGAATCACCGGGTGGGTGAAGAACCGACCCGACGGCAGCGTCGAGCTCCTTGCCGAAGGCGAGGAGGACGCGATAAAAGACATGATCTCCTGGGCGCACCACGGGCCGTCCGCTGCGCGCGTCGACGACGTCGACGTCCGCTGGCGTGCGTACACCGGAGAGTTCTCGGACTTCCGGATCGTCGAGTAAGCGACGACCCATCGCCCGCCGGGACGCACGCACGACGAAGCGCCGTGTCCATGTCCACGTCATCGTGCCGTGGATCTGAACTTGGTCGGCTTCTTCCGGCGGCGGATCGCCAGCGGTGGCGGCGGTCGCTACTCGACCTTCGCCGCTTCCTTCGGTGCCGCCGCGGTGGCCGTCTTCGCGCCCTTCGACCTTGCCTGCGCCGCGGGCTTCTTCTTGGGCTCCTCCGCCTCTCCAGCCTCCGCCTGCTCGACGAGCTCGATGAGCGATATCGGCGCGTTGTCGCCGCGGCGCGGACCGAACTTGACGATCCGCGTGTACCCTCCCGGGCGGTCCGCGTAGCGCTTCGCGAGGTCGAGGAGCACCTTCTCGACCAGGTCGATCCGCGTCGTCGCCCCGCCGGTCTCCACGCGAACGCCGAAGCGCGGGATGTACGCCGCGATGAGGCGCGCCGCCGCGAGGCGCCGCGCACGGTCCGCCGGCGAGAGGTCCTTCTGCGGCGTATACGCAACCTGACCCAGCCGACGCGCCTTGGTGATCAAGCGCTCGGCGACGCGACGAAGCTCCTTCGCCTTCGCGTCCGTCGTCTCGATCCGCTCGTGCAGGATCAGATTCGCCGTCAGATTGCGCAACATCGCGCGTCGGCTGCTTGTGTTCCGGTCGAACTTTCGACCCGCGTTCCCGTGGCGCATGACTTCCTCGCTAGCTCACACTCTTCAACACGTCGCTCGTGCGGCGGGCGGGCCCGGACGACCGGACCCGCCCGGCAACCTAGTTCTGCTGCTGCTGCTGCTTCCACCGCTCCAGCATCTGCGGCCAGTTGTCGATCTTCATTCCCAGCGACAGCCCCATGTTCGCGAGGATCTCTTTGATCTCCTTCAGGCTCTTTCTGCCGAAGTTCTTCGTCTTGAGCATGTCCTGCTCGGTGCGCTGGACGAGCTCGCCGATGAGCTGGATGTTCGCGTTCTGCAGGCAGTTCGCGCTGCGGACGCTCAGCTCGAGCTCGTCGACGCTACGGAACAGGTTCTCGTTCAGCGGCTCTTCCTCGGCTCCGGCGGGGGCGTATTGCGTCTCCTCCGTCTCCTCGAAGTTGATGAAGATCGAGACCTGCTCCTTGAGGATCTTCGCCGCATAGGCGACGGCGTCCTGTGGCTTCAGGCTGCCGTTCGTCCAGACTTCGAGCGTGAGCTTGTCGTAGTCGGTCTGCTGGCCGACGCGCGCGTTGGTGACGGTGTAGTTCACCTTGCGGATCGGCGAGAAGAGCGCGTCGATCGGGATGGTCCCGATGGACATGCCCGGCGTCTTGTTGCGTTCGGCTGGGACGTACCCGCGCCCGACGCTGACGGTCAGCTCCATGACGAGCGGACCCTTCTTGTCGAGGGTCGCGACGACGTGATCGGGATTGAGAACCTGCAGGCCGTCGACCAGCTGGATGTCGCGCGCGTGAACGGTCCCGGGGCCTTCCTTCTCGATGCGGACGGTGTACGTCTTGGCCTGCGCCGCCTTCAGGACGACTTCCTTCAGGTTCAGGACGATCTCGGTGACGTCCTCGACGACGTCTGTCACGGTCGTGAACTCGTGCAGCGCCCCCTCGATGCGAACGGCGGTGATGGCCGCGCCCTGGAGCGACGAGAGGAGGATGCGGCGGAGCGAGTTGCCGATCGTGATGCCGTAACCGCGCTCGAGGGGCTCCGCGGTGAACTTGCCGTAGAACTCGGTGAGCGTCTCGCTCTCGATGTGAATGCCTCGCGGGCGGATGAGGTCGCGCCAGTTTCGAGTGATGATGTTCGAGGTTGTCATTCCTTGCTCTCCATCTCCAGGGTTCACGCGGCGATCCCGGCGCGCCTTCGAACCCGCTCTCCAGCGGACGCCCGTCGCCTGCCCGTGTGAATCGTTGCGAAGTTATCCGATCGGGGGAAAAGCCTCAGCGTGAGTAATACTCGACCACGTACTGCTCGCGAATCGCCGGCTCGTTCATCTCTTCGCGCACCGGCGCGCCCTTGAAGGTGCCCGCAAAGTTGTTCTTGTCGAGCTCGAGCCACGAGAGTTGCGGGCGCTTGTCGACCTGCGCGAGCGAGGCGACGATCTCCTTGATCTCCCGGCTCTTCTGGCGAATCTCGACCTTGTCTCCGGGGCGCAAGATCACGCTCGGGATGTCGACCCGCTTGGCGTTCACGAGCACGTGCCCGTGCCGGACGATCTGGCGGGCCTGCGCGCGGGTGAAAGCGAAGCCGAGACGATGGACGACGTTGTCGAGCCGCGCCTCGAGCAGGCCGAGCATCTGCTCGCCCGTTCGGCCCTTCCGGCGCGCCGCGTCGAAGTAGTACTTCTGGAACTGGCGCTCGAGCACGCCGTAGATGCGCCGCACCTTCTGCTTCTCGCGAAGGCGGATCGCGTATTCGCTCAGCTTGATGCGCGCCTGCCCGTGCTGCCCCGGCGGATATGGGCGACGGGTATACGAACACTTCTCCGTGTAGCAGCGCTCACCCTTGAGGTAGAGCTTCATGCCCTCGCGCCGACAGAGCTTGCAAACCGGACCATTGTAACGAGCCATCGATTCTCTCTCTTTTCTTGCGAAAACCGGTTTACGCGCGAATGTGCGCTTCGTCCCGGACCGGCTGCAGCTGATTCGTCGCGGGCCAGAGCGCCCAGTTTGATCTGGGCAGCGTGACCTCTCGGTCCGTGCGAAGGGGCAGCCGGGATGCTTGCGTTCTAGCCGATCACACCCTCCGCCGCTTCGGTGGCCGGCAACCGTTGTGCGGAACCGGCGTCACGTCGCGAATGAGGGTCACTTTGAAGCCGACAGCCTGCAGGGCGCGAAGCGCGCTCTCCCGGCCGGCGCCTGGACCTTTGACGAACACCGCGATGGACCGCATCCCGTGCTCCATCGCCTTGCGCGCCGCCTCTTCCGCGGCGAGCTGCGCCGCGAACGGGGTGCTCTTGCGCGAGCCCTTGAACCCGCGAGCTCCGGCGCTCGACCACGCCACGGTGTTCCCGTTCACGTCGGTGATCGTGACGACCGTGTTGTTGAACGTCGACTGGATGTGGGCGATGCCCGTGGCGACGTTCTTCTTGACCCGCTTCTTCGCGGCCTTGGGCTTCGGGCCTGCGCCGGGGGCGCCCGTCGAAGCAGGGGGGATGCTCGTTTTCGATTGAGACATTGCGAATCGCTCCTACCACGATCTTTCGATGGCCGAGGCCCTCATGCCGTCGGTGACTTGCGAGCGCGCGTCAGCAGCCCCTTGCGCGGGCCCTTGCGCGTGCGTGCGTTCGTATGGGTGCGCTGGCCGTTGACCGGCAGACCGCGGCGGTGGCGCAAGCCGCGGTAACAGCCGAGGTCCATCAGCCGCTTCACGTTCATCTGCACTTCGCGGCGAAGGTCGCCCTCGACCTTGTACTCGGCGTCGAGGAAGTCGCGGATCCTCTTGATGTCGGCTTCCGTCAGCTCCTCGGTCATCTTGCGCGGCGGAATGCCCGTCGCCTCGCAAATGCGGCGCGCGGCCGCTCTGCCGATCCCGTAGAGGTACGGCAGCGCGTAGACGATGTGCTTGTGCTTGGGGAGGTCGACGCCTGCGATGCGGGCCATGGGAACTCTCTTTAGCCTTGCCGCTGCTTGTGGCGTGGGTTTTCACAGATGATCCGCACGACGCCCTTGCGGCGGACCACCTTGCACTTCTCGCAAATCTTCTTGACGCTCGGTCGGACTTTCACGACAGCCTCACTGGCAAACTCGGCGGGTGCTCGCGTTACTTGTGACGGTAGGTGATGCGGCCACGGCTGGGGTCGTACGGGCTTACCTCTACGGTCACGCGGTCGCCTGGAAGGATGCGGATGTAAAACTGCCTCATCCTGCCGCTGATCGTCGCGAGCACGAAGAGACCGTTGTCGCACTTCACGCGGAACATGGCGTTCGGCAGCGCCTCTTGCACGACGCCGTCGAACTCCAGCTTGTCGCCTTTCGGCTCTTTCCGCTCGCGACGCTCGCTCATAAAGGCAGGTCCTTGTGGCCCTAGGGGGCACCGAGCGCCTCGAGGACGCGCGCAGTAACCTCATCTACCGTGCCTACTCCATTGATTCGTTTGAGAATGCCGCTCCTCTCGTAGAAAGGGAGAAGCGCGGCGGTCATGGCCTCGTATGTGTCGAGGCGCTTCTGGACGACCTCCTCGTGGTCGTCCTCCCGATGCTCCAGGACGGCGTCCGGGGGGGGAGGGTTGTACTTCAAGTGGTAAATCTGTCCAGTGCGTTTGTCGGTCCGCCGCATCACTGCTCGTTCGAGCAGGAGGACTGGCGGAACCTCGAGGGCGACGACGGCGTCGAGCTTCTGCCCCCGAGACTCGAGCAGGTCAGCGAGCGCGGTCGCTTGCCGCACGGTCCGCGGAAACCCGTCGAGCAGACAGCCGAGTGCGCAGTCGGGTTGGCCCGTTCGCTCGCCGATGAGGCCGATGACCGCCTCGTCCGGAACGAGGGCTCCCTTCGCCATGCGGACGACGAGCTCCGCGGGCAGCTTCCCGGCGGCGATCTGCGCCTGGATCTCAGCCTGGATCTGGGC
>CALKVG010000147.1 GCA_937998045.1 uncultured Myxococcales bacterium
CAGTACGAGCGGCAGCTCCGGGGGCGGTAGCTCCGGGGGCGGCAGCTCCGGGGGCGGTAGCTCCGGCGGCGGTGGAACGACGAGCAGCGGAGGGAGCAGCGGGAACGGCAGCACAGGAGGTACGAGCGATGCCGGCGCGAGCAGCGGGAGCAGCGGCGGCGGGAGCTCCGGCGGCAGCGGCTCCGCCTCCGGTGGCTCGGGGGCGAGCGGTGGATCTTCTCCGGTCGTGGGAGGATGCGCCGTGCTCCCGCCGGACAACGCATGGAACACGCGGATTGACGATCCCGTGAAGTTCCCGGTTCACGCGCAATCGGCGACATACCTCGCGAACATGAGCCCCGACACGAAGCTTCATGCCGACTGGGGCGATTGGTCCACAGACCATTACGGGATCCCGTGGCAGACGGTCCCCGGCAGTCAGCCGACCGTGCCAATGACGTTCCAGACTCCTGACGAGAGCGACCCGGGGCCGTACCCCTTTCCGCAGAACGCGCTCGTGGAGGGCGGCGCCAACTCGGGAGGGGACATGCACGTGCTCGTGCTCGACACGGGGACATGCACGCTGTTCGAGACTTGGTCCAGCACGTACGTAGGGCCCGGGTGGAACTGCGGCTCCGGCGCGAAGTTCGACCTCACCTCCAACGCCTTGCGTCCCGACGGTTGGACCTCGGCCGATGCCGCCGGTCTTCCGATCTTCCCCGGGCTGGTGCGGCTCGCCGAAGTGCAGGCGGGCTCGATCCAGCACGCGCTCCGATTCACCGTCTCCAGCACGCAGCAGGGCTACATTCACCCCGCGACGCACGCGGCGGGGAAGGCCGACGCCTCGCTTCCCCCGATGGGCCTTCGGCTTCGCTTGAAGGCGACCTTCGATATGTCGCCGTTCAGCGGACCGGCGAAGGTGGTCCTGGTCGCAATGCAGCAGTACGGCCTCATTCTCGCCGACAACGGGAGCGACTGGTTCGTGTCGGGCGACAGCGACGACGGATGGTCCTCGATCATGGACTCCTGCGCGTCTGCGCTATCGCAGGTGAAAGGCAGCGACTTCGAGGCCGTGGAGACCGGGCCGATTTCGACCGCGGGTCTATAGGCTCGCGGGCCAATGGCGCCGGGCGCGGCGGACGGGTGGGACGATCCGGGGGCTACGACCCGATGTCGTCCCAGCCCGCGTCGAGCGCCGCCATCTCGTCGACCGGCGCGGGTGCCGGCAACTCGGAGACGAGCTCGCCCACCGAATCGGACGGCGAGGCTGCCACGGCGACGTCGTTCTTCGGCGGCGCCACGGAGTCTCCGTTGCGACCTTTCCGTCCGCGCGGGGGGTGTGACCGACGCCTCGCCATGGGCCTACCTTTCGTCTTGAGAATCGCCGAACCAGTGTCGAGTCTAGCGAAGAGAGGTGATGCAAAAACGCCTCAACGGAGTCTCGTTCTGACCGCGTGTCCAGTGTTTCCGACCGATCTCCTGTCCCCTCCGGAGGGGTGGTCCCTCCCGGGGGTCCCCTCGGGGGCCCTGGCCTTGTGACGAGACTGACTAGACTCCCGAGCCATGCACGCGGACTGCATCGTCGTGGGCGCCGGGTCAACGGGCGCCGTGCTCGCCGCACGCGCCACCGAGCGCAACGATCGCGAGGTGCTTCTCCTCGAGGCCGGGCCCGACTATCCGGACCCGGCCGGGTTGCCTGACGACCTGCGCGACGGAACGCGCAACTCGATGCGCGATCACGACTGGGGTCAGCTTCACAGGCCGCGCCCGCGCTGGCCCCTCCTGATGTGGTTTCCACGCGGTCGGGTCGTCGGCGGGTCGTCCGCAGTCAACACGTGCATTGCCCTCCGCGGCCAGCCGCACGACTACGACGAATGGGCCTCCCTCGGCCTGCGCGAATGGAGCTGGGCGCACTGCCTCCCCGCCTTCAAGCGCCTGGAGAACGACCTCGACGTTCGGAGCCAGTGGCACTCGCAAGACGGTCCCATCCCGCTGCGCCGCTCGTCGGCCAACGAGCTCTCGCCATGGCAGGCTGCGTTCCTCGAGGCCTGCCGGTCGATCGGCCTGCCGCGCTGCGCCGACTCGAACGACCCGACGACCACCGGTGCGGGGACGCACGCGATGAACCTCGTCGACGGCGTCCGGATGAGCGCCGCGCGCTGCTACCTGAATCCCGGCGTTCGGGCGCGCCCCAACTTGCGCATCTTTGCGCACACGCTCGTGCGCCGCGTCCTTTTCCGGAACCGCCGGGTCGTGGGGGTCGAGGCCGAGACGCACGGCCGCGTGCACTCCATCGCGTGCCGGCGCGTCGTCGTCTGCGGCGGAGCCACGTCGACCCCCGGGATCCTTTTGCGCTCGGGAGTGGGGCCCCGCAGCGGGGTCGACCGACTCGGCGTGGAGCTCGTCGCCGAGGTTCCAGCTGTCGCGGCCCGGTTGCTCGATCATCCCGGCACGGCGATTTTTCTGCGGCCTCGCGCCGCGCTCCACACCCCGGGGCGGCCCTTTTTGCAGACCGTGCTGCGTTACACGTCCGCGACCAGCCGGCTGGCGAACGACATGATTGTGCAGCCGGGTTCCGCGGTGCCGCTCCCGTTCGCGACGCTTCCCCTCGTCAGCCTGATGTGCAGCGTGGGCAAGTCGTACGGCGAAGGCACGATCGAGTTCACGTCGCCCAGCCCGCGCGCGCATCCACGAATCGAGTCGCGGCTGCTCCTCGACGACACCGACCGTTCGAGAGCCGTCGAGGCGATGCAGCTCTGCGCCGAGCTCGCCGAGACGCCCGTCATGCGTGGTCTCGCTTCCTTCTTCTGGCCTCCGCCGCGCGTCGTCTCCAGCAAGGCGCGGCTTGCCGCCTGGATCGGGCGCATCTGCGACTCGAGCTACCATCCGTGCGGGACGGTGCCGATGGGTGCCGACGGCACCCCCGACGATCGCGTGGCGACGGACGGACGGGGGCGGGTCCGTGGCGTAGAGGGGCTCTTCGTCGCCGACGCGAGCCTCATGCCCACGATTCCGAGCGCGCACACGAACCTGACCGCACTCATGATCGGCGAGCGATTCGGGGAGTGGATGCGCGACGGGCAGCTCGACTAGCGCCCATAACGTCCCACGCTCACGTACAGGGGCGCCTGCTCTAAGAGCCGGTCCGAAAACTTGGCCATGTTCGCGGCGGTGTGATGAAGAGCCGC
>CALKVG010000148.1 GCA_937998045.1 uncultured Myxococcales bacterium
TCGCCTCGGCGATCCACGGATCTTTGAGAAGCCGCGCGCGGACCGAGTCCAGGTCCAGCTCGAAGACGTTCGTGCCGTTCGCGATCGCGCTCTCGGCGGTGATCGCATCGACCGAGCGCCGCTCCGCCCCCACCACCTCGACGTGCGCCACGCCGAAGCGAGCGCTGGTCGTCACGTGCCTTCGCGCGGCCCATACGACGCCCAGGGAACAGCCGATGACCAGGGCGGCCCCGAAGACCGCGCGTACCGCCGAGAGGAAGCGGGAGGGAGTCGAGGTCGGGGTGGAGCTCGAGGTCGGGGTGGAGCTCGCGGTCGGGGTCGAGGTCGCGCGCGCGCCCATCGACCCATCGGCGGCCGTCCCGAGGTTCGGGATGGACGGCCTCCCCACTCGTCGATTCGGAGGCGTCACCGCAGCCCCTCCGTCAGGCTCGTCAGAAGCTCACGCGCGCTCGCGTTGATATCGCCCGCACCGAGCGCGATGACGAGGTCGCCGGGGTGCACGATGTCCAGGAGCGCGCGCCCCACGTTCTTCTTGTCGGGCACGTACGTCACGGCATGGTGCCCGTGCGCGCGGATCGCGTCGGCGAGCGCCGCCCCCGTGGCCCCCTCTATGGGCTGCTCTCCCGCCGGGTACACCTCCGTCACGAGCAGGACATCGGCCTTGTTGAAGGCGCGCGTGAACTCCGGAAAGAGGTGCTTCGTACGCGTGTAACGGTGCGGCTGGAACGCTACGACGACGCGCCGGTCGAAGCCTCCCTGCGCGGCCGAGAGCGTCGCCTCGATCTCCGCGGGGTGGTGCCCGTAGTCGTCGACGATCATCACGTCGCCGCGCTTCCCGTTCTTCGTGAGCGCGGGCGTCCCGAGCACGGTGAACCGGCGCTGCACGCCGTGGAAGCCGGCGATGGCCTCGCGCGTGACGTCGAGCGGCACCTCGAGCTCGTCGGCCACCGCGATAACGGAAAGCGCGTTGAGGACGTTGTGCGCTCCCGGCATGTGGACGACGAAGCTGCCGAGAGGGTCGTCCTTGCGGAACGCGTCGAAGTGCGTCGCGAGCCCCTCGTAGCGAGCGTTCTTCGCGCGGTAGTCCGCCTGGCGAGAGACGCCGTACGTGACGTGTCGCCGCTCGATGCGGGGGAGGATCTCCTGGACGCTCGGGTGATCGAGGCACAGGACGCAGAGGCCGTAGAATGGGACGCGGTTGGCGTACTGGACGAAGGCATCCTTCACGGCGTCGTGCGTGCCGTAGTGGTCGAGGTGCTCGGCGTCGATGTTGGTCACGACGGCAATGGTGGGCGTGAGCTTCAAGAAGGAGCCGTCGCTCTCGTCGGCCTCGGCGACGAAGAGGTCGCCCGCGCCGAGGCGCGCGTTCGAGCCGAGCGCGTTGACCTTGCCGCCGACGACGACGGTCGGATCGAGGCCCGCCGCGCGCAGGACGGTGGCGACCAGTGACGTCGTCGTGGTCTTGCCGTGAGAGCCGGCGATCGTGACCGAGTAGCGGACGCGCATCAGCTCCGCGAGCATCTCGGCGCGCGGAATGATGGGGACCTCGAGGACTCGCGCCCGCGCGATCTCGGGGTTCGCCGGGTCGATGGCGCTCGAGTAGACGACGACGTCGGCGCCCTCGACGTTCCGCGCGGCGTGACCGGAGAAGATGCGCACGCCGAGGCCCTCGAGCCGCTTCGTGTTCTCGTTCGGCCTGAGGTCGGAGCCGCTCACCTCGAACTCGAGCGTCCGCAGGATCTCGGCGAGGCCGCTCATGCCGATGCCGCCGATGCCGACGAAGTGCACGTGGCGCACGCGGCCGCGAAACATTCAGCGAACCTCCTGCGGGCGCACGCGCGAAGGGGACGCGCCGTTCGTCGCCGCGGGGGCGCGCCGCGGCGCGCCCGCGTGCGGCGCGTGGACACCGGCGAGCTGGAGGAAGTCGGCGGCGATGCGCTGGGCGGCGTCCGGCTTGCCGAGCGAGCGCGCGGCGTTGGCCATGGCGACACGGGCGACGTCGTCGGTGAGGAGGCGGCGCAGCTCGTCGGCGAGGTGAGGGGCGTCGGCGGCGTCCTGCCGGATGCACACGGCGGCGCCGGCGCGGACCAGCGCCTCCGCGTTGCGTGCCTGGTGGTCGCCTGCGGCGTGCGGAAAGGGGACGAGGATCGACGCTCGACCGATCGAAGTGATCTCGGCGACCGCACCCGCGCCGGCGCGCGCGACGACGATGTCCGCGGCCGCGATGGCCTTGGCGACGTCGTCGATGAACGGAGTGACGCTCGCAGCGATCACGTCGGCGCGCTCGTAAGCTTCGCGCACCGGGACGTCGCGCCCCTGGCCCGCCTGGTGCACGACCTCGAGCCCGCGGATTCCCGCCAGGCGCGCGCTCGCGGCGGGCATTCTCTCGTTGAGCGCAGCGGCCCCCTGGCTTCCACCGAGGACGAGGACGCGCGCGGTCCCCGTCGCCGCGTAAGGTCGAGGTACGAAGCCATCGCGTAGCGGCACGCCGTACAGGCGGCGAGCCGAGGGGCGGAATCGCGCGGCCGCCTCGTCCCAGGCGACGTACGCGCGCCGGGCCACCGGAGAGAGGAGGCGGTTGGCGAAGCCAACGACGCTGTTCGGTTCGAGGATGGCCAGAGGAACGCCGACCAGCACCGCGGCGAGCGCCACCGGACCGGCGGCGTATCCGCCGACGCTGAGGACCGCTCGCGGGCGCAGGCGCCGGACGAGGGAGAGCGCGCTGGCCGTGGCGCGGGCGGCCACGAGCGCGCCGCGAACCGCGCGCACCGGCCCCCCACCGACCATCGGCTCGACGTCGAGCAGCTCGAGCCGCCATCCCCGCGCGGGGATGACGCGAGCCTCCACGCCGCGCTTCGTCCCACAAAAGACGACGTCGACCTCGGCCATCGCCTGCATCGTCTCGGCGAGCGCCACCGCCGGGAAGACATGCCCCCCGGTACCGCCGCCCGCGATGAGGACGACCGGCGCGCTCACGACGCCCCCTCCGCGACGGAGTCTGCGGCAAGCGGCTGCGCGACGGCTACGGTCACCGGCGGTGCTTGCGGGCTCTCCCCGGCGACGTCGGCCGACTGGCGCGAGATGTTGAGGAGGATCCCCGCGGCCACGGCGTTCACGACGATGGACGAACCGCCGAAGCTGACGAAGGGCAAGGTCAGTCCTTTGGTCGGGAGGACGGCGAGCGCCACGGCCAGATTGACGAGCGCCTGCACGCCGAACATCGTCGACAGGCCGAACGCGAGGAACGCGCCGAAGTCGTCGGGCGCGCGCAGAGCGGCGCGCACGCCGCGGGCCACGAGGAGGAGGTACGCGCCACACAGCGCGGCGACCCCGAGAAAGCCGAGCTCCTCGCCGACGATGGCGGCGACGAAGTCGGTGTGCGCCTCGGGCAGATAGAGGGTCTGGAGCCCGCGGCCGAGCCCGAGGCCCGTGGCGCCGCCCGAGCCGAACGACATCACGCTCTGGAAGGGCTGGTAGGCCAGGTCCTGACGGTGCTCATCCATGTGCAGCCAGGCGAGGAATCGCTCGTAGCGGTACTCGCGGAAGCGAATCGCCGCCGCGCCGAACGCCGACCCGAGGATCGACGCGCCGAGGATGTACCCCACCTTCGCGCCAGCGACGAAGAGCATCGTGAACGTGAGGAGGAGGAGAACGACGGCGCTCCCGAAGTCGGGCTGCTTGAGGCAGAGCATCATGAAGACGCCCGCCACGATGAGGTGCGGGAGAAACCCGACGGTGAAGGTCTTCACGCGCTCGGCCTTCTTGGCGAGCGAGTAGCCGAGCCAGATGACGAGGGCGAGCTTCGCCATCTCGGCCGGCTGCACGTGGATCGGGCCGATGGCCAGCCAGCGCGCGGCCCCGCCCCCCGAGTGCCCGAAGCCGATGACGCAGAGGACAAGGAGGACGCCGACGACGGCGAGGACGGGGTACGTCAGGCGGTACAGCCGGTGGTAGTCGATGCGGCTGGCGCCCCACATGGCGGCGAGCGCGAGGACGGCGTAGACGGTCTGGCGCTTCAGGAAAAACTGCGGGTCGTGGTACTGCACGGTGGCCTGGACCGCGCTCGCGCTGTAGACCATCACGACGCCGAAGCCGACCAGCGCGATGACGATCGCGGCGAGGACAGGGTCGACGGGCCCGGCGGCGGGGCCGGCCGGCCGGGCATCGAGCGGCGCGGCGAGCTGCAGGCCGACGGTCGTGCGGACGTTGCGCAGGTTCACGCGGCGGCCTCCTTCTCCAGGGCGCGAACGCAGCGCACGAACTCGTCGCCGCGGTGCTTGTAGTCGCGGAACATGTCGAAGCTCGAGCAAGCCGGCGAGAGGAGGACGGCGTCGCCCGCGCGCGCGATCGATGCGGCGAGGCGCACGGCCTCGTCCATCGAGCCCGCGCACCGCACCGGCACGCGGCCCCCGACCGCACGCGCGATGGCCTGCGCCGCCTCGCCGATGAGGACGATCGCGCGCGCCTTGCGTGCCAGCGCGTCGACGAGCGGAGCGTAGCTGCCGCCCTTGTCGCGCCCTCCGGCGATGAGGACCGCGGAAGGCTCGCGCAGGCCCTCGAGCGCGGTGACCGCCGCGCCGACGTTGGTGCCCTTCGAGTCGTCGTAGTAGCGGACGTCGCGCACTTCGGCGACGAGCGCGGTCCGGTGCGGGAGCCCGCGAAACGTGCGGAGCGTTTGACGGACGACCGCCGCGGCGACGCCGAACGGGGCGACGCACGCGACGGCGGCGGCGACGTTGAGCGCGTTGTGCCCTCCGGTCAAGGCCATTTCGTCCCGGACGAAACGCTCCCCGCTGCGCGAGTCCACGACGGCGTCGTCGGCGACGGCGACGTCCCCGCCGGGGCCGAAGGTCACGACGCGGGCGTGCCCCCGGCGCGCCTGGTGAAGGCAGATTGTGTCCCCGGCAGGAACGACGGCCCAGTCCTCGGTCGTCTGGCGCACGAATGCGTTGCCCTTGGCGCGAGCGTACTCGTCGAGGCTCGCGTACCGATCGAGGTGATCGTCGGTGACGTTGAGGAGCGCGCTCACGCGCGGCCGGAAACGGTCCACGCGCTCCATCTGGAAGCTGGAGACCTCGAGGACGACGACGTCGAAAGGATCGTCGACGCAGTCGGCGAGCGGCTGCCCGAGGTTGCCTCCGACGAAGGCGCGCATCCCGTGCGCCGCGAGGATCTCCCCGACGAGCGAGGTCGTCGTGCTCTTGCCGTTGGTGCCGCCGATGGCGACGACCGGCGCGGGGTGCGCGAGCGACCGGACGGCGAGCTCGACTTCCCCCCAGACGGGGACGCCGCGGCGCTCGGCCTCCTGCACCTCCGGCAGGAGCGGCACGCCCGGCGAGACGACCACGAGGTCAGCCTCCGGCATGCGCGCCTGCGCGTGCCCCCCGGCGACGATCGAGACGCCGAGTATCTCCAGCGCCCGTACCTCGTCCGAGAGCGCCTCCCGCGGCTTGCCGTCGTTGGCGACGACGTGCGCCCCCCGGCGGGCGCACAGGCGCGCCGCGGCAACGCCGCTCGCTCCGAGCCCGACGACGACGACCCGCTTTCCTTCCAGCGCTTCCAGCCCTGCCACGACGCCCTCGCGTTCGACCCGCGCCCGTAGAGGCAGCGCGCGGACCCGTTACCGCAACTTCAAGCTCGAAAGACTGAAAAGTGCCAAAAGAATGGAGATGATCCAGAACCGGACGATGATCTTCGGCTCCGCCCAGCCCTTCTTCTCGTAGTGGTGGTGGATCGGCGCCATGAGGAAGATCCGCCGTCCGGTGAGCTTGAAGCTCGCGACCTGGACGACGACGCTCACGGCCTCGAGGAAGAAGACGCCCCCGAGGATCGCCGAGAGGAGCTCGTTCTTCGTGAAGACGGCGCACATGCCGAGGCCGCCGCCGAGCGCCAGCGACCCCACGTCCCCCATGAACACCTGGGCGGGGTAGGTGTTGTACCAGAGGAAGCCGATGCCGGCGCCGACCATTGCGCCGCAGTAGATCGAGAGCTCCCCGGCGCTCGCGATCGGGGGAATGTCGAGGTAGCGCGCGACGACGAAGCGCTGGGCGACGTGGGCGATGCCGAAGGTCGCCCCTGCGAGGTACGCCCACACGAGGTACGTGCCGGCGTTGATCATGACAGGGCCGATCGCGAGGCCGTCGAGGCCGTCGGTGAGGTTGACCGCGTTCGAGGTCCAGACGACTACGAGGACGGCGCAGGGCAGGTAAAGCCACGCCGGGAGGACGATGGGGTGCTTCGAGAAGGCAAGGAAGGGGACGCTGAGGTTATAGCGGATGTCCCACCAGTCTGCGGGCAGGTGGTCCTTGGCGAGGAACGCATACGAGAGGACGGCGCCACCGATGGCGAACTGGCCGAGGAGCTTGTACCGACCGGGGACGCCGCGCGGGTTCTTGAGTTTGATCTTGAGGTAGTCGTCAAGGTAGCCGATGACGCCGTAGCCGGCGGTCACCGCGGTGGTGGCCCACACGAAGACGTTGCGCAGGTCGCACCAGAGGATCGTCGGCAGAAGGACGCAGAGGAGGATGAGCGACCCGCCCATCGTCGGCGTCCCGCTCTTGACCGCGTGGGTGGCCGGGCCGTCGGCCCGCACAACCTGGCCGATTTGCTTTCGCTGCAGCTCGCGGATAAACCATGGCGCGAGGACGAAGGCGAGGAACATCGCGCTCACGGTGGCGGCGATCGTGCGGAACGGGACGTACCGCAGGACGTTGAGGAAGTTGAGCCACTCGGAGTCGTGGCGGAGCGGGAAGAGGAGCTCGTAAAGCACGTCAGCTCCTCCCCGGGGCTGCCCTGGCGGCGAGGGCTTCGACGACGACCTCCGCCCCGACGCTGCGCGACGCCTTCACCAGGACGGCGTCGCCCGGGCGAACGCGCTCGACGACCGCGGCGGCCGCGCGCACCGCGTCGGGCGCGAGGATGACCTCGACCCCGGCGCGCGCGGCGGCCGACGCCGCGACGTCGGCGAGCCCGCCGCACGAGACGAGGAGCGCGACGCCCGCTGCGGCTGCCGCGGCGCCGATCGCCGCGTGCTCGCTCTCGGCCGCGGGCCCGAGCTCCTTCATCTCGCCGAGGACGGCCAGGCGTCGGCCCGGGCCGACCTCCGCGAGCGTGGCGAGCGCGGCGCGCATGCTCGCCGGGTTCGCGTTGTAGGCATCGTCGAGGACGACGACGTCTCCGAGCCGCCTGGTGTGCATGCGGCCGGTCAGCGGCGCCATCGCACGCAGGGCGCGGGCGACGAGCGTGTGGTCGATCGGGCCCGCCGCGGCCTCGGCGGCGGCGAGCGCCGCTACGAAGTCGAGCGCCGCGACTTCGCCAGCGACGGGGACGTCGAAGGTATCGCGGCGTCCGGCGCGTTCGACGACGGCCCGCGAGCCCTCCAGGCCGACGGCGTCGCGCGCCACGAGGCGCACCGTCGCGCGCGCGTCGCGGCCGAACGTGACGCGGATCGCGCTGGAGGCGCGCTCGAGTTGCGAGACGACGGCGGGATCGTCGGCGTTCGCGACGACGCATCCGCCCGCGCGAACGGCGGCGAAGAGCGCCCCCTTCTCGCGGGCGACGTCGTCGAGCGTCCCGCCCACGCCTCCCGCGTGCGCGAGCCCGACGTTCGTGACGACGGCGACGTCCGGCTCGGCGATCGCGCCGAGCGCGGCGATCTCGCCGGGGAGGTTCATCCCCGCCTCGAGCACGACGAACCGGTGCCGCGGCTCGACCGCCAGCGCGACCGCGGGCAGGCCGACGCGGTTGTTCAGGTTGCCGGCCGTCGCGAGGCACTCGCCGACCTCGCGCAGCATCGCGGCGCACATCTCCTTCGTCGTCGTCTTGCCGGCGCTCCCGGTGATGCACACGACGCGCGCGCCGTCGCGCGAGGCTCTCCAGCGGCGGAGGTGCTCACGCGCGAGGGCGCCCCACGCCGCGAGGGTATCGTCCACCTCGACGGCATCGGCGCGTGCACGCCCGCCGTACCCATCCGGCAGGCGCCCGCGCTCGACGACGACCAGCGCCGCGCCGGCGTCGATCGCCGCCGGTACGAACGCGTGCCCGTCGTGAGTCGTTCCGCGCAGCGCGACGAACGCGCATCCGTGCGTGACGGCGCGGCTGTCGGTGGTGACTCCGCGCGCGACGGCGCCTCGATCGGCGGAGACGACGCGGCCTCCAACGGAAGCGGTGGCCGCGGCGACGGCGCGCGCGTCGAGCTCCACGCGGTTGGCCGGGATGGGCGTGCCCATTCAGGCGCCCCCGCGGGCGCGGCGACGCTCGGCGAGCGCCCGCCGCGCTTCGATGCGGTCGTCGAACGGGTGCTTCACCGTGCCCACGACCTGGTAGTCCTCGTGTCCTTTCCCGGCGAGGACGACGACGTCCCCCGCGGAGGCAGAACGCACGGCGAGGTCGATCGCCTTCCTTCGGTCGAGCTCCACGATAGGCTCGCCGCCGGCGCCGCGGACGCCCGCGATCACGGCCTCGGCGATGCTGCGCGGGTCTTCCGTGCGCGGGTTGTCGCTGGTGACGACAGCGACGTCGGCGCGCCGGGCGACGGCGTCGCCCATGGGCCCGCGCTTGGTGGGGTCGCGGTCGCCGCCGCAACCGAAGACACAGACGATGCGGCGCGCGCCGACCGCGCGGACCGCGTCGAGCACGCGCGCGAGCGCGTCCGGCGTATGGGCGTAGTCGACGAGGACGGTGACGTCGTCGGCGGGGGTGTCGCAGCGCTCGAGCCGTCCGGGCGCGCCGCCCTCGCGCGAGAGCGCGTCGGCCGCCCGCCACAGGTCGAGCTCGAGCGCGCAGGCGACGCCCAGCGCGACCAGCAGGTTCTCCAGGTTGTGGGCGCCGACGAGGCGCGAGTCGATGCGGACGTCGCCGTGGGGCGTGCGAACGGTCGCGTGGATGCCGCCTGCGTCCACTCTCGCGTCGCGAACCACGATTTCGGCGTCGGTGCCCGGGCGCGCGCTGACGCGTACGGTCGGCGCGCGCGCGCGCCCGACGAGCTCGCGCCCGAAGGGGTCGTCGACGTTGAGCACCGCGCTGCCGGGACCCAGCTCGGTGAAGAGGCGCGCCTTCGCTGCGGCGTACTCGGCCATCGACCGGTGGAAGTCGAGGTGATCCTGCGTCAGATTCGTCAGCGCCGCGACGCGGAAGCGAACGGCGCGGACGCGCCCGAGTTCCAGCGCGTGGGAGGACACCTCCATGGCGGCGTGCGTCGCACCCCGCGCCTGCATCTCCGCCATGGCGCGCGCGAGGTCGTCGGCCTCGGGCGTCGTGTGTCCGGCTTCGACGCGCCAGTCGCCGAAGAAATGGCCCACTGTGCCGAGGACCCCGCAATGCGGCGCACCGAGGGCCCAGTCGACTGCCGCGCGGACCAGATGGCTCGTGGTCGTTTTGCCGTTGGTCCCGGTGATGCCGACCACCTCGAGCGAGAACGACGGATGCCCGTAGACGGCGGACGCCGCGTACGCGAGGGCCCTCGTCGGGTCCTCGACGTACAGGACCGGGACCGAGAGACGAGCGGCGTCCACGGCTCCGCGCGCGGTCATCACCGCGGAGGCGCCGCGCGAGACGGCGTCCTCGACGAAGCGCGCGCCGTCGACGCGCTCGCCCTTGCGCGCGACGAAGAGGTCGCCCGCCCGAACCGCGCGCGAGTCGTGGCGAACTCCACCGACGCGCACGGCCGCATCGCCTGCGATCTCGTTGATGCCGGGGAGCTCGCGCGCGAGCTCGTCGAGCCGCAAACCCTGGGTCGTCGGTCGGCCGTCGTCCACGGCCTGTATCATGACGCGGGCTCGAGCACGACGCGCACCGCAGTGCCCTTCGGAGCCGCTGCACCCGGCGCGGGGCTCTGCCGCACCACGCGTCCCCAGCCCTCGAGCTGCGGCACGAGCCCCACCTTCGTGAGCGCCGAGAGGACGTCGTGCGCGGGCATCCCCGTCGCGTCCGGGACACGGACGGTCCCCGGCGCGAGCGCAGACGCCGCGCCAGCTGCCGGCGCGCCGGGCGACGGCGGGGCGCCCGGCGACGACGGGGCGCCCGACGACGGCGAGGCGTTCGGCGCGTTGGGAGGCGAGCAATCAGGCTTCATGGCGGCGAGAAGGGCGTCGGCTGGGTCGCCGTCGCGCTTGACGGAGGCGATTTTCGCGGAGGCCGAGGACGGCGTCACCCCCAGATAGCGCAGGCTCGCCTCCGCGACACGGCGGAAGACCGGCGCCGCGGCCTCGCCGCCGTGGTGGCCCATGATCGGTTCGTCCAGCGCGACGGCGACGACGAGGCGCGGATGCTCGACGGGAACGAAGCCCACGAACACGGCCGTGTACTTCTCGTTGGAGTACTTGCCCGTCGCCGGGTCGACCTTCTGCGCGGTGGACGTCTTGCCGGCGACGCGGAACCCCGGAATCGCGGCCTCGACGGCGGTGCCTCCGTCCTCGGTCACGGCGGTCAGCATCTCGGCGACGGTCTTGGCGACGCCCATGGGGACGGCCTCGCGGCGGACGTGCATGCCGTTCTCGCGCCCAGGCTCGTTGCGCCCCTCCCCGACGCGCTTCACGAGGACGGGCTCGAGGAGCTTTCCGCCGTTGGCGATGGCCGCCATCGCCATCGCGAGCTGGAGCGTGGTGACGGTGATGCCCTGCCCGTAGCTGGCGGTCGCGGTCTCTCCCTCGTACCAGGGGCGCGCCTTTGGACGCAGGACCCCGGTCGCCTCGCCCGGGAGCGGGATGCCCGTAGGCTCGCCGAAGCCGAAGCGGCGGTAGTTGGCGTAGAGCTGAGCCTCTCCGAGCTGCAGGCCGATCTTCGCTGCGCCCACGTTCGAGCTCTTCGCGAGGACCTGCGTCGGCGACAACAGCTCGTTGGTGTGGGTGTCGTGGATGGAAATCCCGCCGACGCGATAGAAGCCGTGCTCGCAGTCGATGATGTCGGTCGGCTTGAGCGTGCCGGCGTTGAGCGCACCGGCGATGAGAAACGGCTTCATGACGGAGCCGGGCTCGAAGCGGTCGGTGACCGCTCGGTCGCGGCGCGCGTCGACGTCGCTGTCGGCGTAGTCGTTCGGGTTGTACCCGGGGACGCTGGCGAGGGCGAGGATGTCCCCGCTGGTCGGATCGACGACGGCGAGCGATCCCCCCTTCGTCTCGTAGGTGTGCATCGCTGCGTCGAGCTCGCGCTCGGCCACGTGCTGGATGCCTTCGTCGATCGTCAGCGTCACGTCGTCGCCCTGAAGCGCGTGCTCGTCCCCGCCGCCCTCGAAGAGGAGGCGGCCACTGCGATCGCGCAGTCCGCGCACGTCCTCGACCTTGCCGCGGAGGCTTTCGTCCAAAGCGAGCTCGATGCCGTCCTTGCCCTGGCCGTCGGGCGCGACGAAACCGAGGATCGGACCGGCGAGCTCTCGCCCCGGGTAGTACCGGTGCCCCTCTCCTTCGATCGAGAGGCCGCGGATCGGCCGGCATACAGATAGCACGCCGGCACTCTCTCCCTCCGAGTCGATCGGGTGCTTCTTCGGATCCGCGAGATCGCGCGCCGCGGCGACTTCCTCGCCGGTGATGCGGCGCTTGATCCAGACGAAGCGGTGCCGGGGTTGCAGCTTGGCGTAGACCTCGTTCGGGTCCATCGAGAGGACGGGCCCGAGGCGCGCGGCGGCGTCGCGGAGCGCGGCCTCTTGTGCGGGCGCGCCGTCGATTCCGCGCAGCATCTCGGCCACGTCCGCGCTGAGGCTCGGGACCTCGACGCTCACGGCGAGCGGCGTCGCGTTCCGGTCGTAGATCGTGCCGCGCTTGGGTTCGATGTGGAGACGGCGCTGCCGCTGCTTCTCGGCCATGTCGCGCCATTCGGGGCCGTCTTCGATCTGCACGCGCCAGGCGCTCGACGCGATCCCGCCGAGCGCGAGCCCCATGACGCCGCAGAGGATCCCCATGCGCGTACGGATCCACCGGGCGCGGACGGGGTCGAGGTTCCTCACGGAGGGCCCTCGCTCGCGAGGCGGCGCGGACCCTCCGCGGGAGGGTGGTCCAGGCCGGGAGCGGACGCGAGATCGGCGGGATCGGTGGCGGTCGAGGTCTGGGGCATCGGCACGATGCGTTCGGGGGTCGGCGGCTCCATTCCGAGCAGCGTGCGCGCGACGATCTCCACGCGCTCGGGCGTCTTGTAGCTCGCGGCCTCCACTTCGAGGACGCGCTTGACCTCGCGGAGCCGGGCTTGCTCCTGACGCGCGCGGCCGAGCTCGTACCCGAGCTGCACGGTCTTGCCGCGGAGCGCGAGGTGCACGACGAACGCGCTGACCGTCGCGGCGATCGCGACGGTCCAGATGGGCAGGAACGCGCTGCGCGCACGGGTCATGGCGCGACCCCGGAGGCGACGCGTCGCGCAGCGCGCAGCTTGGCGCTGCGCGAGCGGGCGTTGAGAGCGTGCTCTTCGTCGCTCGCGACCAGCGGCTTCTTGGTGAGCGGCTCCCACTCGGGCTGGGCGAACGCGCGCTTCACGAGACGGTCCTCCAGCGAGTGGAAGCTGAGGATGGCGGCGACGCCGCCCTCGGACAGGACGTCCGGAAGCGATGCCAGTAGGGCCTCCAGCTCTTCCAGCTCGCGGTTCACTGCGATTCGCAGAGCCTGGAAGCTGCGGGCGGCCGGGTCGACGCCGCCGACGCGCGCGGGGCCGACAGCGCGCACGATCGCGCGACGTAGATCGAGCGTCGTGCGCAGCTCTCCGGCGGCGAGCGCCTTCTTGATGCTGCGCGCGATCCGCCGCGAGCGGCGCTCCTCGCCGTACTGGTAGATGACGTTGGCCAGCTCGTCGTCCGAGAGCCGGTCCATGAGCTCGAGCGCCGTCTCGCCTTGCTCGGGATCCATCCGCATGTCGATGGGTCCTTCGCGCCGGAAGCTCATGCCGCGGCCCGCCTCGTCCAGCTGGGGTGAGCTCACCCCGAGGTCGGCGACGAGCCCGTCGGCGTGCGCGATGCCAAGCGCGGTGAGCTGCTCGCGGATGCGCGAGAACGACGCGCGGACGAGCATCACGCGGTCGGCGACCGTCGCCAGGTTCTCCTCCGCCGCCGCGATGGCAGCCGGGTCGCGGTCGAGCGCCACGATGCGCGCCTTCGGTTCGGCCCCCAGCAGCGCGACCGTGTGGCCACCGCCGCCGAGCGTCGCGTCCACGTAAACGCCGCCCGGCCGGGGCGCCAGCGCGCTCACCACCTCGTGGCGCATCACCGTGACGTGCTCGAAGCGCTTCACGTCGCCCTCCTGGTCGAAGTCGTCGCGCCAGATCCACTCGACCGAGTCGGTCGAGAGCACGCCCGGAAGATGTAGCTGCAGGCTGCTCATAGCCCCAGCTCCGCCAAGCGCGCCGCGATGTCGCGCTTCTCGTCTTCGGTCGTTTCGAAGTGCTTCTGCCACTCCTCCTTGTCCCAGAGCTCCGCGTAGCGACCCGCGCCTGCCCAGAGAACGTCCTTCTTGAGCCTCGCGTGGTCGCGCAGCGTGGGAGGCACGAGGATCCGTCCGACCTCGTCGATGTCGCACTCGACGGCGCCCGACAGGTAAATCCGCTTCAGCTTCTGCACGGCGCGGTCGAACTGGGGAAGCCGAGCCAGGCGGTCCTCGAACGCGTTCCACTCCGACGGCGCGTACGCAACCAGGCAGGGGTCGAGCGCGCTCGTCAGGACGATCCGCTTCTCGCCCGCCGCGCTCAGCGCGTCGCGGTAGCGAGCGGGCACGCTTGTCCTGCCCTTCGCGTCGATCGTGTGCTCGTGCCGCCCGCGAAACATCGACGCGCCCTCGCCCTCTTCGGGGGGCCTGGGCTCATGGCACTTCTTGCCACGATTTCCCACGCCCAAGCCCGAAGCTATGGGCAGGCGGCTCGACTGTCAATATTTCCCAATAGCTACGCGATGGCTCGACCGCTGTACCTGCGCGCAGCCTCAACCATCAATCGCCACTTGGGATGGTCTCGTGGGGCTGCCGCCTATGTAGCCATCGATCGCTACTGGGACGGTCTCCTGGGGGCCCCGCCCCCCTCCCGCTGTCGCCTGCGGCGAACGTCGGGACGCCCGACGCCAATGAGGAGCGCTAGCCCGGCGCTAGCCCCCGTCCGGGTTCCTCTTTTCGACTTCGCGACGTGAAGTCGTTCGCCGCAAGGCGATATGGGGGAGCGCGGCGCGAAGCGCGGCGAAGCGCGGCGAAGCGCCAAGGGGGCGTCAGCCCCCCGAGACCGTCCCCTCCGCCGTCGTTGTCATGCCGCGGGCATGACGACGAGGGGCGGAGGTAGTGTCCCGAGTATCGCGCCCATAAGAGCCGCGACTCGGGACACTACGCGAGCACGTGCTTCGCGATGACCATCCGCTGCACTTCGCTGGTGCCCTCGCCGATTTCGCACAGCTTGGCGTCGCGAAGGTGCCGCTCGACGTCGAACTCGCGCACGTAACCGTAGCCGCCGTGGACCTGGAGGGCGCTGTTGCAGGCGCGCGTGGCGGCCTCGCTCGCGAACAGCTTGGCCATGGCTGCCTCGTTCGTATGGCGTTTCCCTCGATCGGCAAGCCAGGCGGCGCGGTAGGTGAGCAAACTCGCGGCGTCGAGTTCGGTCTTTGCGTCGGCCAGCATCCATTGAATGGCCTGATGCTCGGCGATTGCCTTGCCGAACGCTTTCCGCTCCTTTGCGTAGCGCGTTGCCATGTCGAGCGCTCCGTAGCCGAGGCCCAGCGCCATCGCGGCGATCGAGATGCGCCCCCGATCGAGGATGCGCATCGTGTCCGCAAAGCCCTGGTCGATCTCCCCGACGCGCTGGGCGTCGGAAACCCGCACGTTCTCGAGGGTCAGCTCGGCGGTGTCGCTGGCGCGGCAGCCGAGCTTGAGCAAGTGCTTGGACGCGCTGAAACCCGGGGTTCCCCGGTCCACGACGAAGGCCGTGATGCCTCGCTGCTTGGGTAGGGACGGGTTCGTTCGCGCGAGCACTACGCAGAATCCGCCGATCGAACCCTGGGTGATGAACGTCTTCGTGCCGTTCAGGACCCACCCGTCGCCGTCGCGTTGGGCCGTCGTCCGCAGCGCAGCGGCGTCGCTCCCGCTGCCGGGCTCGGTGAGCGCCCACGCAGCCAGCCACTCCCCCGCGGCCGCCCGCGGCAGGTATTTTCGCTTCTGCTCGTCCGACCCGAAGGCGAGGACGTGCCCGGTGCCGAGGCCGTTGTGCGAGGCGACCGTCAGCGCGATCGACCCGTCCACGCGCGCAATTTCCTCGACGCATATGGCGTAGCTCGTCGTGTCCATACCCGAGCCGCCGTACTCCTCGGGGATGCGGATGCCGAGCAAGCCCATGTGCGCGAGCTTCGGGACGAGCTGCATCGGGAAGGTTTCTTCCCGGTCCCAGCGCTGCGCGTGAGGGGCGATCTCGACGCGCGCGAAGTCGCGGACGCTTTGACGCAAGAGCTGGTGGTGCTCGGAGAAGTCGAAGTCCATCGGGAACGCCGGAAGATGTCACGCCGAAGAGCGAGCGCGCAAGCACCCGGCCACCTAGCCTTATCGCTCGACACAAACCATCACCTCTTCCTGTGTATTCATGCACTTGAAGTGCGCGGGGCAGGCGTCCTGGCCACTGCACGTTCGGGAGCAATACTCCCCCCCGGCGTAGGAGACGCACGCGCCGGCCGCACACTCGGTCGCGTGGACGCACGCGGCGCCCATGTCGATGGGCCCTTTGTGCGTCTTCGTCGCGCCCTTGTCCGTACCGCGCGATGCGTCCGCGAGCGCCTGGGCCACCGGCGCAAGCGCCCGGTCGGCCCGACCGTAGATGTCGCGCCCGGCGCCCGGTACGCAGTCGGTCGAGCCGTCGAGGAGGATGCCCACGACCTCACCCGTCGCCTCATCGACGGCGGGCGCTCCCCCGCCGACGGCGCAGGAGACCTCAGCGAGGTCGAAGGCCTGCTCGTTCGACGCGAGCACCGGCGCGTGATCGCGGACGATCTTGACCGACGCGGTGAACCCGACGGTGCGCACATGGTCCCCCTTGGCTACGCCCGTCGCGCGAATGGCCAGGGGCGCGATGTCGGCGATCGGCCCGTCGAGAAGAACGAACGCCGCATTCGCAGTTGTGCTCGAGGGCGCGAGGAGCCGCCAGCCCCGGGCGCGCTCTATGCGATTCGCCGGCTCGTCGCCCGTGAGGATCTGCAACGAGGACAGCGCCGAGGGAACGCAAGCGGCTGCGGTGAGGACCACGTCGGGAGCGACCAGGGCGCCGGCGCACAGCGGACGAGCGGGTGCAGCGACAGCGACGACCGCGGGGTCATCCCCGCGGTCCGGAATGCCGGCGAGGGCCGGCGTGCGGTCCACACTCGGTATGCCGGCCGACGGGGCGGGAGCGGGGGACGTTTCTCCCGCGCACGCCGCGAGACCGAGAGCCAGGAGGGCCTGACGATGCATCGCCGCGACGGAGTGCGAGCGTCATGCCCGGTTGCCGCCATCGGAAAAGATGGCTGCGGGACGGGACCGCAGGCTGTCCCGGACAGTTGGCCGCTGGCCCGGGCCAGGTACGGCCGCCGGCGAGGGGCGGCTTGGTGCTACACGTCTCTCCGTGAAGCAACATCAGCGGGCGCTGAAAATTTCGACGCAAGGTCGGGGTTTTTACGACGTGACCGGCGAGATCGGCGCCGTGGTCTTCGAGGCGGGCATCACGACCGGGGTGTGCACCGTGTTCATCCGGCACACAAGCGCGTCGCTCGTGATCCAGGAGAACGCGGATCCTGCCGTGTTGCGCGACCTCAGCCGCTGGATCGACGAGCTCGCCCCGGACAGCGATCGGTACGAGCACGACGACGAGGGACCCGACGACATGGCGAGCCACCTCCGAAGCACGGTCACACGGACGAGCGAATCGATCCCGGTGACCCGTGGTCGGCTGTGTTTGGGGACGTGGCAAGCCCTGTACGTCTGGGAGCATCGCCTGAAGGGGAATCGCCGAGAGCTCGTCGTCCACGTCGTCGGCGAGTGACGAGGCGTTTTCCTCATCGCCCGCGCATCGCCATGCGCATCGCGGCCCACAAGCCGACGACGAGCACCCCCGCGATTACCTTCGAGCGCGCGACGAAGTCCTCGAGCAAGAACGGCGCGAAGAAGAAGGCGACGACGATCGCCGCACCGATGGCCACGCGAACGGCCGGACCGCGCCGGCCGCGGCGCTCGATGGTGCGCCATCGCTCGAGGCGCGCGCGCACCTCGGCGAAGTCCGCCCCTCCGCGTGGAACGTGAACGACGGCCGCCGGCGCTCCCGCGCCGTCGGCACGCCCCTCGACGCGGAGCCCACCGAGGGGGCCTTCGATCTCGACGATACGAGCCACGTTCGCGCGCGCGATCGCGCACGCCGCGCGCCCGGTCGCCACCCGTACGCTGTCGTTCGCCACGACGACGAGGAGCGCGCGCAATCGTCGATACATGGCGCCGTACGCGACGCTCTGCCTTACGGCGACGAGGACGCAGAGCGCCCCCGCGACCGCCCAGAACGGGCCGCTCGGCCCCCATCCCATGCGGCGCAGGAGGACGATCGCCAGGACGACCGGCGCGAGCGACGTGGCCCCTCCGAGGAGCGCGGCCGCCCGCGCCCGGACCTTCGCGACGGCTTCGCCCAGGCGGTACTCGAGCGCGTCTGCCTCTTCCGACGAGGAGCCGGGCGCCGCCGCAGCTACGCCCTCGGGTGCACGTTGCCGTTGACCCACTGGATGATGGCCTCGAGCGAGGTCCCCGGGGTGAACACCCCGGTGACTCCCGCCGCCTTGAGCCGATCGAAGTCGGCCTCCGGAATGATGCCGCCGCCAAAGACCACGACGTCGTCGGCGCCGCGCTTCCTCAGCTCGTCGACCACCGCGGGGAAGAGCGTGTTGTGCGCGCCGCTCATTATGGAGAGGCCGACGGCGTCGACGTCCTCCTGAACGGCGGCGGTGGCGATCATCTCCGGCGTCTGGTGCAGGCCCGTGTAGATGACCTCGAAGCCGGCGTCGCGCAGTGCACGCGCCACGACCTTTGCCCCACGGTCGTGCCCGTCGAGCCCCGGCTTGGCGATGAGAATGCGAAGCGCGCGATTGGAGGAGGCGGCGGCCGTCATCGACTAGAGAGCGTTAGCTCGCCACGGCCCCCGCCGTCAAAGGTCGACCACTCCGCAGGCCCGAGCGAACCGAGGGGGCGGACTGAAAATCCTGGCCAGTCCGCAGGCGCGGACTGCACCCCGCTAATCCGCCGCCGGCGTGGGAGCGGGGCTCAGGCCGGCGAAGAGATCGTGCTCGTACCAGCTGGCGCCCGAGGATTCGCACGAATACATCTCGTGAATGTGGCTGTCGGTCGCGATGTAAAAGACGTGACGGCACGCGCCGTCCCAGAAGCCGGTCATCTTGCTGTACCCGCAGTAGAGTTCCGGGGGGGGAGGGCTGAACGGATAGTTGCCATCCCAATTGATGGCGAGCGCGCCGGTATAGGTGGTGAGGTCGATCCCGTCGACGTAGTCGTGGACGTGGCCGTTGGTGTCGACATAGAAGTACTGAGTCAAACTGCCGGTGGTGTAGCTGACCATCGGGCCGGACGAGCTGAGGTTCGCCGAGTTCATCGTACCGTTGGTCCACGTCCCGGTGAACTTGTACGAGTACGTCTCGTTCCCATTGAGGGGAGCCCCCAAGACCGTCTGGTATCCTTGCTGCGGGCTACTGGCCACGAGGAAACTCTGTGGAACGTATCCGGCGGAGCCCGATCCCCCCCACGTGGCCAGGTATGTCGTCGCCCATCCGGTGCCGGTGTTGTAAGCCTGGATGAGATTCCGATTGTTGTTGACGTCGTCGTCGATGTAGTAGACGTGCCCGGCCGATCCGTCCCAGAGCGCCGCCATGCCTTGGCCGCTGGACGCGTATAGCTGTCCCGGCGCCCATGGCTGGGGATAGCCGGGTTCGATGGCCGTGTCGGTCCAGAAGTAGCTGGCGTACACCGCCTCATGCAGCGATGCATCGTTGTTCCCGGTGTAGAAAATGTGGGCACCGGCGTTCGGGTTGCCGGAAGGAACGAAGTACCCGGCCAGCGAACCGGGGTATTCCCATCCGTCATTCTCCAGGCAACCTCTGCCTTCGCAGGTCGTGTACGTGTGGCCGGGGCCCTTCGCAGGCGGCGAAGTCGAGATATTCGTGATGTCCGCGTGCATCGTCGGCGGGCTTCCCTCGAACTCGAGGAGATCCCCACCCGGGGCGGGCGCGAGGCAGTAGAGGTGGCCGGTGCCACCGTCGTAATACGCCGCCATCGTGGTCCCGACCCCACAGTGGAATTGCGCGCTCTGTGCGGCGATCGTCACGACCGTCCACGGACTATTGTTCACGTGCGTAATGGCCTGTGTGTTGCCCCATGCGTCAATGTAAAATACATATTGCTTCTGAGCCGTCGAATCCCAGTAGCTGGAGACGCTCGAGGGAATGTTGTAGCTCCAGCCCGATGGCGCGGCGTGGCTGACGCCCGAGTAGCCGAAGAGGGCTGCGGCGACGGCGCCGAAAACGACATGCTTCGTGCTGCCCATACCCGTTCTTCTCATCTTTGGTCTCCCCTGGTTGGGAACTGGCGGGCGCCGAATATAGACCGACGGATCCCCGCCTCGATGGCGCAAAAATGTGGGCGCAAAATATGTGCGACGCGCTGCCTGTGACTGTCACATTGCTCGAAGCGACCGTCGAACGCGGGTAACCACGTGGCTAACGCGAAGTCGAGAAGAGGGCGAAGTTGGAAGGGGGGATTTCGCGGTTCTCTCGGCGTCGGGCGAAGCCCGACGTTCGCCGCAAGGCGATGGGGGCGGCGGCGACCCCCCAACGAGACGTCACCTCCGCCGTCGTCGTCATGCCGCAGGCATGGCGACGAGGGGCGGAGGCTAGAACGCATCCGACAACCCTGTCAGGACGCAAGTGATCGAGATTGCTCCATC
>CALKVG010000149.1 GCA_937998045.1 uncultured Myxococcales bacterium
AGATTTCTGCCTGTCTCGTGGGCTCGGAGATGTGTATAAGAGACAGCCGATGCCGTCCACAGCCAGGGCGTCAACGTCTTCGTCGAAGACGGCCCCGGCAAGACCGTCCTCCAGATGCGCGGCACCTTCGAGATCGACCCCAAGAAGATCCGCGGCGTGCCCGGCTTCATCGCGAACAAGGTCGGCAAAGCGGTGGAGGACTTCCTCGGCGGCAAGATCGAGCCGAACCTGATGGAGACCGCCAAGGGGCTCGCGCGATATCTCGAAGAACGCAAGTAAGCGGCGCAAAATGCCCCTTTCGCGAGGTTCACGAGCCCGGTCTTGAGCCTCGAGGACTCGCGAGTGGGGCTCACGGCCGGAGTGAGCCTCGAGGACGCCCGAGTGAGCCCCAAGGCCGCCCGAGTGAAGCTCACGGCCCTGGTGCTGAGCTTCAGGGAGGCGCGCGTGAGCCTCACGACCCCGGCGCTAAGGTCGGAAGGCGAGGTCGAGGGTCAATCGGACCCGATTTGGTCCAGCGCGAACGCGTATTCGTCCGCCACTTTCTCGATGTTCGCCTTCACGAGGTCGGCTCCTCCGTGTCCGGAGTGCTTCTCCACACGAAGGAGGACCGGTCCCCCCGTCGACGCCCACTGAAGCTCCGCCGCGAACTTCCGCGCGTGCATCGGATCGACCCGGTCGTCGCTGTCGGCGCTCAAGAGGAGCGTCGCCGGGTACTTCGTCCCGCGACGCACGTGGTGGTACGGCGAGTACCCGAGGAGCGCCCTCAGGTCGTCGCCCTCGTCGGGCGACCCGTATTCGTCGATCCACGTCTTGCCCGACCCGAAGAGGTGGTAGCGCACCATGTCGAGCAGCGGCACCTCGCACAGCGCGACGCGGAAGAGGTCCGGCCGCTGCGTGATCGCCGCCCCCACGAGGAGGCCACCGTTCGATCCGCCCATCGCGACGAGCTTCTCGGGGCGCGTGAAACCCTGGCGTACGAGCTCCTCGGCGACGGCGAAGTAGTCGTCGAAGACGTTTTGCTTCTCGTGGCGCATCCCATGGCGATGCCACTCTTCCCCGTACTCGCTCCCGCCGCGCAGATTCGCGACGACCCACATCCCCCCGCGCTCGAGCCAGGGATAGATCGACGACGCGAAGAACGGCGACTGGGCGATCTGGAAGCCGCCGTAGCCGTAGAGGATGGTCGGCGTCGCTCCGTTCTTCGGAGCGTCCTTCGCGTGCACGACGAAGAAGGGGACGCGCGTGCCGTCCTTGCTCGTCGCGAAGAGCTGATCGACGACGTACCTGGACGGGTCGACGGGCACCTTCAGCTTGTACCAGCTCGTCGTCTTGCCGCTCTTGACGCTCGTCTCGAAGATCTCATCGGGGTACGTGAACGAGTCGAACGAGTAGTAGACGAGGTCGTCGTCGACGTCTCCCGTGAGCCCCTGCAGGCTGCCGAGCGTCGGCAGCGAGATCGCGCGCACGAACTTGCCGTCTTCGTCGCGAAGCTCGGGCTGGGCGACGACGTCCTTCAGGTAAGCGAGCGCGAGCGCGTGGCCGACGACGGCGCACTCCTCGAGCGTCGCGTCCTTCCGCTCGGGCACGATCTCGGTCCAGCGATCGCGCTCCGGGTGCGCGGTGTCGGCGCGGAAGACGCGGTACTTCGGTGCCCCTTCGTTGGTGCGCACGAAGATGCGGTTCTTGTCGACCTGCGCGGAGTAAATGGCGTCGCGTCCCGTCACGATCGGCTTCCATGCGGGCTTCGGCGTGCGAAGATCCATGATCTCGAGGTCGGTGTGCGACCAGCCGTGCTCGGTCGTGAGGAGGAGCCATCGCCCGTCCTTCGAGAGGTCCGCGTCGAGGAACGTCTTCGGGTCGCCGGTGCGCTCGCGGACGACGCGATCGGTCTTCGGATCGGTCCCCAGCTTGTGGAAGCGCACCTCGGCGAAACCGGGGCGATCGGCGATGGGCACGGCGTCCGGCGGCGGGAGCCACACGTAGTAGAAGCCGTCGCCGGAGGGCGTCCACGACGGCTGGGCGTACTTGCCGCCTTCGATGTCGTCGACGTCGCTCTTCTTTCCGGTCGCCACGTCGAGGACGGAGATCGTCGACTCGTCGGAGTTGTTCCGTTTCACGCCGTAGGCGACCTTGCGGCCGTCCCACGAGACGCTCCATACGCCCAGCGAGACGCTGCCGTCGGCCGACCACGCGTTCGGGTCGAGCAGCACCTTGTCCGGGCCGTCTTTGCGATCGCGCCAGTAGACCGTGAACTTCTCCTTGCCGGCGTCCCGCCGCGGGAAAAACCAGCGACCTCCCACGTGGCGCGGCGTTCCCGCGCGCTCGACGTAGAAGAGCTCCTTGAAGCGGGCCGCCATCGCCTCGCGGCCCGGCAGCTTGGCCAGATACGTGCGGGCGAACGCGTCCTCGTCGTGCACCCACGCCCGCACCTCGTCGCTCTTCTCGTCCTCGAGCCAGCGGTACGGGTCGGGCACGCGCACGCCGTGCACATCGTCGACCTGGTCGACGCGCCGCGCGAGCGGGTACGCGAAGGAGGGCGCGGGCGCGACCCCCGTGCCTGCGGCGGAGGCGCTCGTCGCGGGAGCTGGCGGCGGCGGCGACGCGACACCGTCGGCCACGCGGGGAGGAGGGCCCGCGCACGCGAGAAGCGCAAGGGACAGGAACGAAACGCACGGCCAGGTTGCTTTCACGGGTGGGGACGTTACTCGCGAGCTACATTGCGTGCACGCGCCGCACGCGGCCACACCCGTAGGAGGAGACGCAACCGTTGCAGAGCCCGTCGAACGTCAAGGTCGGCCGCGACCGGTCGCCCAGCGTGCAGAACCTGGAGCCCTCGGCCGCGCCGCCCATGCGCACGACGACGCGCATCCGGCGGTTTCTGCGCGAGCACGGCCGCAAGCTCTGGTGGCTGCACTCGGGGTACGCGCTCGCGCTCGGCGCCGGGGTCGTCATGTTCGCGCAGCGGGGCTTCGACCACGCGCGGTGGCTCGCGGTCTCCCTCGGTCTGGCCTGGCTGCTCGTCATCGTCTTTTTCCGCGTCTTCGGGTCCGGCGGCGAGCAACGCGCCCTCGACGCGATCGACCCGCGCGTGCGCGTCCGCTTCTTCGTGATGACCTACGCGCTGAAGAACCTCTACCAGGGGATGCTCTTCTTTCTCCTCCCCTTCTATTGGAAGTCGACGACGCTCGACGCGGCGAACGCATGGTTCGTCGTCGTCCTCGCCGCGTGCGCGGTCCTCTCGACGCTCGACATCGTCTTCGATCGCGTGCTCATGCGCTGGCGCGCGCTCGCGTCCATCTTTCACGGCATCGCGCTCTTCGGTTGCCTCGACGTCGTCATCCCCGCGCTCTTTCCCGATACGCGAACGCTCTATTCGCTCCTCGCGGCCGCAGGCGTCACCGTCGTCGGCTTCTGGACGCTGCACGTCACCGCGCGGATCGTTCGGAAGCGCATCTACATCGGCCTCTTCGTCCTCAGCCTCGGAGCAGGCGTCGGCATCGCGTACGTCGCGCGCGCGGCGATTCCGCCGGTGCCCATGTACGTCTCATCCGCCGCGGTCGGGCCGAAGCAACTACCGGACGGTCGACTTGCCATGGAAGTCCGCACGCTCCATCCATCGGTGATTCAGGAGCTGATCGCGGTGACCGACGTGGTCGTCCCCGGCGGAAAGGGAGACCGTCTCCGCCACGTGTGGCGTCACGGCGGCGTCGAGGTGCACAGGACGACGGAGGAGACCTCGCGAATCGCCAGCCCCAAGGGCGTGATAAGGCTGCGATCTTCTCTCACGGGGAAAGACCTGCCCGACAATCTCGTCGGCGCGTGGTCGGTCGACGTCGAGACCGAGGACGGTCAGCTCGTCGGTCGCGCCGAATTCGCCGTCGTCGACTGACGCCACGGAGCCGCCGGGCCGCGAGGCCGCGGGCGGAGTGACCCACCCGTACGAAAGGACAGGCCACGCATGCGCCACCGAGCCGCCTCGAGGGCCGGCTTGGCCTTGCATTGTTGTTGTGGCGTTCGGTCGAACGGGTAGTCTGCAAGCGAGGACACGTGGCGCAAGCGGCCTTTTCCATGAGCAAGGTGTTCTGGTTGGTCTTGAACGAGCAGGCGCCGCCACGGCGCTCGCCATGAGCGAGGTCCTACGAATTCTCTTCGTGGAGGACTCCGAAGACGACGCGGAGCTGCTCATCGCCGAGCTACGTCGCGCGGGCCGCCGCGTCGAATGCAAACGGGTACAGGACGCGCGCTCGATGCGCGACGCGCTCGACCGCGCCGCCTGGGACGTCATCATCTCCGACTGGTCCATTCCCGGGTTCGGCGCGACCTCGGCGCTCGAGCTGCTGCACGAGCGGGGGCTGGACATCCCGTTCATCATCGCGTCCGGCACCATCGGCGAGGAGTCCGCGGTGGACGCGCTGCGCGCCGGCGCGCACGATTTCGTCCTCAAGGACAAGCCCGTGCGCCTGCTGCACGCGATCGACCGCGAGGTCCGCGATGCGAGGGTACGCGCGGCCAAGCGCCAGGCCGAGGAGGATCTTCGCGCGTCCGAGGGCCGCTATCGGAGCCTGTTCGACCACAGTCCGCTCCCGATGTGGGTGTTCGATCGCGACACGCTGGCCTTCCTGGCCGTGAACGAGGCAGCCGTTCGACACTACGGGTTCTCCCGCGACGAGTTCGCGGCGATGACGCTCGAAGACATCCGCCCGGCGGAGGATCTGCCCGACTTCCGCGCGCACCTTCGCGGCGAGTGCGACGAGCGGACGCTCTGGCGGCACGTCAAAAAGGACGGCTCGACGATCGACGTCGACGTGAGGGCGCACGACGTCGATTTCCGTGGAAGCCCCGCGCGCCTCGTCGTCGCGAACGACGTGACCACGCGCCTGCGAACCGAGGAGGCTCTTCGCCGCAGCGAAGATCAGCTCCGTCAGGCGCAGAAGCTCGAGGCGATCGGGAGCCTGGCCGGCGGCGTCGCGCACGACTTCAACAACATGCTCTCGGTCATCCTGAGCTACACGAGCCTGCTCCTCGGAGAGCTCCAGGACGACGACCCACGCCGCGACGACATCCAGGAGGTGAAGCGCGCCGGCGAGCGAGCGAGCGAGCTGACCCGGCAGCTCCTCGCCTTCAGCCGCCAGCAGGTGCTGCAGCCGCGGGTCGTCGACTTGAATCGCGTGGTGCTGGGTATGGACAAGATGCTCCACCGCCTGCTCGGCGCGGACATCGAACTATCGTTTCTCACGTCGCATCGCGTCGGAAAGGTGCTCGCCGACGCCGGACAGATCGAGCAGGTCCTCCTGAACCTCGCCGTGAACGCGCGCGACGCGATGCCGGCCGGGGGCAAGCTGACGATCGAGAGCGCGAACGTCGAGCTCGACCCGGCGTACGCCGAGCAGCACATCGGAGTCGTTCCGGGGGCTTACGTCATGGTCGCGGTGACGGACACCGGCGTCGGCATGGATCGAGCCACGCAAGCCCGGATCTTCGAGCCGTTCTTCACGACGAAGGCCCAAGGCAAGGGCACGGGGCTCGGTCTCTCGACGGTATTCGGTATCGTGAAGCAGAGCGGGGGTCACATCTGGGTCTACAGCGAGGTAGGCCGGGGGACGACGTTCAAGATGTACCTGCCGCGCACCGAGGGCCCGGAGGATTCCCCTTCCGAGCCGCCCGGCCCGCTCCAGGTTCGCGGGACGGAGACCATCCTCCTCGTCGAGGACGAGGACCAGGTGCGGCAGCTGATCCGCACCGTGCTTCGGCGCAATGGTTACAACGTTCTCGAGGCCCAGAACGGGGGCGAGGCTTTCCTGATCTGCGAGCAATACTCCGCGAACATTCACATGCTCCTCACGGACGTCGTCATGCCGCGAATGAACGGCCGCCAGGTGGCCGAGCGACTCGCCGTAATGCGGCCGGGGGTCAAGGTTCTTTACATCTCCGGCTACATCGAGGACACGATCGTTCACCACGGGCTACTCGACGGCGGAATCGCCTACCTGCAAAAGCCGTTAACCCCGGGCGCCCTACTGCGCAAAGTTCGCGCGGTCCTCGACGAATAGTCTTTGTTCGGTCTCTCTCATTGATGTTTGACGGCGGGCGGTGGAGCGAGCGAGGATGCGAAGCTCAGTCGCGATCTCTTCAAGGGGAGGGGTGCTGCAGTGGGCGAACCCGTCGCAGAAACAAACGTCGCGGACGGATGGGCTCCGGGCAGAGTCCTTCTCGTCGATGACGAACCATTGCTGCTGGTCGCGTACCGGAAGCTTCTGACGAACGCAGGCTGGACGGTGGAGACGGCAACCAACGGAGTCGAGGCGAAGACCTTGGCCCGAGAGGGGCACTTCGACGTCATCGTCTCGGACATCCGGATGCCGGGCATGACCGGCGTGGAGTTCCTTCGCGCCATCCGCGAGCGCGATCTGGACGTCCCCGTCGTCCTCCTCACCGGCGACCCCGACGTCGACACCGCGGCGGAGGCGGTCGAGTACGGCGCCTTTCGCTACCTGGGCAAGCCCGTGGACACCACGAAGCTGCTCGAAGTGCTGCGGCGCGCGATGCAGCTGCACCGGCTGGCGAAGCTCAAGAGAGAAGCGCTCACGATCGTCGGACGAGAGGGACGACCGCTGGGCGACCGCGCAGCGCTCGAGGGTCGCTTCCGCAGCGCGCTCGCTCGGCTCTGGGTCGCCTACCAACCCATCGTGTCGTGGCGAACCAAGCGCGTCTTCGGGTACGAGGCGCTCGTTCGCTCCGACGAGCCCACGCTGCCCGACCCCAGCGCTCTCTTCGACGCCGCCGAGCGTCTCGGGGAGCTGCACACGCTGGGGAGGACCATCCGCGCCCAGGTCGCGGCGGCCGCGGTCCACGCGCCGTCGGACTGCCGCCTCTTCGTCAACGTCCACGCCGCCGACCTCGAGGACCCCGACCTCTACTCCTCCACCGCGCCCCTGAGCTGCATCGCCCGTCGCGTCGTCCTCGAGATCACCGAACGCGACCCGCTCGATCACCTCGAGGGGATCCACGCACGCGTGGCCAGCCTGCGCGCGCTCGGCTTCCAGATCGCGGTCGACGATCTCGGCGCCGGTTACGCCGGGCTGTCGTGCTTCACGCTCCTGGGGCCCGACGTCGTGAAGCTCGACATGTCGCTGATTCGGGCCATCCACACGTCATCGCGCAAACGCAGCGTCGTGCGGTCGATGATCGATCTGGCCACGAAGGAGCTGGGGATGCTCGTCATCTGCGAGGGCGTCGAGGCGCCCGAGGAGCGCGACACGCTGGCGAGGCTGGGCGCAGACCTGTTTCAGGGGTTCCTCCTGGCGAAGCCGGAGCGGGACTTCGCCGCCCCGGCGGCCTTCTGACGGGCCGAGCGCACACGCTACTCGCCCAGGGTGTAACGGTTTCCGATGGCGTCGCGCATGCGGCGGCGAGTCTCGGCTGCGTTCAGGCCTCGCCTCCCCTCCTCTTCCACCCGGCGCGCCTCGTCGACGAGGTCGTCGTCCTTGATGGCCGAGCCGAACCAGCGCGAGTAATCCCCGGCGCGGAGGTGGTGGTTCCAGGTTTCATCGTCGACGCCGTCGGCGATTTGCATGAAGAGCACGAGGTTCTGCGCTCGAAGGTTCAAGGCGCCGCGGGGTCCGCGGAAGAAGAAGCTCTTGTCTTCGCCGACGTCTCCGTGCGCGTACTTCCGCTTGTGCCGGAGGAGCGCGCCGCGCGCCGGCGCGACCTCCACCAGACCGGCGACGCGGTCGCGAACACGCCACACGAGGGACGCGCCGCCCGGAGACCGGGCGGGCGCATGTCCGACCTCCGCGGGCGCGGGGAGCTCGGGCATCGGGCGTCGCGTCAAGCGAGCAAACGCCGCGAGCGTCTCGGCGGCGCTATCGGGCGTCGTGATGACGACGTCGACCTCGTCGAGCACCGCGCGGGCCACGCGCTCGGGATGCACCGTGACGAGCAAGGCCGGGCCGATGCGTTTCGGGAGCGCGAGCGTCGCGTCTTCGCGAGCGGCGGGGAGCACGTGATGGGCCTCGTCGACGACGACCCAATGCGGTCTGCCCACCGCCGCTCGAAGGTCTTGCACGCGAGAGAGCAACGACCCGAACCACCGCGGCCGGTCGGGCAACGGCACGGCGAGGAGCGTGACGGCCACGGACCGGCGCGGGTGATCGAGTAGCCCCACGACTTCGGCCACGGACGGCGCGCGATCGGCGCAGCCCACGACTGCGACGTCCTCCTCCTGCGCGTGGTCTCCTTCGGGATCCACGATGCACATCTGGTAACCGCGGGCGCCGATGCGCTCCACGAGCGCCGTCGCGATGGCCGTCTTGCCGGTGCCGGAGGGACCTGCGACGAGGACGGTCTCGCCGTAAGGCTCGAACGTCACCTTCTCGCCGCCGGGCGCTTCGCCGATGCAAACGCGATGTCGCGCGAGCGCGGGGGCAAGGCTCGCCAGGTCGTCCTCCAGCAGGCGATCGACGAGCTCGGCGACGCCGGCGCCGCGGGGCGACGCCGTCACCCAGTCGGCGCGCTCCGCGACCGAGTCGAGCGCGTTGGCCACCGCGACGCTGCACTCGCACGCCGCGAGCAACGCGTGGTCGTTCTCCGCATCGCCGACGCCCACGACGTTGTGCAGCGACAACCCCATGCGCTCGAGCGCGACCGAGAGGCCGGTTCGCTTGGTGACCCCCGCGGGCAGGACCATGACCGCCCCTTTGTTGAATTCGACGTGAAGCTCGAGCCCGAGCGATCGGATCGCTTCGAGGACCTCGTCCTCGTGCGGCTCGCGGGTCGCCACGATCACGTGGCCGATCGATAACGGCCGAACCCCCCGCGCGCGCAGCGCTTCGACGAATCGAGGAGGCGGCGGCTCCTCCAGGATTTGCAGCTCGTTGCTCGTCGGCGTCCAGACGACCGCGCCGTTCTCCGCGACGACCCGGTCGATCAGATCGAGCCGCGGAAAGACCTGCTGCAGATCCTCGAGCAGGCGACCGGTGACGAGGACGACGCGGCGCCCGGAGCGGCGCAGGCGCTCCAGCGCCTCGACCGTTGGGGCCGCCACTTTTCCGTCCGCTGCGAGCGTGCCGTCGTAATCGGTCGCAACCGCGAAGTAGCGCACTCGTCGCGCCCAAGCAGGCCGCGTACCTGCGCGGTGTGGCGCGCGTGTTGCGTGAGGCGCGAGGCCCGGCCGAACGGCGGAGCTCGCGCCCTACCGCGCAGCCCGTTCTGCGCGACGGGAGAGCGAGACAGCTTCGGCCGCTCGACGAAAATCGCGGGGGATCGGCTGCGCGAGGGGGAGCTTCGCAGAACGGAGGGATGACATGGAGAGCATGGTCGCCTACTTGATGGCCGCGATGGTGGCGTGGGTGCCTCTGCAGGCGCACGCGTCCTTCGAATCGCCCGACGAGACTCGCGCGCGCTACGAGAGCATCGCGAGAGACGTCGCCGCCGTGGCGTTCGCCGAGAACGAGGCGCCGCTCTTCTCCGGGCGAGACGGCCGCCTCCAGACGGCGCTGCTCATGCTCTCGATCGCGTCGTACGAGAGCTCGTTCCGCAAGCAAGTCGACGAGGGCATGCGCCTCGGCGACAGCGGCCGCTCCTTCTGCTTGATGCAGATCCGCGTGGGCACGGGCGACACCGAGGACGGCTGGAGCGGGCCCGACCTCGTGCACGATCGTACCCTGTGCTTTCGCGCCGGTCTTCACGCGCTGCATACGTCGTTTCGCCTGTGCCGGCGGTTCCCCGTCGAGGACCGCGTGAGCGCGTACGCGACGGGCCGATGCTTCGAGAACGCGCACATCTCGCGCTCGCGCGTCGAGCGCGCCCGGGCGTGGTGGGGCGCCCACCCGGCGCCGCGACCGGACGCGTGAGGGCACGTCCTCGGCGTTGCCGGAGCGTGGTCGAGACCGGATGACGCGCTGAGCCGCACGACGCCGGCTCGTTCTCGCGCGCGGGGCTGAAGCGCGGGGCCTGCTCACGAGCGCCCCGGCGATGAAAAACGCCACAACGAGCGCTACGGTACGATTCCGAACCCCATGTCGAGCGCGGCCACCCCCGACAAGCCGACCCGTGCGCTGTCTCCGCCGGACCGACTCTCACCCGCGCGCCCTCCGGCGACCACGCGACAGGGGCCGCCCGGCCGCGTCTCCATCGGGCGGTGGAGGTTCGTCCGGGCGTACGCGACCACATTCTTCGTCATCGCGAGCTACCTCTGGCTGGCAGCGCGCACCCGCATTTTCGGCCGCGCGTGGCGCGACACGCGAATCGGGGAAGTCCACACGCGCAACGCGCGCCGTGTGTACGCGACGATCCTGCGGCTGCAGGGGCTGTTCATCAAGGTCGGGCAGCTCCTTTCCATCATGGCGAACTTCCTGCCGCCCGAGTTCCGCTCGGAGCTCGAGGCGCTGCAGGACCAGGTGCCTCCGCGTCCGTACCCAGAGATCGCCGAGCGCCTCCAGCAGGAGCTCGGGGATCGCATGCAGCGGATCGAGTCGCTGGATCGCGAGCCGATTGCGAGCGCGTCCCTCGGCCAGGTGCATGCCGCGCAGCTCGTCGACGGGCGGCGCGTCGCGGTGAAGGTCCAGCACCGCGACATCGACCGCATCGTGCGCCTCGACCTCCGTACGATCCGCCGCATCCTGGCGATCGTTCAGTGGTTCGTTCCGCTCGAGGGGCTGGACGCGTATTACTACCAGATCAAGGAGCTTCTGTCGCAGGAGCTCGATTTCGCCCTCGAAGCGGACAACATCGAGCGGATAGCGAAGAACTTCGTAGTCCAGGAGCGCGTCGTCTTCCCCGAGCCGGTGCGCGAGCTGTGCACGAAGCGGGTGCTCACGACGACCTTCGTCGAGGGCGTGAAGGTGAGCGACTTCGCGGCGCTGGACGCCCTCGGGGTCGACAAGCGCGACGTCGCGCAGCGCCTCGTCCGCCTGTACTGCCAGATGATCTTCGTCGACGGCCTGTACCACGCAGACCCGCACCCGGGGAACGTCCTCGTCCGCGGCGACGGCGCGATCGTTCTCCTGGACTTCGGCGCCGTCGCGGAGCTCAGCCCGCAGATGCGCGAGGGCATCCCCGAGTTCCTGGAGGGGGTCCTGCGCCGCGACACGGACCGACTCGTGAAGTCGATGCGCAAGATGGGCTTCATCTCGCGCACGAGCGACGAGGCCGTGACCGAGAAGATCATCGAGTATTTCCACCGGCGCTTCCAGGAGGAGGTGCGCCTCGACAGCTTCAACTTGAAGGACATTCGCATCGACCCCCAGAAGGGCTTCGAGAACCTGCTCGACCTCCGGCGGATGAACATCGGGCTTCGCGAGCTGTCGGGGGCGTTCCACATCCCGAAGGACTGGGTGCTCCTCGAGCGAACGATCCTCCTCCTCTACGGCTGCTGCTCGCTGCTCGATCCCGAGCTGAACCCGGTCGCGATCATTCAGCCGTACTTGCGCGACTTCGTGCTGGGGAACCGCGATTTCGCGCAGATCGCGATGGAGGCCATCCGCGACATGGCGATGAGCGCGGTGACCCTCCCCGAGGACATGCGCCGCTACCTGACGCGCGCAAACCGCGGGGAGTTCGAGGTCCGCGTGCGCGGCGTGCAGGAGAGCGCGAGGACCCTCTACACGACGGGGCGGCAGCTCATTTATACGGCCGTGGGCCTGTTCGCCGGAGTCGAGGCGCTCGAGTCGTGGCGCCGGCACGAGCTCGCCCTCGCGCGCGGGCTGGGCATCGCGGCCGCCATCTGCGGGGTGTTTCTCCTCCTCTCGAGCGTGTTCGCGCGGCCGCCTCGGCGGTGACGCTTCCGGGCGCGCCCGGCGCGTGGCGGCGCGTTGAGGCTTGACGGCGAGGACGCCCATTGGGTGTCCTTTGCCGCATGCCCAAGCTGATTCTCGCGATCGACCAGGGGACGACGGGGACGACCGCGCTCGTCCTCTCCGCGGAGCCGAGCGACCAAGGTCGTACGCTTGGCCGGACGACGACGGAATTTCCGCAGCACTTCCCCCGGCCAGGCTGGGTTTCGCACGACGCGCGCGAGATCTGGGACAGCGTCGAGGCCAGCGTGAAGGGCGCGCTCGCCTCGGCGGGCATCTCCGGCCGCGACGTCGCGGCGATCGGGATCACCAACCAGCGCGAGACGACCCTCGTCTGGGAGCGAGCGACCGGGCGCCCCATCGACCTCGCCATCGTGTGGCAGTGCCGCCGGACGGCCGACGTCTGCGACAGGCTGAAGAGCGACGCGCGCACCGTCGAGCGCGTGCGCGAGAAGACGGGGCTCGTCATCGACGCCTATTTCAGCGCGACGAAGATCGCGTGGCTCCTCGACAACGTTGCCGGCGCGCGCGAGCGCGCCGACCGTGGAGAGCTCGCCTTCGGAACGATCGACAGCTTCCTCGTGAATCGGCTGACGGCGCGTACCGTCCACGTGAGCGACGTGACCAACGCATCGCGCACGTTGCTCATGAACCTCGCCCGAGCCGAGTGGGATCCCGAGCTCTTGCAGACGTTCCACGTCCCGGCGAGCGTCTTGCCGCGCATCGTCGGCAGCGCCGAAGTGGTCGGCCACACCGCTGGGCTCTCGTTTCTCCCCGACGGCCTGCCGATCGCCGGGATCGCCGGCGACCAGCAGGCAGCGCTCTTCGGTCAAGCGTGTTTCCGCGAGGGCGACGCGAAGTGTACGTACGGAACGGGGGCGTTCGCGCTGATGAACATCGGAGACCGGCCCATCCTGAGCCAGCACGGCCTGGTCACGACCGCTGCATGGGGCATCGCGGGCCAGACGACCTACGCGCTGGAGGGGAGCGCCTTCATCGCAGGCGCGGCCGTGCAGTGGCTGCGCGACGGGCTCGGGATCATCCGCTCGGCCGACGAGATCGAGGCGCTCGCTCGGAAGGTACCTTCGACCGACGGGGTCGCGTTCGTTCCCGCGCTCGCGGGGCTCGGCGCACCCCACTGGGACGCCGGTGCGCGCGGCATCGTCACGGGCATCACGCGCGGCACGACGGCGGCGCACCTCGCGAGGGCCACCCTCGAGGGGATCGCGTTCGAGGTGAGCGACCTTCTCGAGGCGATGGCCAAGGACGCGCGCCGTCCAATCGGACGATTGCGCGTGGACGGTGGAGCCGCCAAAAACGACCTGCTGATGCAGCTTCAAGCCGATCTGGCGAACATTCCCGTCGAGCGCCCTGCCGATGTCGAATCGACCGGGCGCGGCGCAGCCATGCTCGCCGCGGTCGGCGCCGGCCTTTTCTCCGGCGGCAAGGACGGGCAGACGGAGCTCGAGCGGATGCTCTCCATCGCGACTCGTTTCGAGACGCAAATGCGCCCAGAGGCGCGCGCCCAGGCGATCGCTCGCTGGGCCGATGCCCTCGCGCGCTGTCGCACGAAGCGCGCTTAGAAAAAGGCGCCTTCCCAAGCTCGACTAGGGCGTGCGATTCTAGAGAGTACGTCTTACGTTGGGAACAGAAGCCGCGAGCGCCTACAGCCCAGGCGTGTCGAGGCGGGTGTTGAGTCGTCGTCGCACGAGGCCGGCCTCGCGTCAGGCTGGCGCTTTGGCGAGCTTGGAGGAAGGGAGCCATGACAACAAGCAGTGTGGGGGATCGCCCGAGCCCGGTCGTCGGCTCGGGTCCTTTGCGCGAGGTGCCGGTCGACTGGGAGGCGCTGGAGGACGCCTTCGAGAACAACGCGCCCGAAGTGCACAGCTATCTGCACCTCACCACCGGCGAGGTACTGCGGGTCGTCGACGGCGTGGCCGATCCGCAGATGCACGTCCGGATCGCTTCCGACGGCAACTACCTGCGCATCGATCCCGTGAGCTCACGCGAGCAGTACCGCTGGATGGAGCGGTTCATCCCGATGGTGGAAGAGCCGACGCTGCGCGCCAAGCTCACGCAGGCCATCGACGGAAAAGGAGCATTCCGGCGGTTCAAGGATGTGCTGATGTCGTACGCGACCGACCGCGAGCGGTGGTTCGCGTTCCGGAGCGAGCGTCTGCGGACGTTCATGGAGGCGTGGCTCAGCGCCCACGCCATCAAGGGAGCTGCGCGCCCTGCCTACACCGAGAGCGCTCCGCCCCCGCCACTTTCGCAGGGCGCGTCGAGCGCCGATCTCGAGGCGGCGCCCGATTCGGTGGACGACAGCGCGCCTCGGTCCCAGAGCGGGAGACGGGCGCGAAACGCCGAGACGCTGCGGCAACATCTGAAGGAGCTCGCCGACTCGCTGGGCCCGCGGGACCTCGACATGGCCGTGAACTTCGCCGAGTTTTTGAAGGCGCGGCGCGCGGCACGGGGCTTCGCCCACCATCACGAGCACATGATGGCCGAACGGGCGGCTGCCGTGGCCACGGGATCGCCTCCGTCGAGCAAGAAGGAGGACGACGAGGACCAGCCTTGAGGGGTGCTCCGTACGCCCTCGCCGCGATCGCGCTCTCGCTTGCCGGGAACGCCGCAGCTCAAACGGCGGCCGTCGCGATCGATCGGGCGGTGGTCCGGTTCTACGCGCCCGAGACGGGGGGCACGGCCTATCCTCGCTTCATCACAGAGCGGACTCTCGCGTTCGAGGCGCGACTCGAGGCGATGGGCGCCACGGCGCGCGGCATCGGCGATGGTTACGACGAGCGCGCCGTCCGCGCGGCCATGGATCACCACGTCGCCGAGGAGATCCTCGCGACGCTCGCCGACAGGCTGATCGCCGACTCGCCCCCCTCGCGCCGGCCGACGCCGTCCGAGCTGTCGCGCGTCGAGCAAGACGTCGCCGCCGCGATCCTGGAGCACCTGGGCGGATCCGCGCGCGTCGAAGAGGCCGCCACGGCCGAGGGGCTCGACGCCTCGGAGGTCGCAGCCATCCTCCGGCGCGGCGCCCTCGCAGCCTGGTACGTCGATCGCGCCATCGCGCCGGTCCTTCACCCGAGCGAGGAGCAGTTGCGCGAGGTATACCGGACGTCGGCCCACCCGTATCGCGGTCGGCCCCTCGAAGAGGTTCGCCCCGCGCTCGAGCGATGGTTCAGCATCGAGCGGGCGCACGTCGCGGAGAACGCCTTCTTGCAGGCCGCGCGATCGCGCGTGAAGGTCATCGCGACGCGATGAAGGCGGCCACTTCGTCCGCCACGCGGCCCAGGATCGCATCCCTTGTCTGCCCGCTGCTCCTCGGGAGCGACAGCGAGTGATCGCCGCCCTCGACGACGTAGAGACGGGTCCCCTTCGCGAGCCCGGCGAGATGCGGGCGCAGCTCCTCCGGGGTGCCGAACGAGTCGCGCGAGCCCTGGACGAAGAGCATCGGCACGTCGACGCGCGGCAGGTGCGCGACGCGAAGCTGCGTCGGCTTTCCTGGAGGGTGCAGCGGATAGCCGAGCAGGACGAGGCCCGATACGTCGACGCCGCCCTGCGCGACCACCTGCGTGGCGATGCGGCCCCCCATCGACTTGCCGCCGGCGAAGAGCGGAAGGGACGCGGCGCGCGCTCCCACGGCGGCGATCGCGGCGCGCCAAGTCGCCTCGAGGGCGTCGTTGCGGTCGGGGGCGCGCCTTTTCGCCTCCGTGTAGAGGAAGTTGAACGTCACGACGTCGATCCCCCGGCTTGCAAGCGCCGTCGCCATCGCGACCATCCACGGGTGCGTTTGCGGCGCGCCCGCGCCGTGGCCGAGGATCAGCGTCGCGCGGGGTGCCGCCGCGGAGTAAGAGAGAGCCGTCGTGCCGACGTCGCCTACCTCGAAAGAGAACCGCGCCACCACGTGCGTAGCGAATAGTCCATGAGCGCCGACAGCCGCAAGGTCGTGTTGGCCGCACTCGCGGGCAACGTGGCGATCGCCGCGTGCAAATTCGCGGCGTCGTTTCTTTCGCACTCGACCGCCACGCTCGCGGAGGCCGTTCATTCGGTGGCCGACACCGGAAACCAGGCCTTGCTCCTCGTCGGAATGCACCTCGCGGCTCGCCCTGCCACCGATCGATTTCCCTTCGGTCGCGCCAGCGAGCGGTACTTCTGGCCCTTCGTCGTGGCGCTCGTGCTCTTCAGCGTTGGAGGTGCCTTCGCGGTGTTCGACGGTTTCGACCACCTGCTCCACCCCCGCGTCGAGGTCCACGCGCGAGTCTGGAGCTACGCCGTCCTTGGCGTATCGCTCGCGCTCGAGGCCATGAGCTTCCGCGTCGCGCTCGTCGAATTCCGAAAGCTGGTGGGCGATCGCCCCCTGGCCCGGGTCTTCGCTGCCGTGAAGGACCCGACCATCCCGCTCGTCCTCGCGGAGGACACGACCGCCATGACCGGCCTGGTGCTGGCCCTCGCCGCGGTCGGACTCAGCGGCGCGACGGGCCAGGACTTCTGGGATCCGGCCGGGAGCATCGCAATCGGAGTCCTCCTGTGCGCCGTTGCCTTCGGCATCGCCTGGATCACGCACGGACTGCTCATCGGCGAGAGCGCGACGCCCGAGGACCGCTCGCGCGTGCTCGAAATCGCGGGCGCCACCGACGGCGTCGAGCGCATCACCCAACTGCTGACGCTCCACCTCGGGCCGGACGTCGTCCTGCTCGCGATGAAGATCGCCTTTCGGCCGAACCTCAGCGTCGAGCAAGTGGAGGACGTGACCAACCTCGTCGAGGAGCGAATCCGCGCGACGATGCCCCAGATGCGCAAGATTTTCATCGAGGCCGACTCGCACGGCGACATGCGCGGCATCACGAGGCGCGCGTGACGGACCTCCGATGGACCGTCGTCCTCGTCGTGGCGGCCGCCCTCGCCACGCTCGCGCCGGCGCGGCGATCGCACGGAGCGGCGGACCGCCGCGGCGAAGCGCGTGCGCGGACGCGGGTGGGCCTCGTCTTCGATGTGGGCGGTCGAGGCGACAAGAGCTTCAACGACGCGGCGTATGCGGGGCTGATGCGCGCCCGCGAAGAGCTCGGCGTGTACACCGAGCTGCTCGAGCCGGCGAGCAGCGAGGACCGGGAGGGGGCCATGCGCCTCTTCGCGGCGCGGGGGTTCGACCTCGTCATCGGCGTCGGCTTCATCTTCTCGAGCGACGTCGACCGCGTCGCGCGCGACTTTCCCGCCGTTCGCTTCGCGTGCGTCGACTACGCCCCCCCGCCCGAGGGGATGCCGCCCAACGTGGCCGGCCTCGTATTTCACGAGGAAGAGGGCTCGTACCTCGTCGGGGCGGTGGCCGCCCTCCTCAGCCGCACCGGACACGTAGGGTTCATCGGCGGCATGGAGATGCCCCTCTTGCGCAAGTTCGCTGCCGGGTACGAGGCGGGGGCGCACGCGGTATGCGCGACCTGCACCGTGCACGTCGCCTACGCCGGCACGACGCCCGAGGCATTCAAGGACCCGGCCAAAGGCAAGGCGCTGGCCATCGCGCAGATCGCAGCCGGCGTGGACGTCCTCTATCACGGGGCCGGCGCGACGGGGCACGGGGTCTTCGAGGCCGCGCACGACGCCGGCCGCTTCGCGATCGGCGTGGACTCGGACCAATACACGGAGATGCCCGACGCCATCGTCACGAGCATGGTCAAGCGCGGCGACGTTTCGGTGTTCGACACGATCCGATCGGTGGCCGAGGGGCGCTTCGAGGGCGGAATGCACGTCTTCGGCGTGCGGGACGGAGCAATCGACTACGTCCACGAGGGACCGCACGCGGCAAAGCTATCGCGCGAAGTCGTCGAGAGGGTCGAGGGGCTCCGGGCGGACATCGTCGCTGGTCGCGTGCGAGTGCCGGTCGAGTGACGACGCAGTTCGCCGCTACGGAGCCCACTTTCCTTCGAATGCGCACTGGGTGCTGCCGCTGGCCATGCACTCGAGACGCTCGACCGCCACCGACCGGTACCCCACCTCGAGGAGCAGTCGCTCCAGCAGAGGCCGCAGAAAGCGGCATACGTTCGCGCTGTGTCGCGACCAGCCGCGCACGTTCGCCCGGAACGCACCGTCGCCGGTGATCTCGACCGAGAGGGTGCCCTCGTCGACGTACGTGCGCCAGACGCGCTGCGCGTTCGCCTCCAGCAGCTTCGGCGACGCGACCAGCCGGAACAGCGCTCGGTAGACGCCGCCGACGTTGTCGCGAGCGACGGCGTCCGCGATGCGAAGTCTCAGCTCGGCGGGGTCCAGCGGCTGCGCCACGTGCTCGGCGAGGCCCAGGAGCTCGCCGATCAGCTGCGTGTCGTACCAGCCGGAGGCGATGAGCCCGAGCGCCGGATCGGCCGGACGGAGCATCGCGCGCAGCTCCGGAGACGCCAGGTCCGCGAGCCGCGTGAGGCCCGCTTCCCCGTACGTCTGCGCGAACCAGGCAAGCCCCGCGCGAAGGGCAGTGCCCTTCACGCGCCCGCGCGCCACGGCGACCCGGAACGCGCTCGAGGGGGTGCCGGCTGCGCGGAGCGAAGACGACGAGCTCCGCGACGGAGGGGCTGTCTCTT
>CALKVG010000150.1 GCA_937998045.1 uncultured Myxococcales bacterium
CGCCCACGCCGGGCAGCGTGGGGGCCGGCGGGCGCATTGGACCTGGCGGCAGCGGCGGGCGGGCTGGCGGCGCAACCGGAGGCCGTGCTTGGCCAGGCGCGCCGCGAGCCTCGGCGGGAGCGCTGCCTGCGCGAGGCGCCGGAAAAGGGACCGGCTGCGGCGCGGGAGCGGGACGCGGGATTGGCAGCGACGGCGCTCGTCCCAGGGTCGGCGGCTCGCTGTCGAGCGCGAAGCTCTGCGAACTCGCTTGCGGAGCGGGGCCCCCCTGCGCAGGCGCAAACTCGGCGTCGAGCTCGGCCAGCTCGGCGGCCATGGCGGCCGTCAGCGGAGGCCCCAGCGGGGCCGCTGGAATGCGCGCGATGCCCGGCGGGCCCGGCACGCGAGGCGGTACGGGCAAGCCCGGTGCGCCCGGCCCCGGGGCGAGCGGCTGTTGACCGGGCAGGAGGGCGGACTGCTCCGACGCAAGGGGAGGGGGCGGCGCGCTCGAACGCCGCCGATCGGAGAACCTCTGCTGTGCACGGAGCAGGTGCCGCTTGTAGGTGCCGTTCTCAATCTCGCGGCAGATGCGCTGCCAGTGCGTCTGGTACGTATTGTACCGCTGAATCAACATCTGAAAGCGGAAGCGCAGCGCGGTGTTACGGATCTGCTCCTTCCGAAGCACCTGGACGCGGCGGTCGACGTCCTTCCGGGGCACGGTCGGCTCCAGTTTCTCGATCCCCATGAAGTACTGTTCGTAGAGCGAACGCAGCCGGTCGACCGCGATCTCGAGCTCCCCGATCAGTTTCTCCAAATCGAGTTGCTCCACGGCGCTCCTCGAACGCGACAATCATGGCAACGGCACGACGTGGACGTTGTCGAAGCAGAGTTTCACGTCCCAGTCGTTGAATCCGAAGTGGTCGTGTCCGGCGCCCGCAAGGGGGGCCGGGTCGGTCCAGGAGAACATCTCGTTCCCGTCCACCCACCATTTGATGGTCTTGCCGTCCGAGCGTTCCACCTTGAAGTGATAAAGCTGCCCCGCGACCGCCGGTTTGTCGCGCGGATCGTCCGAATTCGGGTCGACGGTGATCTCCTTGCGGTCGTTGCCGTGCTCGTTGATTCGAGCGAGCACGTGGAACTTGTTGTGCCAGCCGCCGAAGATCGTGAGATAGCTCGTGGCGTTCGTGTAGGACAGCGCCGTCGCGAAGGACCGGCCATCCCCCCAGTATTCCGCCTTGAGATCTCCGTCCGGAGATTGGCTCACCGCGTCGAACTCGATGACTGCGTTTGTCGGCAGCGTTCGTTTCAGCCACACGCCGTGATTGCGCGCGTGCTCGCCGCAGAGTCGCCCCCCCTCGATGCGCCAGACGCCGGGCGTCGTCACGATCCAGTTGGGGCCGGGCTCCACCATCGATCCGGTCGCAGAAGCTTCCCCGGCGGACGGCCCCGGCGCCGTCACGATGGGCGTCGTTCGCTCGAAGTCGTCGTCGAAAGCGGTCCTCAGGAGGTCGGCCGGCGGGGGAGTGGGGACAGGAGGGGGCGACGCGACGGTTGCCTTCGGCGCCGGCCCGGCGTCCTGCGGCGTCGAGTTGCCCGCCGGCACGCAGCCGGCGGCCAGAAGCACTCCCCACGTCCATCCAAGTCGCATCTTGGCTGTCGGATCTACCACAGCCCCCTCGTTTGCGGCCGTTCCCTGCCGGCTCGGGCCCATACGGACGAATCAGCGACCGCTGAGGTGCGCCGCCCCCGGTTTTCTTGTAAACGAAGCGCCGAGCCATGCACCCGATCCTCTTCCGCATTCCGCTGCCGCACATGCCGCTCCAGCTGTGGAGGGCGCTCGCGGCGGTGGCCGGCATCGCCGCAATCTTCTCGCTGCTGTCGCTCCGCCGTGGCGACAAGGGCGGCGCGCTCACGGCCGGGGTCGTCGCGCTGGGGGCGGCCGGCGGCGGGTACGTCTGGCGAACGGTCTCGTACCAAGCGCCCAACGTTCCCATCTACGCGTACGGCGTCATGCTGGGCCTCTCGCTCGTCGTCGGTTGGTATCTCACGCTGCCTCTCGCGGAGAAAGACGGCTTGCCGAAGGAGACGATGGCCAACTGCTATGTCGTCACGGCGCTGGCCGCGCTCGTCGGCTCTCGCGTTCTCTACGCGATTACGAACCCGGACGAGTTCAAGTCGTTCTGGGATCTGTTCGCGCTTCGCAACGGGGGCCTGGTGGCCTACGGCGGCTTCATCGGCGGGCTCCTCGGGAGCTGGGCATTTCTATCGCCGAAGAAGATCCGCCTGCTTGCCTGGGCGGACGACGCGGTGCCCAGCCTCGCCTCGGGGCTGCTCATCACGCGCATCGGTTGCTACCTCTTCGGCTGCGATTTCGGAAAGCCGCTGCCGTCCGGCGCGCCGCAGTGGCTGAAGACCCTCGGAACCTTCCCGCACTGGGCGCCCGGTACGCTTGCGAGCGGCGACGGCAGTCCTGCGTTCGTGCGGCACCTGGAGATGTATCGCGGGACGCCCACGGAGGCGGAGCTCATGCGGATGAACACCAGCTTCCCCGTGCACCCGACGCAGATTTACGAGTCCCTCGTCGGCCTGCTGCTCCTCGTCGTCCTCCTCTGGCAGCGGAAGTACACGCGCTTCCGCGGGCAGGTGTTCTTCCTCTTCGTGTTTGGCTACGGCGCGCTCCGCTTCATCCTGGAGCTCTGGCGCGACGACGTCGAGCGCGGCACTTACGGCCCGACCCTGGACGCGCACATCTACATCCCTCTTTGCCTTCTCCTCATGGCCGGCGGCTTCCTCTTCGGCCCGTCGCTCGGGATCGCGAACAAGGGCTGGCGCGCAGCGGCTCGCGGTGCGGCCTTCCTGCCGGCGATCGTCGCGTACCTGGTCCTCAAGCCCGCCACGTTCGCGCAGACGGTGCCCTATCAGCTCTCGACCAGTCAGCTCATCGGCTTCGTCAGCGCGCTCACGGTGTCGTACTTCTACGCGCGCTACTGGGAGCAATCGCGCAAGTCGCCGAAGCTGGCGATGAGCCTCGGAGACATGGCCACCATTCGTGAGATGAAGGGCGAGGATCCGGACGACACCGACGACCAAGAAGAAGAGCTCAGCGCGGCCGACGTCCAGGAGGTTGGGGGGCGCAAGGCCCGGTAGGCCGTTCTCGTGGAGCGGCCCCTTCGTGCACGCCGGGATACGCGCCGGCTCGGGGCTGCGATTGCGCGGGTGCTCGCGCCGGGTGACCTCGTCCTTTTGTCGGGAGACCTCGGGGCCGGCAAGACGTTTCTCGTGCGGGCCATGGCGCGCGCGCTCGGCGTGTCCGGGCGCGTCACGAGCCCCACGTTCACGCTGGTCCAGGAGTACGTGACCGAGCGGGGTGTGGTCGCGCACGTCGATCTCTACCGATTGCTCGGGGGAAACGTGGAGCGTGGTCGAAATCTGAACGACGAGGTCTCGCGGCTGGGCCTGCGCGAGCTCCGGGCCGGGGGCGCCATTCTGGCGGTCGAATGGGGCGACGCCGCCGTCGATGCGATGGGAGGCCACCCCGCGCTCCGGGTGTCCCTTGCGATCGCGGGCCCGTGCGCGCGTGTGGCCACCCTCTCCGGGCCGCGCGCGGGTGGTATCGTGTGACAGCCCGATGACCGGCCGTAGGTCCGTGAGCGAGCTCGTCGCGATGGGCGTCATTGCGGGGCTGCTGGCGTTCGGGGTGGCGTACGCGACTCGCCCGCACGGGGCTACGCGGGCGCCGGCGCGAGCGGCCACTCTCCTCGACGGACGCTCGGCCATCTTCGAGCTCCACGCCGCCGCGGGTCGCGTGACCGTGCGAAGCCGCGACGGCGCGCTCAGCCGCGACGTCGACCTCGCCATCGTCGTCGACGGGGAGGCTCACTCGATCTCGATCGCGCGCGACGACCTGCGCCCGTCGCCCGACGCGCTGCGCGCAGCGGTCCCCGTCCCCCTGGGGGAGACCGAGGCGTCGCTCGAGCTTCGCATCGATCCGGCCCGCGACGCGCTGTCCCTTCAGCTGGTCGTCCACGCCGGCGCCGAGGCCGCGGGCCACAGCATCGCGCTACGCGCCGAAATGTCGAGCGAGGGCCAGGTCGTCTTCGTCCCCGGAGTGGGTCAGCTCGCCGATCGCGCGAGCGTGACCGGCGGTTCGCTGGTGGTCGACGCCGATCCTCACCCGATCGGCGTCGTCTCGCGGGACGGTCCACTGGTCGTCGACGCGCTCATCGAGGATCCGCTGACGCCCGCGGATCTGATGCGCGTCGCGGCGACCAGCCCCGCCCACGTGCTCACCGACCGTCCCGACGGCACGTCTCCGGCCGCGCCGCAGGGGGGTCGAGAAATGGACCAGCGCGTCGCCGACCTTCGCATCGCGGTGGGTCAAACGAGCCAGACGATCTGGCGCAACCTCGCCGAGCTCGCCGGTCTTCCCACGGTTCCGGTGCGCGGGCGAGTCACCGGGACTACCGATCGAGCGCTCGTCTTCGGCCGCGACGCCCAGAGCGAACCCCAGGTCCGCGCCCACGCGCACGACGACGGCTCTTTCGAGCTCGCGGTGCCGGCGACCGTCGTCCAGTGGTACGCGGCCATCGAGCCCGGGCGCGCCAGCGGCGTCGCCTCCTTCTCGCCCGGCACGCCGCACGACCTCGTCCTCGATATCTCCCCCGGTGGTGACCTCCACGTCACGATCGTCGACGCCGACACCCACGCACCGCTCACCGCACGCCTGCTCGTCCATGGCTTGAACGGCACGGTCGATCCGAGCTTCGGGCCGGACTATCGTGCCTCGGGCGCCGGTCCGATCATCGACGCGCTCCGCGGCGAGATCGTGACGCCGCTCCCCTCAGGCCACTACCGCGTGGCGGCGACCCGCGGGATCGAGTGGAGCATCGACGCGAAGACCGTCGACATCGCTCCAGGGCGCACCACCGACGTCCAGCTCGCCCCGAGGCACGTCGTTCCGACTCCGGGAGTGCTCGGCTGCGACCTGCACGTGCACGCGCGTCCGAGCTTCGATACGCCGGTCACAGTCGAGGACCGTGTCCTGTCGCTCGTCGCCGCCGGGATCGAGTTCGCCGTGCCGACCGAGCACAACATGGTGGGCGACTACTCGACGGCGCTCGATACGCTCGACCTCCGCGGCGAGCTCCTCAGTGTGAGCGGCGTCGAGGTGACGACCTACAGCAAAGGCTTCGGCCACTTCGGTGTCTTCCCGTACCCCCCCTGGCTCGCTCCGCCGCCCTACAAGCACACGACGATGAACGCCATTTTTCGCGCCGTGCGTGCGGGCGACCCCACCCGTTACTTTCAGCTGAACCATCCCCGGCTGCCGAAGGGGATCGGCTACTTCGCCAACATTGGCTTCGACCCCAGGGCCCCGCGCTCGCGGATCCGCGGCCGGGTCGATTTCGACGGCATCGAGGTCTATAACGGCTACGACACGGAGCGGCCGGAGCGCGTCGAACAGGTGCTGCGCGACTACTGGGCGCTCCTCGACTTCGGCTGGCACTACGTGGCGACCGGCAGCAGCGACTCGCATCGCATCCAGTTTCACTGGGCGGGTTACCCGCGGACCATGGTCACGGTGGAGCCCCACCCGACCGCCGAGACGGAGAGCAAGCCGATCGATCCGCTCGTCGTCGTCGCGAACATCAAGAAGGGCCACGCCGTCGTGACGAGTGGGCCCATCATCGAGCTCGAGCTCGAGGGTGCGCGCCCGGGCGACGACGCCATGACGACCGCGGACCCCCTCCACGGTCACCTGCGCGTCCTTGCCGCCCCGTGGGTCGACGTGACGCGGGTCGACGTCGTCGTGGGAGGACCGCCGCCCAGCGCCGGAAGCGCCGGCGTCGCGAACGCCGCGACCGGCGCCGGCGCGAGCCTGATCGGCGGCGCCCCAGCCACTGGCGTCCCGAACGTGCCCGGCGGCGCCGGGGCGCCGCTCGCCGGCACCCCCGGCGCTGGGGCTATGGTCGTGCAGACCTTCGAGATCCCGCCGCGGCCTACGGAGCTCGGGCCCGAGCCCGGGACCCTCGAGGAGGCGGCGCAGCGCACGGTCCGCTTCGACCGCGACATCGAGGTACCCGTGGGGCCCGAAAATACGTGGGTCCAGGTGATCGCGCGGGGCGAGCGGCGGATGGACGACATTCTTCCGTTCATGCCCGTTCCGCCTCTGGCCTTCACGAACCCCATCTACGTCGTTCGCCGTCCGGTGGCGCCGCCGCCATTTCCCCTGACGACGCGGAGCCCCGCTCCTCCACCCGCGTCTCCTTGAAGCCGCGCTCTCCAAGGTCTCGCGTACGCGAGAGGCTGGTGTTACTGTTTCCTTCGGGCATCCACGCGTGAACGCTGCGTTTGGTCGCTATCGCCTTCTCGAGCGGCTCGGGCAGGGCGGCATGGCGGAGGTGTTCAAAGCGAAGAGCTACGGGGTCGAGGGTTTCGAGAAGGTCCTCGTCATCAAGCGGATCCTGCCGGAGCTCGCGCGCCGGCCCGACTTCGTCGACATGTTCGTGCACGAGGCCAAGCTCGCGGTGCGCCTCTCGCACGCGAACATCGTGCAGGTCTTCGACCTCGGAAAGACGCCTGCATCGGACCCGCCCGGCACACCCCCGAACGACGCCTACTACATCGCGATGGAGTACGTGCACGGGCTCGATCTCGCGAGCGTCCTCGCGCGCTGCCGTCGCCAGCAGGTTGCCCTGCCCGTACAGATGGGGCTCTACGTCTGTCTCTTATACACATCTGACGCTGCCGACGA
>CALKVG010000151.1 GCA_937998045.1 uncultured Myxococcales bacterium
TTCGTATGCCGCGCCAAGGACGAGGCCGGGAACGAAGACACCAACGCGGTCGAAGTGAGCGCGACGACGGGTGCGAACGCGACTCCACCGACCTTCGCCGGGATCACGATGCTCGCCGGAGACCCCGTCGCGCGCACGGCCACGATCGCTTGGACCGCAGCAACCGACGTGGCCACGCCGCAGAACCTGCTCGTCTACGACGTCTACGCGGCGCAGGCGTCCGGCGAAGAGGCGTTCGACAAGCCGCCCCTGGCCACGTCGGGTGCGGGCGCGACGTCCATCATGGTCTCCAACCTGACGCCGAACGCGACGCTCTTCTTCGTCGTGCGCGCCCGCGACACGGACGGAAACCGGGACAACAACACCGTCGAGAAGTCGATGGTCACCAACGTGAGCTTCTCGCTCGACGTCCAGCCCATCTTCGCTCACGACTGCGGCGTCGTCGGCTGCCACGTGCCGGGCAACCCGACCGGGGGGCTCGTCCTGGCCACCGGCTTCGCCTACAAGAACATCGTCGGCGTAGCGGCAGGGGAGGCCCTCAACGCGTTCCAGCTAGACGGCGGAACGGTGGACTACATCTCGCCGGGTGACCCCGGCGACAGCTACCTGAACATCAAGATCAACGCGGGTCTCATCGCAGCATTGAAGGCGAGCTTGCCCGCGAGCGCCGCCGGGCGCCTTGGAACGCAGATGCCTGCGCCATCGACCGGAAGCACTCTCAGCCAGGCGGAGCTCGGGACGATATCCAACTGGATCGCCCAGGGCGCGCCCAACAACTAGACGAGGCCACGATGGGACGAAACGTCAGCGGGGCCCGCGCGATCGCGTGCCTCCTCGTTTTGAGCGCCTGGGGAGCCGGCTGTTCGCTGATCAACTCGTACAGCGACGTCGCGCCTCAGAGGCACGAGCCGGACGCCATGTCGAACGCCGACACGGGCGCACCGATGCCCGACGCGTCGACCGACGGCCCGCTGACCGTACCGGAGGCAGCCATGGAGGCGGCGCCGCCGGAAGCCGCGGTGGACGCCGGACCGCGCGGAGCGATCGTCATCGGCGGTTCGGCCGCGGCGGACGACGCCTCGGAGCAGTATGTCCTCACCGCCGTCGACCCCGTCACCGGGAGCGAGCTGCCCAACGCGCGCGAGCCTCTCACCGTGGCCGCCGTCCTCTACGACGGGCCGCGCGACCTCTGGTACGTGTTCGAGTCGGGCGGGCAGGGGATCTTCCCGCTCCCCACCGACCCATTTTATCTTCGAACGCGCCGGCTGGACGTCGTTTCGGGACAGTGGACCGAGCTGGGGAAGGTCGCCGTTCCGCCGGGCTTGTCCTTCGCCACGACAGCCGTCCTCGGCCAGCGCGTGTCGTACGTGGCGTATGCCGCCGCGGATGCCGGCACCCTCGACGGCGGCACGCCGGTGCAGTTCCAGCTGGTGACGCTCGACACGAGCGACCCCGCCGCGGTCACCGTCGCGAGCACGGTGGACCTCGCGTCCGCCCCTGTGGCGCTGGTCGGAACCCGGAGCGCCGTGAGCGCGGCAGGAGGATTCGCGACGCTCGCCGGGACGACCACGGTGGGAACGAGCCACGTCGCTCAGCTCACGCCCGTGCTCCTCCCCTCGACCGACCCGCCGTCGGTGGAGCTTCCCATCGTGGGGATCTTCTCCGTCGGTGGGCAGACGGGCTTCGGCGCGGTCCTGATCGGCGGAACGCAGGAAGTCGCGGTCGTGGCGCGCGGCTTCGGTGGATCGACGACGCCGGCGACGGTGTCGGTCTTCGATCCGGCCTCCAACGATCCCGCCCAGGCGCTCGTCGGCGCCGGCAGCTTTGCGTTCGGCGACGGCAACATCAAGAACCCCGCCTACTCCGCGTGCGCACAGACGCTGTTCGTGGTCGGAACGAACGCCGATCTGAACCTGTACGCGGTTTCTCTGGCGTCGCTCTCGCAGCCCGTCGACGGCGGGGCGCAGATGCTGTCTTCGGTCTCGATCCCGACCGGCCACTCCGGACAAGGCGTTTACTTCGAGCCGTTCACGAGCACCGTCATCGTTCCGTTCAGCCAGGGGAACAACTTCGCGCTCACCGCCTTCTCGTTCGCGGGCGGCCAGCTCCTTCCCCGGCAAGCTCCGCGGTGGGTCCCGCCGGCGGATCTGAGGCCGAACTTCATCGCGACGCGAAACCCGAGCTCGTTCAGCTGTCCGATGCAGACGGAGCCCTGACGGACACGCCCGAACGGTGCCCGCGGGTCAGAGGCCGGTTCGGATTTCGCGGCCCTCGACGGCTGCCTTCGGCGTCGCCGGAGAAGCGGCGGTCGGCGGGGGTGCCGGCGGGGGAGAGTCGGAGGGCTTGGGCGTCGCGGATGCAGACGGCGGCGCGGCCGGAGCGACCGCCACTGCTTGCCTGGCAACCACCGCGCCTCGCGACGTCGCGGTGCCCGGCCGCGTTCCGCTCGGCATCGACGTTCGCTCGGAGAGTGACGCGGGCTGCACGGCGGGCTGCTCGAGCACCGCCGACGGTAGGTCCGGTGCCCCCACGCCGGGCGCGAGTCGTTCAGGTTGGTGGATGGCTTCCCGCGGCTCGGGCGCGGGATCGTCCGGGCTGCTCGACGCGGCCGCCGTACGGAGCGCCGCGCTGTGCATCAGCGCTCGCCCCGCGACGAGACCGCCGGTCGCGAGGAGAACCGCACCCACGGCGAGCCCCCAGATCATGGCGCGAGGAGTTCGTCGGGGGGAGGTCTGCGACTGCAGCGTGAGCTGGGGCGTCGCCGACGAGGAGGCCAGTGGAGTCTCCGTTCCGCTCTCGCGAAGCGTCTCGCCACTCCACTGAGGAGCGGCGTGCGGCGCCGGTGGTGTATGGCCGCGACCTCCGGCGCCGGGAGTCGACACTCTGGGCTCGGCCGTGCGGGGCGTCGTCCGCGCCACCCGTTTGAGCTGCGGCGGGTGTACCGAGGGCAGCCCCTTGGCGTCGAGCCACGCGACGATCGCGTCGCGCATCTCCGTCGCGTTCTGGTAGCGATCCTGGGGGTCGCAAGAGAGCGCCTTCATGACGATCCCGCCGAGCTCCGGATCAAGGCCCGGGCTGATGTCGCAGGGATTGGGGCGGGGCGCCAGGACGATCTTGAACATTAGATCGTTGAAGTTGTCCCCCTCGAACGGCACGCGACCCGTCAGACATTCGAACATCAACGTGCCGACCGAATAGAGGTCGGTGCGCCCGTCGATTTGCTTCAGGCCGCGCGCCTGCTCGGGAGCCATGTAACAGGGGCTGCCGAGGACCGCTCCGGTCATCGTGGCGCTGGACACGCCGGCGGCGTCGCTGTTGAACTTCGAAATCCCGAAGTCGAGGATCTTGACGAACTCCTCGCCGCTGCGCGTCGGCACCAAAAAGAGATTCTCCGGTTTGAGATCGCGGTGCAGAATGCCTGCCTCGTGCGCCGCGATCAGCCCGTCGAGGAGCTGCACGACGACGCGAACCGCCGACGTCTCGTCGAGCGCGCCGCGCTCGCGCAAGCGGGTGGCGAGATCTTGCCCGGTCAGGAGCTCCATCACCATGTAACTCGTGCCGTCGTCGAGCACGCCGAGATCGAAGACCTCGACGATGTGCTCGGACCCGATCCGCCCCGCCGCCTGGGCCTCTCGCTGGAAGCGCGCCTGAATGTCCGGCGTCACGCCCGCGTGCGCACGCAGCACCTTGAGCGCGACGCGCTTGAAGGTGCGGACGTTTTCGGCCTCGAAGACGAGCCCCCATCCGCCTTCACCGACCAACCGCAGTACTCGGTACTTCTTGTCGACGAGGTCGCCGACAGCGACAGCAAGGGCCATGCGTAGCTCAGAATACTGCGAGAAAGAATCTTCGAAAACCGGGAGGCTCGCATTTTTTGGATGTCAGCCAATTGAGCTAGTCGCACTACGGTGTCGGGTCACGTTGGGGGGAGCGCGGACGCTCCCCCCAAGCCCCCCACCCAAGCTACACCGGTGCTTTGGGCGCGAGGCACTCGAACCTAGAAGGTCCAGCGGGCGGAGGCGCCGGCGCTGTGAGGGTCCCAGGCGGGAGCTATGGTGGGGACGGCGCTCGCGACGGGGCGCTCGAGGGTCGGGCGAGTCAAGAAGAGGTAACTCGTGACGACGGCGCCCACGAGCGCCGCGCCGAAGAGCGAGTCGGTAATGATGTTCAGAGTCTGCCCGTTGTTCTTGGCGGAATCGGCCTGGCTGACGTGAAGTCCGTCATTCAAGGAATTGAAATCGTTGCGCTTCTGAATTGCCGTCAGTCCGAAGACGGTGCCGGTGGCCGCCAGACCGAGCGTGAGCCCTCCGGCGATGTACGCCGATACCGGCGTCGGACGCTCGTGGAAGGTCGGCCTTTGGCCGACCGGCGCCTTCATCAGCGTGAACACGTGAGAAGCAAGCGCCGTCACGGTCGATGCTTCCACCTCCCACTGCTGATCGGGGTATCCGCTCAGGCGGGCGGTGATCACATGGTGGCCGTGGCGGAGCGAAAGCTCGAGGGGTGTGAGGAGGGGGCCATAGGTATTCCGCACGTCCTGACCCTCGATCGGCGTCCGCGCATCCACGATCATCGCGCCGGGCGGATCGGACGAAACCGTCACCTTCACCATCCCCGCCTTCAGCGTCAAAAGGTCGCGCTGAATCTGCTCGCGCTCCCGCGCCGTGAGCTCCGGCCCCGCCTCCTTGAGGTACGTCTCGTACGCGTTGATCGCCTCGGCGTCGCGCTCGATCTTCATCGCGCTGAGGCCGAGATTCCCGAGAATCTTGTACGAGGGGGACGCTGCGTACGCCGCCTTGAACTCGCGATACGCCTCCTCGTAGCGCGGCGCTTTTGGATCCTGCAGCAGCGCGACCCCCGCTGCGAAGTGCATGCGAGCCTCCTCGCTGATGGGGACGTCGGCGGCGTGCGCGCGCGAGGGGAGGACGACGAAGCCCACCACCGTCACAATCGCCGCGAGCATACACGTGGACCTGGCGAACGACTTGCCCATGACAGCTCAGCGTAACCAAGGCGAGCGCCGTCTCACAAGAAGTCTGGAGCCGCTTGCCCCCTCGGGCGGGGAACGTTCGTGGAACCGGCTCTAGATGATGAACGCGCGCCTCGTCGCGAGGTCCCGGCGCGTGTCGAACACGACGCCGCAGCGCACGCAGCGAAAGCTCACCTGCGACGGGATGGGCGTCCCTCCCCAGAGCGCATAGACCGTACCCATGAAGGTGTAGTCGCGCTCGGGGGTCGCCTCGCGACGGGTACGATCGGTGCCGCAGCGGCAGCTGGGGAGGTCGGTTCGGACGGATTCGGTAGCCCCGCGACCGCGTGGCCATCGGCGACACTTCCCGGTTGGCCGCTCGAGCTGCATGGAAGATGGCGCGTCCAGGAGGGGGGCAATGCCGAGATCGAGATGGGAGTGGTTCGTACCGGGGGCGGGCCTTCTGCTGGCCGCCATGGTCCTCTATCCTTACCGTCACTTCACCAGCGACGACGCCCACGTATCGTTTCGCTTTGCCGAGAACCTCGCGCGCGGCGACGGTTTCTCGTTCAACCCGGGCCATCCCACGTATGGCTCGAGGTCCCCCTTGTGGGTGGGTCTGTTGGCGCTCGGCTGCAGCGCCGGACTCGACGTGAGGACCGCGGGGCATGCGCTCGACGCATTCTTCGTCGGCGCCGCAGTCCTCGTCTGGTCGCGGCTGACGCGCGTCTATCTGGGAGGGACCGGTTGGCGGGCGCTGGCGATGGCCGTTTTCGTGCTCGATCCGTGGTTTTTCCACGGGTCGATGCTCGGGACGGAGAATCCTGTCGCCCTCGCCCTGCTCGGCGGCGCGCTGCTGGGATGGCAACGCCAGGGCCGCTCGGGCGTTCCCGGCATCGCCGCGCCTATCTGCTGCGGCTAGGGATCTTGACCCGCCCCGAGTTCGTCCTCCTCGCCCTGCTGCTCGCGCTCGACGTCGTGGTCTTCAATCGGCCGAGGCGCGCTCTCCATATCGCGGTTCTGGCCATCGGCATGGGCGTCGTCGTCCTACCCTGGCTCGTCTACGCGCACCTGGAATTTCACACGATCCTGCCGAATGCGCTTCGCGCCGAGCTGACCGTGCATCGAGCCTCCGCGCTTCTCGACGTATTGAAATATTTTGCCAGCTTCTATCTGTTCGGAGCCGCCGCCATCGCGATCGTGGCGCTGCGCCACCGGGATGCACTGAGGACCGCGCTCGACGACCCCTCCTTTTGCGTGCGGTGGTTCTTGCCCGTCGCCTGGCTGGTTTCGCTGCCTACGTACTACGCGAGCGGCGGGGCCCCGGTCGCCGGCGGCTACATGATGCTCGGACTTCCGGCGTACGCGCTCATCGGCGTCAAGGCGTGGGAGTGGGTCGTTCGCTCCGCGACCGACTGGACGTGGAAGCGAGCCCTCGTGACCGCGTCCGCGGCGGTGACGATCGCGCAGCTCGTCGTGGTGCAAGCGCTCTATCGCACGAATGGGTCGATCGACGTTGCGCTCCGCTGACGCACGTCCCCGCGCCCGCCGATGGCGACGGCCTTTAGAAGTTTGCCGCAATTGCGAAATCATCGGCCCGAACCTCACGTTTTCTCGCAGCGACCGGGGCGAAAGCTGGTACCGCGGGAGGAAAGAGAGGTGGACCCATGCTTCTCCGAGCCATCGCCCTGCCGAGCGCGGCGCTGCTCTCGCTTTCGCCTGTCTCTTATACACATCTGACGCTGCCGACGATCTTACGCGT
>CALKVG010000152.1 GCA_937998045.1 uncultured Myxococcales bacterium
GCGCGCCGTCTTCCTCGGCGTCGGCGCGGTCGGCGTCCTGGGCAGCGCTCTCGCTGGTGCGCGCGGCCTCGACGAGGGCGGTTCGTTCCGCGTGCCGGGGAACGTACCCGACCGCGAGAGCGCTGCCCAGGACGCCGACCGCGCCGACGCCGAGGAAGACGGCGCGCGAGCGCGAGAGCGTCGCCGGCGGCGGTAGATCGAAGCCCAGGTCGTCGCCCGGGTGGGCGGACCCCGCGGGGCGCTGGGCCGATGCGCCGCTCTCTCGCGTCGCAGGGGCCGTCATAACTCCTCCAGGAGAGGATCCACCGGGTTAGGCGCCCGGCGGCGCAGGATGCTGTACATGACGGGCACGAAGAAGAGGGTCGTCACCGTCGCCAGGAGCAGGCCCCCGATGACCGCGCGCCCGAGCGGCGCGTTCTGCTCGCCGCCCTCGCCCAGGCCGAGCGACATAGGCAGCATGCCGAGGATCATCGCGAGCGCCGTCATGATGACCGGCCGGAGCCGCGTCATTCCCGCAGCGAGTGCCGCGGCGGAAGCCCCCCGTCCGAGTTGCCGCTGTTCGTTCGCGAAGGTCACCACGAGGATGCTGTTGGCCGTTGCAACGCCGACGCACATGATCGCCCCCATGAGGGCAGGAACGCTGAGTGTAGTGTGCGCGAGAAAGAGCATCCAGGCGATCCCCGCCAGGGCGCCGGGGAGCGCCATCAGGATGACGAGCGGGTCGAGCCAGGACTGGAAGTTCACGACCAGAGCCAGGTACACGAGGACGACGGCGAAGCCGAGGCCGTAGCCCAGCCCGCGAAACGAAGCCTGCATGCTCTCGACCTGGCCCTTGATCTTCGTGGTTGTTCCGCGTGGGAACGAGGGTGCCAGCTCGGCGACCACCTTCTCGACGGCGCCGGCGACGGCGCCGAGATCGGCGCCGTCGACGTTCGCCTGCACGTCGAAGGTTCGGGCGACGTTGTAGTGGGTGATGTTCACCGGCCCCTCGGTCCGCGAGATCGAGGCGACGTTGGAGAGGAGCTGCGGCGGCCCCCCTCCCGTGGAGATGGGCGTCGTGTTCATCGCCTCGAGGGAGTCGATGTCGCGCTGGGGGGTCTGCACGGCGACCAGGTACTGGACTCCGCGCTTGTCGAGCCAGAAGCTCGGCGAGACGATCGCGCTCGACGCCAGCGACACGAGGAGGTCGCTGGCGACGTCTCGCTCGGTGAGTCCGACCTGCCCGGCCATCGTGCGGTCGACGTCCACGCGGAGCTCCGGCTGCTTGGGGACCTGGGCGAGGTGCACGTCCACCGCCCCGGGGATTCGCTTCACGCGATCGGCAATCTGCAGCGCCGCCGCGTACGTCTGCTCGTCTTTGCCGAAGGCCCCGAGCACCTGAATGTCGATGGGTGCCGGCAGTCCGAAGTTCAGGACTTGCGTCGAGATGTCGGGCGCAAGAAAGAAGAACGTCTGATCGGGGTATTGCCTGGAGAGCTTCGCGCGAAGCTGGCGGACGTAGTCGCGCGTGGGCGGACGGTCCTTCTTCAGCGCGAGGAAGATCTCCCCGTCGGCCGCGGAGATGAGCGCGCCCTCGCTGAGCGAGAGGTTCAAACCGCTGTAAGGGATCCCGATGTTGTCGAGGAGCGTCTCGGTGCGATCGGCCGGGATGACCGTGCGGATCGTGTCCTCGATCTGCGCGAACTTGCGCTCGGTCTCCTCGATGCGCGTACCGGGAATCCCGCGCACGTGAAGCTTGATGAGCCCCGCGTCGACGTTGGGGAAGAAGTCGCGGCCGACGAGGGGAAAGAGGCAGAGCGATCCGATCACGAAGGCCAGGAATCCGGCGACGACCACGCGCCGGTGCTGCAGCGCCCAGGCGAGCCAGCCGCCGTAGACGCTCCGGAGCCTCGCGAAGCCTCGCTCGAACGCGGCGAAGAAGTCTCCGAACGGGCCGCCGGCGCCGTGGTCCTCGTGGCGTACGAGGTAGCGCATCATCGTCGGAACGAGCGTGCGCGAGAGGAAGTACGACGTGAGCATCGCAAAGACGACGGCCATCGCAAGCGGGACGAACAGCGATTTGGCCGATCCCGAGATGAACGTCACCGGAACGAAGACGATGCAGATGCAGATCGTCGAGACGAAAGCGGGCGTCGCGATCTCGGCGGCCCCGTCGAGGATGGCGCGGATGATGGGCTTGCCGCGGGCCGTGTGCCGGTGGACGTTCTCGATCTCGACGGTCGCGTCGTCGACCAGGATGCCGACGGCGAGCGCCATCCCTCCGAGGGTCATGACGTTCAGCGTCTCGCCCAGCGACGCGAGCACGATGATCGAGACGAGGATCGAGAGAGGGATCGACACGAGCACGATGAGCGTGCTCCGCCAGCTGCCCAAGAAGACGAGGAGCATGAGCGCCGTCAGCCCTGCGGCGATGCCGGCCTCCTTGACGACGCCGAGCACCGAAGCGCGGACGAAGACGGACTGATCGAACAGCGGAGTGACCTTGAGCTCCTTCGGCAGGCGCGCGAGCGTGCCCGGGAGCATGGCGCGTATGCGCGCGACGATGTCCAGCGTGCTGACGCTCCCCTGCTTGAGGACGGACATGAGGACGGACTTCCTGCCCTCCACGTGCACGATGTTCGTCTGGGGGGCGTAGCCGTCGCGGACGTGAGCGACGTCGTGCACGTAGACCGTGGTCCCGTGCACGACCTTGACGGGGATGTTCCCGATTTCCTCGAGGAGCTCGGGGCTGGAGTTGAGGACGATGGGGTACTCGTCGACGCCGATCTTCGCCGTCCCCGTGGGTACGATGATGTTCTGCGCGGAGATGGCGCCGTTCACGTCGCGCGGAGAGAGGCCCCAGGCGAAGAGGCGCCGCGGATCGATGTCGATCATGATCTCGCGCTGCTTGCCCCCGTAGGGCCACGGCAGCTGGGCGCCCTGGATGGTCGCGATGTCCGCCCGGATGAAGTTCGTGCCGTAGTCGAAGAGCTGCTGCTCGCTGAGCGAGTCGCTCTCGAGAGCCAGCTGGAGGATCGGGACGTTCGAGGCGCTGTAGCGAATGATGAACGGCGGGGTCGTTCCGGGCGGCGCCTGGCGCACCACGGTCTGCGAGATCGCGGTGACCTGCGCGGTGGCGGCCTCGATCTTCGCGCCCGGCTGGAAGAAGATCTTGACGACGGAGATCCCGGTCAGAGACTGGCTCTCGATGTGCTCGATGTCGTTGACCGTCGTGGTCAGGCCGCGCTCGTAGTTGCTGACGATGCGCTTCTCCATCTCCTCGGGCGACAGACCCGGGTACGACCAGACGACGGAGATGACCGGGATGTCGATGTCCGGGAAGATGTCCGTCGGCATGCGCAGGATCGTCACGACGCCGAGGATGGCGATGAGCATCGACATCACGACGAACGTGTACGGCCGCTTCAGCGCGAGACGGACGAGCCACATCATGGGAAGGTGCCCTGCAATTCCCCCCGCGATGGGATGCGAGGCGGCACCCTAGCATTGCCCCTGTGACCCCCAAAACCCGACGAACCGTATTTGCGAACGCCCGCGCCGGCACGTGGTAGGAGATCGTCGGCGGGCCGAAAAACGGCTCCTCCCAGCCCCTTCCGCCGATGTCCCGAGCCTTCGATGTCGCGTCCGCACACTTCGCCTCCGTGGTGCGCCTCGGCGCCGGGATGTTCGCCCGTCCCGCCCGACGCCAGCCGGAGAAGCCGCTCGAGCTCTACGAGTTCGAAGCGTGCCCGTTCTGCCGTCGCGTGCGCGAGGCGCTGAGCACCTTCGACCTCGACGCGCTCGTCTTCCCGTGCCCGCAGGGCGGCACCCGTTTCCGACCGCGTGTGCGCGAGCTCGGCGGCAAGCTGCAGTTCCCGTTCCTCGTCGATCCGAACACCGGCCGCTCGATGTACGAGTCGGCCGACATCGTCGGCTACTTGCGCGCGACCTACGACGCGCCGCTCAGCCCTCTCTGGTTCGGACCGCTGGCGACCGTGGTCGGCGGCATCGCCGCGCAGGCCCGCGCCGGCCACGGGAGGCGCGCGCGTCCGTCGCGCGCGCCCGAGCGGTCGCTGGAGGTCTGGAGCTACGAGGCGTCGCCGTACAGTCGCCTGGTGCGCGAAGCTCTCTGCGAGCTCGAGCTCCCCTACGTGCTCCACAACGTCGCCCGGGGGAGCGCGCATCGCGCCGACTTCGTCGCGCGCTCCGGGAAGATGATGGTCCCCTACCTGGTCGATCCCAACACCGGCCGGGAGCTCTTCGAAAGCGCGGACATCGTGTCGTACCTGAACGAGACGTATGCCCGCGGCTGACGGGCCGTCTCTCTCATCGGGCGCACCGTCGTGAGCCCGTCGGCCGCGACCGTCGCCACCTGGATCGTCTTCTCGGTGGTGTACGTGGGGCTGGCGGTGGGCCGGCTCCCGCTGCTGCATCTGGACCGGGCGGGCATCGCGCTCGTCGGCGCGACGGCCATGCTCGTACTCGATCTCGTGAGCTTCGACGAGGCCGTCGCCGCCGTCGACTACCGGACCCTCGCGCTGCTCTTCGGGATGATGGTGATCGTCGCGTACCTGCGCCTCGGCGGCTTCTTTCGCGGACTGGCGGCCTGGGTGCTCGCGCGTGGGCGGTCGCCGCGCGTCGTGCTCGCGACCGTCATCGTCATCTCGGGCCTCCTTTCCGCGTTCCTCGTGAACGACGTCGTTTGTCTTGCCCTCGGCCCGGTCGTCCTGCGCCTCGCGCGGCGCATCCGCCGCCATCCTGCCCCGTACTTGGTCGCCTTGGCGACCGCCGCCAACGCAGGGTCCACGGCGACCATCACGGGAAACCCCCAGAACATGATCATCGGCGCGCTGTCGCGGATGCGCTACGCGTCGTTCGCGGCGCGCCTCACGCCCGTGGCCGTCGCGGCGCTCGCCATCGATTACGCCGTCATCGCGATCGCGTTCCGCCGCTCGCTAGGGCGGGAGCTGGAAGAAAGCCTTCCGAGCGATCCCGGTGCGCCGCGCGATCCGCTCGGGCCTCCTTCCCGCGACCTCCTTCCCAAGGGAGTGACGGTGCTGGTCGGAGCCGTGGCCCTCTTCTTCGCGGGCGTGCCCAGCGAGATCGTGGCCCTCGGCGCCGCCGCCGTGCTGATGCTCGGCCGGGTCCGCCCCGAGCGCATCTACCCGCAGATCGACTGGAACCTGCTCGTCATGTTTGCGGGGCTCTTCGTCGTCGTCCACGGCTTCGAGACGCACGTGGTGGCAGGATGGCGCATCTCCGATCGCCTCGGCGGCGTCCAGCGAACGCCCGTCGTCCAGCTCTCGGTGGCTTCGGCGGGCCTGTCCAACCTGGTCAGCAACGTGCCCGCGGTCCTCTTGCTCAAGTCCGTCGTGCAGCCCATGTCGGATACCGTCCGCGCGTCCGGCTGGCTCACGCTCGCCATGGCGAGCACCCTCTCGGGGAATCTCACGCCGCTCGCGTCCGTCGCGAACCTCATCGTGATCGAGGGCGCACGCCGCGAGGGCGTTGAGCTGTCGCTCGGAGCGTACTGCCGCGTTGGCGTACCGGTAACCCTCCTCACTTTGAGCGCCGGTACGGCGTGGCTGCTGTTCACGCGCTAAAAGCGCTAAAAATGCGCACGGAGGGACCCACATGGAGCTGAGGCGATTGGGCAGGTCGGGGCTGCAGGTGAGCGCGCTATCCCTGGGCGCGATGACCTTCGGAGACTCGCAGACGTTCATGAAGGGCGTCACGTCGAGCGACGACGAGGCGCGCCGGGTCTTCGACCGCGCGATCGACGCCGGTGTGAACCTCGTCGACACCGCGAACGTGTACGGCGAGGGGCGCAGCGAAGAGCTGACCGGTCAGTGGATCAAGGGAAAACGCGACCGGGTCCTTCTCGCGACCAAGTGCCGCTTCCCCGTGGGATTCGGCGTGACGCAGAAGCCGGCGCCCAACTCGTGGGGTCTGTCGCGCAGGGCCATCCTCGCGTCGTGCGAGGCGTCGCTGAAGCGACTGGATACCGACGTCGTCGACCTCTACCAGGTGCACATGCAGGACACGTCCGTCGAGATCGACGAGACGCTCCGCGCCCTCGACGACCTCGTCGCGCAGGGGAAGGTCCGCTACATCGGCTGCTCGAACTACACGGGGTATCGGCTCGTCGAATCCCTCTGGGCCGCCGACAAGCGGCTGACCCATCGCTACGAGTCGGTCCAGCTCCAGTGGTCGCTCGCCGTGCGCTCGGCGGAGCGCGAGGTGATCCCCGCGTGCCGCGCGTTCGGGCTGGGACTCCTCGTGTGGTCGCCCCTGGCGCGCGGCTTTCTCAGCGGCAAATACAAGCGCGGACAGGCGGCGCCTCCCGGGACGCGGCTCGAGTCGTGGCGCGACAGCTACAAGGCCTACGACAACGACCGGATGTGGAATCTCGTCGACGTGCTGGGCAAGGTGGCCGCCCGCCGCGAGACCACGCACGCTGCGGTCGCTCTCGGGTGGCTCCTCGCGAAGCCGGTCGTCTCGACGATCATCGTCGGGGCCCGGACCGTGGCCCAGCTCGAAGACAACCTGCGCGCCGCCGACGTCAAGCTGACCGCCGAGGACGTGAAAGAGCTGGACGACGCATCGGTGCCGAGCTGGGAATACCCCTACGACTTCATCGGGCGCCAGCAGCCCTGGTAGGCGCGATCAATCGCCCATTTCGAAGATACGCCGCACCGTCTCGGCATAATCGATCTTCGCGTCGTCGCGCGCTCGCGCGGCGGCGAGCGGAGGCTCGCGCTGCGCCTCGGTGGGCGGAAGACGGCGCAGATATCCGCGGAGGATCAGGCGAGACACCGCGGGCAACGTATCGAAGTGAACGCCGAGCGCCCGGCCGGCGTCGCCGGGCCGGCGGCCCTGCACGATGCGCGTGACGGTCGCGCACGTGTCAAACCAGATGGGAAGCTCGGTCGCCTGAAAGCTGACGACGAGGTTCGTTCCCTCGTCCACACGCTCGTCGGACAGGACCAGCATTCCTTGCGGAGAAAGATCAACCGTCCGGTCGCCCAGAAGGCGCCAGTCCTCGATACGGCGCACCCGGCATCCAAGTCGCAGGGCGCGGCGCATCTCGCCGCGCCGGTTGCTTGGCACGCGACCGCATGCCGCGCGTGTCAGCGAGGGCGTGAGAAGACGATACGAGCGGAAGAGCGGAGCACCCACGGCGGAGCGGCCGGTGGGCGGGGGCGAAGGCACGTTCATGGGGGAGAGCCCTCCTCGGACGAGAATCGTATCGAGCGGCGCCTCGCCTGGGCCAAGTTGCCTGCGGGCGGTCCCGTGGCACCTCGCGCGGACCGTTCGTTCGCGAAGGGGCGTCCACGGCCGGAGAGGCGTACTCTTTGGCTGGAGCCGCATCGTGCCGTCCGGACCGCGTCGCGTCGCCCTCGTCCTTTTGGCATGCGCGTGCGCCGCGTGCTCCGCGTCCAGCAGCAGCCCCAACTCGTGCGGGTCGAGCGCTTCTCAGCTCGACGTCGATCTATGTCCGGCTGGTCCCACGGTGCAGGGCGTGGACGTCTCGGTCTACCAGGGCAAGGTGGACTGGGCCGTCGCGCACGCCAACGGCATCGACTTCGCCTTCGCACGCGTCTCGGACGGAACCGGCTTCCCCGACATGGAATTCGCGAACAACTGGCCCGCGATGAAGGCCGCGGGCGTCGTACGCGGCGCCTACCAGTTCTTTCGTCCCGAGGAAGACCCCACCGCGCAGGCGAATCTGTTCGTGTCGATGCTCTCGGCGGCGAGCGGACTCGTGCCGGGCGACCTGCCGCCGGTCCTGGACCTGGAGGTAACCGACAGCACCTCCGACGCCGCCATCCAGGCGCACATGCAGACGTGGTTCGACGCCATGAAGGCGGCCACCGGGCTGCAGCCGATGCTCTACATGTCCCCGGGCTTCGCCTCGCACGCGGGCACCGCCTTCGGGAACCACCCTCTGTGGGTCGCCAACTGGGGCGTCTCCTGCCCGGCGGTGCCGGGAGGGTGGTCGACCTGGGCCTTCTGGCAGAAGTCCGATACGGGCATGGTCAAAGGCATTGCGTCTGCCGTCGACCTCGACGAGTTCAACGGATCGCTGGCCCAGCTGCCCGTCCTCGGCGGGTCGCTCGACGGCGGCATCGGCGGCCCGGGTCCCGGTGGGCCTGCGCACGACGCCGGCCGGCAAGACGCGGCCGTCGACGGCGGAAGCGCTCCTGCGCCTGGTGACGCCGGGACTGCGGCGGAGGCCGGCGGGCGTTACGACGCGGGCGCTGGCACGCAAGGCGGTTCGGCCGGCAGCTCCGGACCGTGCCGATAGTGTCGACTACGACAGGGCAGCCAGATGCACGCTCGCCGCGTAGTCGACGCGCGGCTCGCGGCAGGGCAGAGGCGGCGGCACCCCGCGGAGCGCCCGACGCAGGAAGGTCCCGGCGTCCGCTTCGAGCGAGTCGAACTCGATGCCGAAGCATCGCCCGAGGTCGCCGGGGCGGCGTCCGTGGACGACGCGAGCGACGGTGGCGAGCGCGTCGAACCACCAGGCGCTCGAGGGCAGCCGAAAGGCGACGATGACGGACTCGCCGGTCAGCACCCGCTCCTGCGCCATGACGAGCATCCCGAGCGGCGACACGTCCACGCCGCGCGTACCGATGAGTTTGAAATCGCGCTCGCGAACGATCTGGCAATCGACGCGCGCGGCACGCCGCATGGCGCGGCGCTGATGAGCTGGGACGAGCGTGCCTTGCATGGTGGGCAAAATCGTCGCGTGCCGCTCGCGGCCAGGCCAAGTTCTCCGTTGGCGCGCGCCGGCGCCGAGCGCACAATCGGCGTGGATTCATGTCCGACGTCGACAAGATCGTGAGACTCCTCGCTGCGGACGCTGTCGAGAAGCGAATCGCGGCAGCCATCGTCCTGGGCGAGATCTCGGCGAGTGGCGCGAAAGTCGTCGACGCCCTCGCCAAGACGCTCGACAGCGGGATCGCCCTCCTTCAACGCCACGCGCTCGAGGCCCTCGCGCGCGCCGGCGCGAAGAAGGCGCAACCGAAGATCCTCCCGCTGCTCGCAGCGCGGGAGGACGACGTGAGGCGCGCCGCCGTAGCCGCGCTCGTGGGGATCGGTCCCGAGGTGCTCCCGGCGCTGCGCGCGCGAATGGCGGACGCGGGTCCGGAAGAGCGACGATCGATCGATGCAGTCCTGGCGGCGCTTGGCAGCAAGGACGCCTTTCATGCGCTGCTCGAAGGGATGGCGGCAAGCAACGCCGAGGCCGCAAAAGCGGCGGCCATCGCAGTTCGACAGAAGGTCAAGGACGCCGATGCAAGGCAGCGCAAGAGCTACCTTTTGGAGACCGAGCGCTTCCTCCAGAAGCAGGTGAGCAACGGAGGAAGCGCCGGGGCCATCGCCGCGGGCATCAAGATCCTCGGGTACCTCGAGGACGAGAAGTCGATCGGGACGCTCGTCGATTTCACCCGGCCCGAGCGCAACGCTCCCAGCGTGAGGCAGGAGGCGCTCATCGCTCTTCGCTTTCTGCTGGGCAAGAAGACCGCAGACGCCAAGAAGGTCGTGGCGGCGCTGGTGCAGGCGGCGGAGGACCCCGACCGTCTGCTCGCGCAGACGGCGCTCCACACGCTCGCAGGGCTGGACATCCCCGCCGACGCCATGAAGCGCCTCGAGAAGCTCGCCATGCATCCGGACGTCGAGCGAGCCCGCTTCGTGCTCGAGATGCTCGGCCGGACGCCGGGCGCCGAGGCCGCGCGCGTGCTGGTCGGCGTCCTGGCGACCACGAAGGACAAGCGACGCGCCGAGGTCGCCGGGCTCTGTCTCATGCAACGCCGGGGGGACGCGGCGGCGCATCCGTCGCCCGGCTCGGCCCCGGTTCGCGATGACGCCGTCGGTCCGCTGGCCAAGGCGTTGCTCGAGATCGAGGACGCCGACCGGGGATGGCTGCTGCGCAACGTCCTGCGCCCGAGCGCGAAGCGAGTCGCGGCCCCCACGCGAAAGACGATGCTCGAGGCGGCCATCCAGCGGCTCTCTGCGGGCAACCGCAACTGGGAGCCGCTCCTGGCCACCGTGCGCGACGCCGACCCCGGAGGGACGGGCGAGGCCCTGCGCGCGCTCGCCCACCGCATGCGCAAGACCGCGCCCGAAAAGGCGATCACCGTCCTGCGCGTGCTCTGCCGCAGCGACGGTTGCACCGACGACGACCGCTACGCCCTCGCCGCCGCGGAGCTTGCGCGCGGGGCGCAGGATACTCGCCCCGCCGCCCGCTCGGGGGACGAGTCCCTACGGCTGCTCGGAGCGTTGCTCGATCGCGGCGTGGACGTGGGCGCGCTCCTGCGCAAAGACAAGTCGATCGAGCTGGATCACCTGTATTACGTCGGGTTCCATTTCGCCGAGGAGGGCCATCCCCTCGGCGAGGAGCTGCTGCGAATCGTGGCGGACAAGGGCGGGCGCACGAAGATCGCGAAGATGGCCAAGAGCAAACTCGCGCTCGCGAGCGCGTAGCCCGCCGGGGTCAGCCGCCGTCGAGGGCGTCGTTGCGCGCGTCGAGGATGGCTCCGTCGTCCATCGGGTGGTGCGACGCGGCGGCCGTCCCCTCCCCCGCGCCGCTGGCGATCGGCAAGCGGCCCATCCAGAGCCCCACGGCCGCCGCCATCGCGAGCAGCCCCGCCGCGCCGTACGCCGCCGCACGCGCCGGGCGCGGCACGGTCTGAACGCTGCGCACCGCGACCTTCTCGAACGCGGTCTCGAGCCGCGCCTCGCCCGCGAGCGCCGCCGCGCAAGCGTCGCACGCCGAGCAGTGAACCTCGACCCGCTGCGCGCGCTCGCCGTCGAGCGCGCCCAGCACATAGAGCTCCAGCTCCGCCGACGTCGCGTGCTGCGTGCTCATTCTTCCTTTTCTCCTTCCAGCTCCACGCGAAGCTTCGCCCGTACTTCGCAAAGAATCTGACGCACGCGCTGCAGGGAGAGCCCCACGCGCTGCGCGACCTCGGTGTGGCTGAGGCCCTCGCCGCCGTACGCGAGGCGAAACACGCGGCGCGCCGAGGGGGAGCACCGCGACAAGACGTGGACGGCGCGCGCGACACGCTCCTCGGTGAGCAGGCGCGACTCTGCGTTGTCGCGCGGGTCGCGGAGGGCCGCGGCGATCGCGGGTTCGTCGACGTCTTCGTGGCGGCGCGTCGAGGCTTCCCGGCGGGCGGACTCGAGCGCGAGGAAGGTCGCTTGCGCGATCGCCAGACCCGGCAGCTGCAGGCGGTCCAGCCGTCCGATGCGCTGCTGTTCTACGAGGCGCATCCACGCCTCCTGGGCAATGTCCTTGGCGCGGTCGACCCGCAGGCCGCGCGCGAGCAGAGCCACCACCACGCGATGGTTGTGCTTCTGGATGAGGGCGTTCCAGGCGGAGACTTCGCCCCGCAGAGCCGCCGTGCAGAGCGATGCCTCGTCCGCGGGCTCTGCGGCGACCTCGATGCGTTCCGCAGCCGAAGGGCCGGCGAGCGGGGCCCCCGGAAACGGGAGGACGTCAGCATAAGCCTTCATCGGGAAGCTCAACCCTCCAACGGCCGGGCCACACGGAACATATCGCGTTGCGTGCGGAGGTCGAGGCTAGAGGTCGAGGCGGGCTGCGAATAGTCGAGGAGCGGCGCGGCGTTTGCTCCTTGGTCCGCTATGGCAATCGAAGAGCCGCCCGAGCAGCTCCCCGGGCTCGCAGCAGTCCGCCGGGGTCCGTCGTGGCCGCGCGCTAGCGCGTGGATCCTGGGCATCCTCGCGGCCGTGGCTCTGGTGGTGGCCGGCGTCGTGTCCGTGGGGCTGGCGGTGGTGCTCTGCGCCCCGGCTATCCTGCTGATTGCCGGCTTCGGCTGGTCGATCTGGGCGGCGCGCAGGCGTCGCCAGGTCCTCGAGAATCGGAGCGTGGACGAGATCAAGGACCCGCTGCACGCCAAACACCCGTGGCCGAGCGGGGTGATCGACGACCGTTTGCCGGAGCCGTAGGCTCGAGCCGCTCACCAGCGGTGAAACGCCGGGTGGCCCTCTTTGACCGCGACGAAAATGCCCCGGCACGTCGCGGTGACCTGCCCGGCGGCCTCGATCGAAGCATCGACCGACGCGCGGTCCGGCTGCGAATCGACGATTCGCGCCCGAAGGATGAGCTCCGCGTCCATGGGCGTGGGCCTCCGAAGCTTGACCGCGAACTCGGCGGTGACCGTGCACGGGACCGCCGAGCCGCCGGCCTTGCGCATGAGATGCCACGCCGCCGTCCAGTTCGAGTGGCAATCGAGCAGCGCGCCGCAGATGCCGCCGTTGAGGACCCCCGGGAACGCAAGGTGATGCGGCTGCGGCCGCCAGTGGCACACGCAGACGTCGTCGCTCTCGGCGAAGCTGCGAATGCGCAGGCCCAGCGCGTTCTTCGGGCCGCACCCGAAGCACATGTTTTCCGGCGCGTACGTTTCTTGGAGACTCAGGGGAGGCATGCGGTGCCTCTTGGCTTTTCGCGGTCAGGTCTTCTTCGCTGCGGGGGGAGCGGCGGCCTTCTTATCGGCGTGCTTCGCGCGCCACTCGGCGAGTTGCTTCGTGCGGCGCGCCTTCTGCTTGCGGCGGCGCGGGGGGTCTTGCGGGGTCGTCATAGGGCTGGCTCGTATAGCGGAACGCGGACGTCTACGCACGTCGCGCGGAACGCTGGGGCACCGGCGTCTGCCCGCCGGCCGCGCGAATCTGCTGGTGCCACGCTTCGATCTTCCCGAGCGTGGGGCCCACCCACTCGAGTTGCTGCAGCCGCAGCAACAGGTGCGGCGTGTGGTCCCCGGTGCGGGCGCGGGCCTCCGCCGCGCGCACGCCGCCGCCCTCCGGCGACGACACGACGAACGCGGCGCGCGCCTGATCGATCTCGCTCGCGGCGTCCCCCCAGCGGCCCTGCTGCTGGGCGAGCCACGCCCGCGTCAGATGCCGGTGCTGGCGGGGCTCCGCTTCGTCGAGGACGACCCGATCGCACGCGCCGACCAGCGCCTCGGCCCGCGGGTCGCGCCGCGCGAGGGCCAGCTGCGCCAGCAAAAGGCGCGACTCGAGCTCGCCCCACGGATCCTGCAGGCTCTCGTAAATCTTGAAGGCGACCTTCGCGTGCGTCTCGGCGGCCTCGAAGTCCTCCGAGTCAAGCGCGATCATGGCGAGCAGCCGCTCGCACGCGGCCTCTCCCCGCGGGTTCTGTAGCTCGCGGAAGCTCGCGCGCGCCGCGAGCGCGCGCGATCTCGCGCCGGCGAAGTCGAAGGCCCGGTGATCGGCGTGCCCGAGCGCCACGTCGCACTGGGCAAGCCCGAGGCGGTACCCGATCCCGTCGAACTCGGTGCGCGCGCGGGTCAGGAGCTGGCGCCCGCGCTCGAAGGCGCCCACGGCCTCCTCGATGAGCGCCAGCAGGATGAGCGACTGGGCCAGCCCCATGACGTCGCCCACTTCCATGCACCGGTCGAGCGCCTTCTTGAGCGTCGCGCGCCCGCGCGCGTGGTCGCCGAGGAGGTAATCGATCTCGCCGAGGACGACCTCGGCCTGCGCGCGCCCGGAGGCGTCGCCCAGCTTCTCGTACATTCCGAGGGCCTTGACGACGAGCACGCGACCCTGAGCCGGCTGCGCCAGGTCGCTCGCGATGTTCCCGAGCAGCCGCAGCGCGCTCGCCGTGTTGGCCGCGTCGCCCGCGCGCTCGAAGGCGCGCAGCGCGCTGTCCGCCTCGGCGCGCGCCTCGGCGATCTTGCCGATGTAGCGGAGCGCCTCGGCGCGCCAGAGGGCGCCCTCTCCCTCGTTCGCGCCGTGCAGGCGGCCCTCGAGCATCTTGAGGTCCCGCAGCGTCGCCGCCGTGTCGCGGCCGCGCCGCCACGAGCCGCGGATGAAGTCGAACATCAGCTTCGCGGCCGTGTCGTCGTCGCCCGCCTTGAGCAGATTGGCGACGCGGTGCTTCATGATGCGTCGCGAGCCCACGGCGGGGTGCTTCGCCAGCGCGTCGGACGCGAGGCGGTAAATCGCCGGAGCGTCCTTGCGCTCGTGGAGCCGTTCGAGCAGGTGCTCCTGAAGGAGGGCGTGCGGCCAGCGGAACTGGTCGTTGCCGGCGGCGAGGAGGATCTGCGCGCGCGTGAGGGTGACGAGCGCGTCGCGCGGGTCCATTCCGAGGGAGCCGCAGAGCGTCTTGAGGACCTCGCCGCGGATGTCGTCGCCGAGGGCGGCCGCGGCGTAGGCGCTCAGGCGAAGCTCGGTGGGGATCGCCCGGACGCGCTCGTCCCATAGTTCCGCGGTCGTGATGGCGCGCCCGCGCAGCGCCCGCTCGGGCACGCGGTAGGTGTCCCCCTCGAGCGTGAGGTAACCGCCGCCTGCCCAGGCGTAGAGCAGCTGCAGCGCGAAGAGAGGATTGCCGCGGCTCTGCTCCACGGCGCGCTTCACCGCGGCGTCGTCGAGAGGAAGCGCGCTTCGCAGGAGCGTCTCGGTGTCGTCGGTGCTGAGACTGTCTC
>CALKVG010000153.1 GCA_937998045.1 uncultured Myxococcales bacterium
CGTCCAGGTTTCGACCACGCTCCGGCGAAGCCGGAGACGTGCCGTCCAGGTTTCGACCACGCTCCGGCGAAGCCGGAGACGTGCCGTCTTCGAACGGCCGCGTGACAGCGCCCTCCGACGCCGACGACACCCCCGCCGCGTACTTCGCGAGGACGCGCGGCAGCGCGCGGCGCGGGCGCGGGCGCAGCTCGGCGGCGCGCGCCGCAAGGTCGGCGGCGACATCGATGCGGCGGCTTTCGACGTCGATCGTGACCATGTCGCCGTCGCGGACGAGGGCGATGGGCCCTCCCCGATCGGCCTCGGGCGACACGTGGCCGGCCATCATCCCGTACGTGGCCCCGCTGAAGCGCCCGTCCGTGACGAGCGCGACGGAGTCTCCCAGCCCGCGCCCGACGATCGCGGCCGTGACCGCGAGCATCTCGCGCATCCCCGGTCCCCCGCGGGGGCCCTCGTAGCGGATGATGACGACGTCGCCGGGCTGGATCGACCCGGCCTGGACCGCAGCGAACGTCGCCTCCTCGCCGTCGAAGACGCGCGCCGGGCCGACGTGGCGGCTGCGATCGTGCCCGGCCAGCTTGAGGACGCAGCCCTCGGGGGCCAGCGAGCCCCGGAGGATCGCGAAGCCCCCGCGCGGCTTGAGTGGCGCGGCGAGCGGGCGCACGGCCTCCTGTCCCGCAGTCTCGCGAGCCTCGTCGAGCTCCTCGAAGAGGGTGCGGCCGCTGCAAGTCGCCGTGTCAGTCAACAGGCCGAGCGAACGCAGTCGCGCGCCGAGCAGACGCTCGCCGCCGGCGCGGTGCATGTCGACGGCGGTGAAGCGTCCGCCCGGCTTGAGGTCCGCGATCACGGGGGTGCGGGCGCAGATGGGGTCGAAGTCGTCGATGGCAAGGGGCACGCCCGCCTCGTAGGCGATCGCGAGCAGATGGAGGACCGCGTTCGTCGAGCCGGCCGTGGCGGCAGCCGAGGTGATCGCGTTCTCGATGGCCTCGCGGGTGAGCAGGCCGCGCGCGCGCGTGTCCTTCTGGACCAGGCGCATCACCGCGCGACCGCAGGTGCGGGCGACGTCGTCCTTGGCGGGGTCGGTGGCGGGGACCTCGTTGGCCCCGAACGGCGAGATGCCCAGGAACGCGGCCGCGGTGGCCATCGTGTTCGCGGTGAACTGGCCGCCGCAGGCGCCCGCGCCCGGGCAGGCCGAGTCCTCGAGGACCCGCAGGTCCTCGCCGCTCATCTTTCCGGCGGCGTGCGCGCCCACGGCCTCGAACACGTCCTGGATGGTGACGTCGCGCCCGTGAAAGCGGCCCGGCGCGATCGCGCCTCCGTAGAGCATCAGCGACGGCAGGTCGAGCCGCGCCAGCGCCATGATGGTGCCGGGTATCGTCTTGTCGCACCCGGAGAGGGCGACGACGCCGTCGAGGAGATGCCCGATCGAGAAGAGCTCGATCGAGTCGGCCACGACCTCGCGCGATACGAGCGACGCGCGCATCCCATCGGTCCCCATGGTGATTCCGTCGGAGACGGCGATCGTGTTGAACTCGACGGGCATCCCCCCCGCTTCACGGATCCCTTCCTTAACGTGCTCGGCCAGGCGGCGCAGGTGCACGTTGCAGGGCGTGACCTCGGTCCACGTGTTGGCGACCCCGATCAGGGGCTTCTCGAGGTCGGCGTTCGAGTACCCGGCCCCCTTGAGCATGGCTCTCGCCGGGGCTCTCGAACTTCCTTTCTTCAGCAGGTCGCTTCGCATCGATTCGGTTCGTCACGTGGGTGAAAAAAAGCCCCCGCTCCCTTTCCGGGTGCGGGGGCCGAAGTGAGCGGTGTTTCTTCCGTCAGCTCGGCGGCCCGCACCCGGGCCGAATAAGTCCGAGCCCAATAAGGCCGACGATCGAGCTCCGCGCTACGACGCTGCCGCGAACCCGGAAGACGGGCGCAACAGACGGAGCAGCGGAGACTTCGGGCCTGAGCATCTGTGCGAAGCGTACGTAGGTAGTGCGTCGCGTCAAGCAATATTGTTCCGACGCAACGCGCCGATGTCACGAAGGAAAGCGAAAGATTCAATGATCCTGGCGCATTCCCGCCGATTGTCTCCAGAGCGCATCGACAGCAAGCTCGGGCTTTCTCGCCCTTTTTTAGGCGAGCCTGGTCCTGCCGTTCATGTACGGAACTAGGGCCCTGGGTAGCGTGATCGATCCGTCCGACTGCTGATGGTTCTCGAGCAGCGGGATGAGGATTCGCGGGCTCGCGATGGCGGTGTTGTTGAGCGTGAACGGGTAGACGAGCGCGCCGTCGCTCAAGCGGACGCGGATGTTCGATCGGCGGGCCTGGAACTCGCCGAAGGACGAGCACGAGTGCGTCTCGCTGTAGGCGTTTCGCCCGGGCATCCACGACTCGACTTCGTGCTTCCTTGTCTGACCGAGGCCCATCTCGCCGGTGCAGGCGATCGCAACGCGATAGGGAACCTCGAGCTCGGCGAGGATCGCCTCCGCGTTTCCGAGCAGCTCGTAATGCAGCTTCTCGGCGACGGCCTCGTCGGGCACGCAGAGGATGACCTGCTCGATCTTGTTGAACTGGTGCACGCGGTACAGGCCTCGCGTGTCCTTTCCGGCGGCGCCGGCCTCGCGGCGGAAACAAAGAGAGCTGCCCGCGTACTTGATCGGGAGCCGATCGGCCTCGAGCGTCTCGTCGCAGTGCATGCTCACGAGCGACACCTCGCTCGTGCCGATCAAGAAGAGGTCGTCGGCCGTGATCGCGTAAGCCTCGTCCTTGCCGATCGGAAAGTATCCGGTGCCCATCATCGCGCGCTCCCGGACCATCACCGGCGGCGTGACCAGCTTCATCCCGCGCTCGATGAGCGTGTCGACCGCGAGGCGCAAGACCGCCATCTCGAGGAGCGCGCCGTCACCGACGAGCGCGTACGAACGCCCGCCCGCGAACTTGCGCGGCGCCTCCCACTCGACCATCCCGAGCTTCGTCATCAGCTCGACGTGATCCTTCGGAGCGAAGTCGAACTTCCGCGGCTCGCCCACCCGCTTGACCTCGACGTTGTCCCCTTCGCCGGCGCCGATCGGCACCTCCGGACGCGGAACGCTCGGCACTCGAAGCATCAGGTCCTGGAAGCGCCGCTGGACCTCGGCCAGCTGCGGTTCGAGCTGCTCGATGTCCGTCCGGATCTGCTTGGCTTCGTCGACGAGCTTCGGCCGGTCGTCCTTTATTGCCTTGGGGATGAGGGCCGCGAGCTCGTTTTTCCGGGCGCGCTTCTGCTCGAGCAGCGTGGTGGTCTCGCGGCGTTGCTTGTCGGCCGCGAGCAGCTCGCCCAGGTCCAGGTCGAGCCGCTTGTTGCGGATGGCGGCCTTCACCGCGTCGGCGTTCTGACGAATGAACTGGATGTCGAGCATCGGAGGCGGCTTACTAGCACGATGAGCTGCGTTGCTTCAGGCCTTCAGGCGGCTCCCAGCGGCCCTCCCGGCAGCTTCGCCGGCACTTCGGAGCGCACGCGGTCGGTGCGCAGCGTGCGCTCGAGGACCTCGAGACGCTTGTTCGTCTCCGCGCGCATCGCGCCGATCTCGGCCAACATCTTCTCGATGCCCACCTCGTTCTTCAGGTTCACGCGGAAGTCGGTCTCCGCTTGCGCCCGATCCTTCGCCGACTGACGGTTCTGGCTCATGACGATGAGCGGCCCCTGCAACGACACGAGGATGGCGAGGACGAGGTTGTAGAGGATGTACGGGTACGGATCGAACCCGCCGACTTTGCCGTCGTCGCCCGTCGCGTACAGGCCGACGTGCTGCGCCACCGCCGGAACGTTCACGATGCACCAGCAGCAGGTGAGGCCGAGCAGCATCAGGATGAACGTCCAGCTTCCGTTGAGCTCGGCCACCTTGTCGGCGAGTCGCTGTCCCCAGGTGAGGTTCTCCTCGAATTCCTTGACGACGTCCTTGGCCGCCCGCTGGCTGAGCATGGCGTTGGTCTCGCGGAGGCGCTCGGACATCAAGCTCAGGATGGTCATCGCGGCCTTCGGCGACCGGCTCAAGTGCTCGCCGAGCTGCTCGCGCGTGAGCTCGAGCAGCACCGTATCCACGAGGACGCGAACGCTGGCGCTCCGCGGCTTGTCGTCGAAGAGCGCGAGCTCGCCGAAGTACTCGCCCGTTCGCAGGTCCTTGAGCACGACCGGCGGCAGGTCCTTGTCGGCGCTCGGCAAGTAGATCTGAACGGCCCCGGACTGCACGACGTACATCGACGTGCCGGGCTCCCCTTGCGAGAAGACGATATCGCCCGGACGGAACGACTTCTCGGTCAATCGCGTCGCGAGCGCTTCCCGATCCTCGTCGGCGAGGCCCTGGAAAAGCGGTATCTGGGCGAGCAGGTCTGCCGGGCGCATCGCCCGTTACGATACACCTCGTGCGCCCGCGCGCGCGTTCCATAGCCGCAACATGAGAGTCCCGCCGGCGATCGAAAACGGAATCAGCGCGTACGGCCAGATGGACCACCCATGGCGGTCGAGGAGAGTCCCGAGGCCCACCCCAGCGAGGCCGCTCCCCAGGTACTGCACTCCGTCGAGCAGCCCTGCGGCCGTCGCCGCCGCGCGGCGGCCGCCGAAGTCCATCGAGGCCGTTCCGGAGAGCATCCCATGCACGCCGAAGATCCACATGCAAGAGAAGCCGACGAGCAGCGCCGCCGCCAGCGGAGACCCGGCCAGCCCGAGCCAGATGAGCGCCACCACCTGCCCGCCGTAAAACAGGAAGGCTACCGGCGCGCGGCGCGAGCCGAAGACGCGGTCGGAGAGGACGCCGCAGAGGAGCGCGCCGACAATGCCGCCCACGGTGATCCCGAGCGACGCGACCTGGTAGAGGAAGGGAGTGGCCGTCTCGGTCACCCCGTGCACCTGGCGGAGGAACCGCCCGTAGTGCAAGAGGAGCCCCTGGCGGACGACGCCCGTGCACAGCTCGGCGACCGCGAGCAGCACGAGCACCGGGTGCGTGAGGACGCGCACCGCGACGTCGCGCGCGGTAAGGTCGGGCCCCTCGCCACTCGGCGCATCGGGCTCGTCCCCCGTGTCGAAGTCGGCGTGTCCGGCGTGGCTCGGGCGATCGCGCACGACGCCCGCGACGACGGCGAACATGACGAGCAGCACACCGCTCGGCACGAGGAAGAGCGCCCAGGGCGCCAGGTGGACGTAAATGAGGCCGCCGATTCCCAGCGCGAAGTAGTACCCGAGCGAGATCATCGAGCCGAAGACACCGCCGATGAGGCCGCGCTCGCGCCAGTGAAACCACGCGGAATTGACCTTCACGACCGAGATCGCGCCGAAGCTCTGGAAGTACATGTTCGCGCCGTAAAGGAGCGATAGACCGAGGACGACGTTGTCCGGGCGCGCCGCGCCGCGAAGGAAAAGAGCGATGGCCAGGTTGGCGAGCGAGGCGCCGAGGACGCCGACGAGAATGGCGCGCCGGCCCCCGATCCTTTCGGCGATCGGGCCGTTCACGAGCAGGCTCGCCGCGTACACCCAGAAGCCCGCCGTCGCGATGACCCCGACTTGCGCCTCGCCGAGGCCGTGGAGCTCGCGCGCGTGCGCGCGGTACACGTTGAAGTTGTACCGCCCCATGTACAGGGACGCGTACGTGAGCCCGAGCGGGAACCAATTGAGGAATCGGCGCGCGCGATACCGCGCCGTGTGCCGCGGAGCCTCCGTCGTCATGAGCCCGCGCCGGGGTATACCCCAACGCGACCCCATCGCGCCCGTTTGGGCCCGGCCCCCAAGCGACTAACCCCTGGGTAGATGCGATGTGGCATCCTTGGTAGACCTTCCTTTTCGAATGCGTCGCCTCTTGGTGGCTTCCTTCGGGGCCCTCTGCGTCGGCCCGAGCGTTGCTGGGTGCAGCACCGTTCTGGGTGACTTCGTGGTCAGCGCGAACGGACCCGGCGAGGCGGGCACCGACGCCGAGATCCCTCCCGGTGACTCGACCGTGGACGCCGGCGACGCCGCGCCGAGCGTCTGCCAGGCGGTCGCGTCCGCGGCAGACGTCTACGTCGGCCAGACCGCGTCGCTCGACGGCACGAAGAGCACCGGACCCGACCTGACCTACTCGTGGACCGTGCGCTCCGCCCCCGCCGGCAGTCAGCTCACGACCGCCGACCTCCAGGGAGCCAAGTCCTCCGTCGCGAGCTTTGTCGCGGACGTCGCCGGCGATTACGAAGTCGACCTCGTCGTCTCGTCCGCGACGTGCACCGGCGCTTCGGCGTCGGTCAAACTCACGGCGCGCACCCCTCGGGTCGTCTTCGCCGAAGGCCACGTCACCGACGCGGGGGCATCGGCGACGTACACCGTCTCGGACGTCGACGGCGGGAACGCGCATCCGCTCCTTTGTCCGGACTCGGTCACGACGTCGGTGCCCGACCAGATCGCGGCCCTCGCGGCGTACGCCGGTCGCGCGTACGACTTCTGGGAGGCGCCCTCCGGTCAACCGTCGAGATACGCAGCGTTCACGCTGGACCGGATGGCGGACGCGTACTTCACGCACCTCTGGGTCGGCACGTTCGATTCCAGCTGCAGCTCGCCGCCGGCGGACCTCGCGAACGGCGACTTCGGGCCCGGCCCACCGTTCGGCTCGGAGCCGCACTTCAGCCCCGACGGCTCGCGCTTCGTCGTTTACGACGAGCAGTGGAACCTCGTGACGTATCCGGCGGACGGGTCGCCCTCCGGCAAGCACGTCGTTGCAGCGTACGACGCGGGGCAGAGCGCGCCCCCGGCGTTCGACGCGAGCTTCGATCCCGTCTCGTACAGTCGGCCTGCGGAGCCGCCGCGCGCCGAGTGGACGGCGACGGGCGTCGCGTGGGCGCGCTCCACGACGACCGGATGGGAGATCGTCACCGCGCCCGACCTCGAAGGGTCGTCCCCGACCTCGTACATGCAGTGCAGCGGCGTGACCCCACGGCAGATCGCCATGCTGCGAGACGGCACGGTGATCGCCGGCTACCGCCAGACCCCGAGCTCGGGAGAAGACATCTACCTCCTGAAGCCGAACTCCTCGCAGACGTGCGTCGTCGACCAGAAGTACACGTCGTCGTCCGATGCGGGCACCGCCACCGCGACGGACTTCTCGGTGTCGCCGGATGGGACATGGCTCGCGTACCTGGCGCTCGACCCCACGCTGGAGGACGCATCGCCGTGGACCCTGCCGACGGGCGACGTCTACCCGGGCGGGTACGTGAACGTCGTGCCGATCTCCGTTCCCGACGGTGGAATGCCGGTGCCAAGGCAAGTCTCCCCAGACCCCGCGATGTACGGTCCCCGCTGGATCGGCGGAGGGACGCTCCTCACCTTCACGCGCCTGGACGCGCTCGGCGGGAGCGCGCCGGCGACCTCGGTCGTCGTGGTCTCGCCGGGCGGTGGCGCAGAAGCGGTCGTCGCGAGCGGCGACGGAGTGCGTAGTTTCGTCTCCTCGTCGGGGAGCGGCGGTTGCAGCGTGGCGGCGAGCGGCGTGGGAAGCGTGCCGGGCGGAGCGGACCTCGCGAATGCGCCGGGGTTATGGCTGTTATTGCTCTTATGGCTGAACGCCGCGTGGATTGCGCGCTGGCGCGTTCGGCGGTGAAGAACGCGCCCATTGCGGCGCAGCCTGGTACGCGGGTACTCTGGGCGGCATCGTGCGTAATGTTCGCTCTCTTCCCCGGTACTCCCTGGCCATCGGGTTGATGGTCATCTCCTGCGGCGGCGGCGACAACGGCTCGTCGAGCGGAACGGATAGCGGCGGCGGCGACACGGGCTCGAACCCGATTCCGGATGCCACGATCGACTCCGGGGCCGACACGAGCGCGCCCGAAACTGGCGGCGGCGACACGAGCACCGGGGGAGACTCGAGCGCCCCGATGGACGCGACCGGCGGCGACGCGCCGAGCACGACGGACGGCAGCGGCGAGACCGACGGCGCGCCGCCGAGCAACGACGCGAGCACGGACGCGCCGGGCGGCGGCGGAGACGCGTCGGACGGCGCGACGCCGGCGGATGCCGCGCCCGACGCGAGCGGCGGGTTGGGGCCGGGTAACGCCAACTGCATGATGGCGACGACAGTTCAGCTGAGCGCGGCCAATAGCGAGATCGACCTTCCGGCGGACACGACGGGCGGCAGGCACTCGATCAACGCGCCCTGCACGGCCGATAACGGCGCCGAGGTCTTCTACCAGTTCACCATCAGCGCCGCGCTCTTTGTCTACGCGGACACCTTCGGGGCGAGCTGGAACACCGTCCTCTATCTGCTTTCGAACTCCTGCATGCCCCTCACGACGACGACGATGGGAGACGCCGTGTGCAACGACGACGGCTGCGGAGCGCAGCAGTCGCAGATCGTCGCCCTGCTGAATCCCGGTCGGTACAAGATCGGAGTCAGCGGGAGAGGGAGCGCGCAGGGCGCCGCCACGGTCCACCTCCAGTGGGCGCTCGCACCGAGCGGAACGTCCAAGCCACTACCCGAGGGGATGACGACCCAGACGGGCGCGACGTCGGGTCGCACTAGCAACATCGGCGACATCTCGACGAGCTGCCTCGCAGACGGACCGGAGAACAGTTACTGGTGGACGAACTGCCCGAGCGATCTCGGTGGGATGCTCAGCGCCTCGACCTGCGACGGGCAATCGTGGGAGAGCGTGCTCGAACTGCAGGTACCGAAGGCGATCTCCTATACCTGCAACGTCGACGGTTGCGGCGGCGCGAACGGGACTCGAGCGTCGCTTACCGCGAGCGTTCCGGCTGGGGCGGGGCTTCGCGTTCTGTCGGTCGACGGCTACTCGGGGACGGACCTGGGCAATTACACGATGACCGTCGACCGGCCGTGACGCCGCTCGCGCCGACGAAAAACAAAAGCCGGAAGCCGGATGCGCCCCTTCGCGCACCCGGCTCTCGATTGCTCCCCCCGCTTATCCGCTAGTTGTCACTCTGCCACTTGCGCCGCACCGGCGCAGTTCGAGAGGGCCAGCGTGTCGCCGCTGGTGTAGAGGATCGTCGGGGTGTCCCCGTTCGCGTGGCAATCGATCGTCTCGGTCTTCGCCGAACCGCCGTGGGAGACGTCGACCGTGTCCGCCCCGCCGTTCGTCGACACCGAGTCCGCGCCGCCGGCGCCGAAGAGCGCGTCGGCGTTCGTCGAACCGAGGAGCGTGTCCGCCGCGCTGCCGCCGACGAGCGTGCAGGGCTGGCTTCCGGCCAGGCCGCCGCCGGTCTTGTCGCAGTCCAGCGTGTTGGACTGCGAGGGATGACCGGTGACGTTCTCGACGTCGACCGCCATCGCGCCGCCCGCGCTCGTGGGAGAAGCGCTCGCGGTACCACCTGCTGCCACGCCGACCGTGAGGGTCGAGCGCGGGCAGACATGGAGGACGCTCACGTCGTTGATGAAGTCAGCCTCGCCGGCGATGCCGAACTGCATCGTCGTCGCGCCCGCGTCGCCGACGGCGATGGCGGCGCACGTGGGGTCGGCCGGGTTCAGGCAGACCATGACGCCCGAGCTCGCGCCGCTGTAGTCGACCGTGTCGATGCCGCCGCCGCCCACGAGGTAGTCGCCGGTCTCGGTGTGCCCGTTGTTGCCCAGGCTGTTGCTCCACACGAGGCGGTCGTTGCCCGTGCCGCCGCAGAGATCGTCGACGCCGCCGCCGCCGATGAGGACGTCGTTGCCGCCCTGGCCCATGAGCACCACGTCCGTGCCGGTGACCGCAGACGCGTCGATCGTGTCGTTCCCGGATCCACCGAGGACCATCTCGACGTCGTGGGCGATGATGTCTCCCTCGCCCGTCGCGCCCGAGGTCTTGCTCCCGTTACCGACGTAGATGCTCAGCGGAGCGCTCCGGAAGCTGTAGTCGATCGTATCCACGCCGTCGCCGCCCACGATGCTCTCCGCCCGCGCCGTCGCGCTCTGGAGGAAGGTGTCGTTGCCCGCGCCGCCGTTCAGCGTGTTGCTGCCCGCGCCGCCCGCGATCGTGTCAGCGCCCGGGCCGCCTTGCGCGGTCAGCGCACCGGCGTAGACCACGCCGACCACCGTGCTGAGGTGCGCCCCTGTGTCCCACCCGGCGGGCATCGTCGTCCAGCCCGTCGCATCCGCGGTGAAGACGTTCGTCGGCGTGCCGGTCGGCGCCCCTTGCCAGATCACGCTGCCAGGCAGCGTCTTGGTCGTCCAGGTGATGGCGACGTCCAGCTTGGCGCCGCCCGAGCGAGCCGCCGCGCAGTTGCCGGCAGCCGATGCGCACGTGTTCATGTCGAACCCGTTCACGCCGAGCGCGATGTTGCTCCCCGACGACGGGGCCATCACGACGAGCTTCGACAGGTGCGTCGCGCCGCCGGCGTCCGCCGCCGACTGCGACGTGTCGAGCGTCACGTTCACGAGCGTCGAGGTCCCCGCCATCGCGAAGAGCCCGTTCGTGTAGTCGAGGATCACCTTCTCGGTGTTGCCGGTCGTGCCGGTGCCCGCGATCGTGATCGACTTGGCGGTCGAGTTCACCTTGCAGACGTTCCCCTGAGAGTCCGTCGCGTTGGTGACGACGCAGGGCTCGGTGCTGCAGGACGGCGCCATACCCACGTAAGCCACCTCGTTGTTGAGGACCTTGAGCGTGAGGTTGTTCGACGCGTCGTAGGTGCACGCCGTCGTGAGCAGGTCGGCGGAGGTGCTGCCGACGTTCTCGCCCGCGTTGCCCGCGGTCTTGTCGGAGGACGGGAACTGGGAGGGCGCGTCCGAGCACGCCACGACGCCGACGAGGCTTCCCAGGACGGCGACAGTCGCGGTCGTCCACAATCCGCGGTTCTTGTAGAGATGGCGATACATGACTGACTCCTTGGAGGGCGCTTCTTCGCGCCCCATTGGGTGGGAGAGTTTCTGAACACGCGCTTCGTGCGCGCGTTTTGGTTGGCTCAGGGGTGGTGAACGGCGGCTTGCCGCCAAACTTGATTCGTTTTCATCAGCATTCGGCGGGCCACCTCGAGGACGCCTCGCGGGTCGCGAAATGCGCGCGAGCTTCCGCGGGGATGCGGCAGAAGCGGCCTTCCGGCGGCGGCCGCACTCGACTCTCGCGGCTCGCGCGCGCGGCCGAAGACGGCGTTCTGACGGCCCAGCGTCAACGAGCTGGCGTCGCACCGGAGGCGTCGCGAGATGCCTTCGCTAGCGAGCGGTCGCAGGGAGCGCCGCGAGAACTTCGCGGCACGCGCTCGCGCGCGTCTGGTCGCCGCGGGCAACGTGCACGGAGAGGAGCGCCGCGAGCACCTCGCGGTCGCGCGGGGCCCACAGGAGCACCTGCTGGAATGCCGCCTCGGCGCGCGCCCAGTCCCCGCGGAGACGATAGGCATCCCCCATCCGCATCAGGAGGTTGCGCGCGTCGGGCATCCGCTTGGGAGCGGCCTCGAGCAGCCGCAGCCCCTCGTCGGTCGCGCCCTTCTCGAGAAAGAGCAGCCCGAGCAGCGCGAGCGCGTCGGCGTTGGTCGCGTCGATCGCCAGACAGCCCTCGATCGCCGAGACGGCCGCCACGTGATCGCCCCGTTCGATCGCAGCGCGCGCGTCGCGCAGGAGGACGGACGTCGGCGAAGAAGTCGGCCTGGAGGACCTCGAACCGGTCGACCCCGTTGTATCTCAGGAGCTGCGCGATGTGGTCGCAGTACTCGCTGAATTCGATGGCCGTCGCGTGGTAGCCATTCCGGCGGGCGAGATCGCAGAGAAACCGCCCGGGGTACGCGCCGATCTCGACGCACGTCAGGCTCGGATCGCGCGGCAAAAATCGCATGAAGAGCTCGGAGAACTCGGTCGCCGGAACGGCGAAAGGCCGGAAGGGGGCCCGGTCCTTGTCCCAGTACTCGCGCGTCGTCAGGCGCTCGACGTCGGCGTCCGCCGCGTTGTCCGGAGAAACGCGGGGTACGGCTACATCGCCTTCGGGACGCCCGGTGCTCGAGAGCATCCCTTGCGGTGGAGCAACGGCGGTGCCAAGCCGGCCGCGCGATCCGTTGCTATCGTGCCGCGCGTGGAAGCTCTCATTGTACGCCCCGGCATCTTCGTTCCGGCGGACGCCCTCTCGATGCACGCGGCGCGAAGCGGCGGGCCCGGCGGACAGAACGTGAACAAGGTGTCGTCCAAGGTGGAGCTCCGCGCCGACATCGACCGAATCGTGGGCCTCGACCCCGCGTCCTTCGAGCGCTTGCGCGCGCTGGCGGCCGGTCGACTCGACGCCGAAGGGCGCCTGCTCGTCGTCAGCCAACACAGCCGCGACCAGCGCGCCAACCTCGAGGATGCGCGGGAGAAGATACGCGCCCTCGTCCTGCGCGCGCTCGAGGTCCCCCGCCGACGCAAGCGCACCCGGCCCACCCGCGGCAGCAACGAGCGGCGAATCGCCGAAAAGAAACTCCACGGTATGCGAAAAGCCTCCCGGCGCGACGGAGGGGACTAACGATTCTCCGAAAACCTCCGTTCCATGTCAGGAGGTCTCCCGAGTGACCGGTCATCGCGCCGCCCCCAGCCAACGTGAGCCAGAGGACGTCCTGTGAGGCGCGGTACGCAACCCGCGTTGCCGCAGGAAGGCGACGTCGTCGCCGGCAAGTACCGCGTCGAGCGAGTCGTCGGCGAAGGGGCGATGGGCATCGTCTACGCGGCGCACCACCTCGTCCTCGACCAGCGCGTCGCGCTCAAGTTTCTCTTCGTCGATTCGACAGAGGCCGGGGGCGAGACCGTCGAGCGATTCGTGCGCGAAGCGCAGGCTGCGGCGCGCCTGCGGAGCGAGCACGTCGTCCGCGTCACCGACGCAGGGTCGTCGGACGCGGGCTTTCCCTTCCTCGTCATGGAGTACCTGGAGGGCTGCGATCTCGCCGAGCTCCTCAAGGTGGACGGACCGCTCCCTCCTGCGGAGGTAGCCGACTACGTCCTGCAGGTGCTGGCCGCGCTGGCCGAGGCGCACGCGGCGGGCATCGTGCACCGCGACCTCAAGCCGGCCAACCTCTTTGTCGCCGATCGCGGGGATCACTCCCCGGTCATCAAGATTCTCGACTTCGGCATCTCGAAGCAACGCTCCGAACGCGCGCAGTGGCGCGAGCTGACCGGCAAGGCGGTCCTCGGGACGCCGGCGTACATCTCGCCGGAGCAGCTCCGATCGAGCAAGAGCGTGGACCCGCGCGCCGACATCTGGTCGCTCGGCGTCGCGATGTACGAGCTCCTCTCGGGCACGCTGCCATTCGACGGCGAGACGCCCGGGGAGCTCTTCGCCGCCATCCTGGAGCGGACGCCCGTCCCGCTCCGCGCACGCAAGCCGGAGCTCCCGGACGCGTGGGATGGTCTCCTCGCGCGCTGCCTGAAGCGCGACCCGCAGGAGCGCTTCGCGCATGTCGGCGCGCTCGCGGAGGCGCTCGCGCCGCTCGGCTCCGGACGCTGGGCGCACCTGCTTCCGGCCATCGAGGAGGCGCTCACGCGCTCCGTTCGTTCGCTCCCGCAAGCCAATGCGGCGCTCGTTCAAGCCGCGGTTCAGGCGGCGATCGCGTCGCTGCCGCCTCCGACTTCGACGTCGACCGCTGCCGCGAGCGCGCCGCGCGCCCCGCTGTCGACCATCGCCACCGACAAGACGATCCTCGCGCTCGTCGTCCCCAAGGCCGCGGCAGAGCGCCGGCGCGCGACGGGGCGGCTGCCGGCCATGCTCGCCGCCGCGGGTTTGGCGCTCGTCGCGTGCGCGGGTCTCGCGGTCTTCGCCCGCTCGGCGCCGCGGAGCCCCGTCGTCGCCGCGAACGCCGTCGAGCGCAGCGAGGCGCCGCCGCTCCCCGCGCCGGCCGTGCCGCCGCCGGTCCTCTCGGAGCAAGCCGGAGAGCCGGCGGCCAGCGCCGCGGATCCGGCGCTTTCGGCGTCGTCGACCTCGGCGCCTGCGGCCGCGCCGACCCCGAGCAAACGGCGCGCGACGCCCTCCAGGAAGACCTCCGATCCCAAGGCCCGACCCGACGCACGACCCAACTTCCTGCGGTCATGGCGCTGATGCGAACCTCGCCGAAGCGGGCCCTCGCCCCCGCACTCCTCGGCGTGGCGCTCGGGGTCGTCTGCACGAACGCGCGCGCCGCCGACGGCGGCAGCGACCCGGACGGCGAGAACGCGGAGCAGCTTGCGGAGGCTCGCTTCCGGCAGGCGTCGGAGGCGTTCGACGCCGGTCGCGTGCAAGAGGCTTGCGCCAGCTTCGAGGACAGCGTGCATCTTTTCCCCACGCTCGGAGCCCTCCTCAACGTCGCGCTGTGCCACGAGCAGCAAGGACGCGCGGCCACCGCCTGGGCGGAGTTCACCCACGCCGCGGCGTGGGCGAGCGCCGGCGGACAGCGCGATCGCGCAGAGTACTCGCGTCAGCACGCCGTGCGCCTCGAGCGCAGCCTCTCGCGCGTTCAGTTGGAGGCGGCCGGTGACGTGGAGCTCACGGTCGACGGAGAGCCCGTCGTAAACCATCGGCAGGGCCTTCCCCTCTTCCTCGACGCAGGGCTCCAC
>CALKVG010000154.1 GCA_937998045.1 uncultured Myxococcales bacterium
CGCCGCTGCCGCTGCCCGAGGACGCGCCCGACGATCCCCCCGACGAAGAGCCGGACGACCCGCCCGACGAGCTCCCCGAGGTGCTTCCACTGCCGGAGGTCGACCCGCTGGATCCGCCGCTACTGCTCGTTCCGGCATCCCCGCCGCCAGCGGCCGCGGCGCACTCTCCGGCGTTCGGCGCGAGTGGATCGGTGACGCACGTCGGCGTCGCCCCCGTGCAGTCCGCGGCGGTGCACGACCGGCACGGGCGCGTCGTTCCGTTGCACAAGGGAAGATTCGGATCCTGCGCAATGCACTGGCCGAGCCGCTGCGACCAGCATTGCTGCACAGAGAACCCGGCGACGGTCTCGCAGTTGTTGCAGATATCGCAGATCTCGCCGTTCGCGCTGTCGTACCAAGACGTCAAGTTGGTGTCGGTGTCGGAGACGGCCTCGAGCATCTCGTGGGCGCTCGTGCAGGTCATGCCCTCGGTCGGCGTGTTGCCGCCGCACCCCTTGGCGCACGCGCTATTGCTGAAGTCGGGAATGACGCTGTAGGGAACTCCCGTGCTCAATCCCGTATAACTGAACGAGCCGTGGTAGGCGCACCACTTGGTGCACGAGAGGCTCCCCGTCCCGTCGTCGATCTGCACGCCGGGCGGGAAGTACACGGCGTAGAGCGTGTTGACGTGGCCCTCGACCGGATCGGCCTGCGGCGCAGGCAGTGTCCCCGATTTGATGTTCGACGTGAGCTCGTTCTGGATGTCGCTATCGGCGATCGTGCCCGTTGTCATCGAGGGCATGATCGTCACGGTCTTCAAGTACTCGCCGTGATAGACGTGCTGGTTCGTCCCGCGGGTCTGATTGACGGTGTCGTACTCGCCCATCCAGTCCATCAGCGGGCTGTTCGTCACCGCCGTGTAGAAGTTCGCGACGGTGTCCGTCACGATCGACGCGACGTTCGGCCCCCACAAAACGACGACGACCTGCACGTGGGAGATGATCGGGCCCCCCTGGTACGTGATGTTCCCCGCCGCCAGCGGCGTGACCGCAGCCTCCGAGCGCAACGGATGCGACGTTCGGTGCGCGCGCGGGTTCGCGTACGCTGCCGAAGAAACGAGGAGCGAGACGGCGACGCTCGATGGCAAGACGCGCGGCAGAAAGTTCATGGAGGCGGAGATTCGCGCCGCCCGCGATTCTGTCGAGACGTTCGTGGGCGCGCCCTTCACAAATGGGAGACGCCGCCCCACCTATTTCCGCCGGCGCTTCGAGCCGACAACCGCAATGGACGAGGACGGCGCTTCTTTCATGCGCTAGCGCAATGCACTTTAGCGCGCGTTCGCTGCTCGAGCGACGACGGCTTGCGGGTATTCCCCGGAGATCGTCGGTACCGGCTCGGTCGCCGGCGCGAGACCCTCGCTGCCGCGCCTGCGAAAGTAGCCGTCCTCGATGAAGGTCTGAAACTCCCGGAAGGTCGTACTTCCCGCGGAGATCGAGTCGAGCTCGCGCGTCTCACGCAGCCGGCTCATCGCACGGAACATCGCATTGGCCGCCGTATAGAGCGCGGGCGTCGAGTAAAGGACGATCTTGAACCCCAGATCGTGCAGCCGCCGCGAGGCGAGGAGCGGCGTCTTTCCCCCGTGGATCAGGTTGATCACCTTGTGGCCGGGAACCTCGTCTCCGACGCGCTTGAGCGCGTCGATCGACGGCAACCCGTCGACGAGCGTGACATCCGCCCCCGCCGAGTGGAACGTCTTCGCGCGCGTGATCCCCTCGTCCATCGACATCGCGTCCGTCCGGGCGACGATGACCATCGGAGTCTCCCTGGCCTTCAGCGCGCACTCGAGCTTTCGCATGTACGTGGGGAGCGGGAGGACCGTCTTGCTCGCAACGTGCCCGCAGCGCTTTGGGAACACCTGGTCCTCGAGGATCATCGCTGCGGCGCCGGCGTGCTCCAGCTCGTGAACCGTGCGCACGACGTTGTCTTCGTTGCCGTAGCCGTTGTCTGCGTCGACGACGATCGGGACGTTCACCGCGTTCGTGATGTTCTTCGTGAGCAGCGACGTCTCGACCAGGCTGGTGAGGCCGATGTCCGGATACCCGAGGAAGCTGGCGGCGATGCCGTATCCACTCATGAAGATCGACTGAAACCCTGACCGCTCGAGGATCATCGCGCTGAGGACGTCGTAACAACCGGGCAGCTCGATGCCCTGCGACTGGTTCAGGAGCGCGCGCAGTTTCTCCGCCATCGAATTGATTGAGTGCATAGATCTCTCCTCGCTTCTCCGCTCTTTTGGTATATAAAAAAACGGTTACTGGACTTCGCAGTAACCCAGATTGCAGGCGGGCCGCCGCGGGTCGGTGCAGTCGTTGGCCGTGATGCAGCGATTGCAGCCGGGCGGCGCAGCCCCGCTGACGCTGGGGCTCGCCTCGAAGTAGCATCCGCACTGGAAGGGCGGCGAGTACGCGGATATGGCGCCGAGCTCCGAGCTTCTCTGCACGGACATCGCGCAGGTCGGGACCAGGCTCGATCCGATGAACGCGTCGAGCAGGGCTTGCTGGACGTTCGGGACCGAGACGACCGACACGAACGCCTGCGCCGCCGGGGAGACCGGAACACCGTTGTCGACCGCGGTGAAGAAGTGGACCGGGCCCCAGATGGGGTAGTGGCCGTCACGCACGTTGCGCTTGTCTTTCTTGAACTCCGTGGAGTCCGGCAGGTATGCGCACTCCTGCCCCTCCGCCTTGAACGCGAGGGCACGCAGGTTCACTCGGTCGTCGTCGTAGTAATCGGCCGAGATGATGCCGATCGCCTGTTGGGCGAGCGCGTCGTCGGAGATGACGCGCATGAGCGCGTCGACGTTCGCCGCCGTCCCGCGGTCGATTCCCCAGAACGATCCCGCGGGCACGTCGATCGCGTGACCGATCATCTGCTGAGTTCCCGTCCCCGAGTTGCGGACGAAGAAGAGCGAAGGATCCGTCCACGGCGCCACGCCGCCCGCGCCGAACACGGCGTGCGCGGCCTCCGCCGTGATGGCCGTCTCGTGCGACTTGCCGGGGACGACGAAGACCATCGGTTGGACGGGGCCGAGGTACTCTCCGATGCTCCCTCCGGGCGCGCCGAAGCCGTCGCACGTGGATGAGAAGACATCCGATTCGCCGATGTCGACCTGCGCGCCGGCGGCGCCGAGAAGGCAGTGCGACGAGCTGCCGTCGGCCTTGAAGTACGACGCGTACTTCGCGTTCGGGCTCGGAGGCGGGTCGACCATCATGCGATCGTTCGCCTGATCGCTGAAGACCGTCTTGACCCCGTTGCACGAGCTGCTCACCTGGAAGACCGGCGTATACCCCGCGGCCAGGATGAGAGGCGCCAGCTTGGCGAGCAGCGGCGGGAAGTTGCTCGATCCGGTGAGATAGACGACCTGCGCCCGACCGCTCGTGGGATCCACGCAATCGGGCATCGGCGGAACGCCACCGTCCGTGGTGGCGCCGGTGCCGACCGTCGTCCCGGCCTCCGCCGCGGGGGGCGGCGTCAGCGGCGAGCTCAGATTGCTCGCGTCGCCGCAGAGCCCGAGCCGAGCGCAGTTGTCGAACGACGAGCACTCCGCGTTGCTGCACTGGTTCAAGAAGTCCCCGGGCTGCTGCGGGTTGCCGTAGAAGCAGTCCTTGGGCCCGAGCCCGGACGGCACGCAGACGCCATTTTCGCAATAGGGGTGATTCCCGAATTTCTCGCAGTCGCCGTCGGACTGGCACTGCGTCGCGCCATGATCCAAGAGCAAGCTGCACGCCGCGCACACCGACAGCATCGCCGCTGCTACCGCACCCGCAAACTTTCGGCCGCTCATTCCCATGAGTCGCCTCCCGGTCAAAAAGTCATCTCGAAGCGAGCGGAGCCGGGCCCCACTCCGACGCGAACCTCGCTCGCGCTCCCCCGCCCGCGCGAATCGGTCGAGGACGAAGAGAACGTCATGTACGCGCTGACGGCCCCGACCACGAGCGCCGCAGCGGTGAGGGAGTCGGCGAGGAGCGAATACGTGGACGTAAGGCTGGCTTCGTGGGTCAACTCGGATGCACTGGTCGGATACGTCGCGCGCATCTTCTGGAGCGTGCTCGACTCGCGATCGGCCAGGACGGCGAAGGTGACGGCACCCGCGCCGAGGAGGCCAGTGCCGATCCAGCCGACGGCTCGCAGCGTCGTGTCGTTGCCCGGGGCGGGGTCTCCGTCCTTGCCGGGAGAGGGAGGCTTGGGCGCGATGGGGCCGGGATCGGTCGGCGGCGCGAGCTGGAGGGTGACGGTGAGGTTGTCGTCGGCTGCGACGTCGACGTAACGAGTGAGCGGCGGGCGCCCGGGCATCGACGCGACGATCTTCCGGTGGCCGATGCTGACCATGAGCGACTTCTCGAGCGGAGTCTTGCCGACACTCAGGTCGTCCACCGCGATCTCCGCGCCGGGCGGGATCGTCGTGACGGCGACGTGCCCCACGCGCGCCCGGAGAACCTCGACGTTGCCCTCCACCTCCGAACGATGGGGATCCGAGGAGCTCGCCTCCGCCAGGTAGCGCTCGAACGTCGTCAGAGCGCCGGCGTAGTCCTGGAGCTGGAACTCGGTCTCACCCACGTTGTAGAGGACCGTGGCGTTCGGCGCGAGCGCGTAGGCTCGCTTGAACTCGACGAGCGCCGCTCGATAGTCGGTTTCCCCGTAGAGAGAGACGCCGCGCTGGAAGTGCTTTGCGGCGTCGCGCGTGGCTCCGGCGTCCTGGGCGAGCGCGGAGGATCCGGAGAAGGTCGTCAGCCAGAAGAAAGACGCCGCGGCGACGGCAGCCGGCCACCGGCAAAGGGCGGCCGTGCGGAGTCGACGATGCGGGGCGGGAGGTGGCGCGCTCATTGGGCTCCGTAAGGGTTGCTGGTCTGGATGGGGCGAAGGGGGGACCGTCCACCTGCAGGGCTCACCTCCACTCGCGGCGGCGACGAGGGCGGTGGCGCCGGCTCGGAGGTGACGGTCACCGGCGGCTGCGCGACCGTTGGCTTCGGGCGCGCAACGCCGGGCGCGGGGGTAGGAATGAAGCGACGAACCGGGGGCGGAGCCGGCGGCGGCGGACTGGCGTGACGATCGAGCGTGATGTCGAGCGTCACGTTGCTCACGAAGGAGACGTCTCGCCACTTCGGATCGAAGCCGTCGGCGTAGGCCATGAGGTCTGTCTCTTATACACATCTCCGAGCCCACGAGACAGG
>CALKVG010000155.1 GCA_937998045.1 uncultured Myxococcales bacterium
GCGCGCTCCTCCTTGTCGAACTTCGAGAGGTACACCTCGTAGAGCGCCGCGGCGCCCTCGAACTCGGCGCGGCTCGTGCGGTCCTTCTGGGCCTTGGCGTGCAGCGACGTCGCATAGTCCCGCAAGGCCTTTTCGATCGCGGCGGTCGTCGCGGCGACGTTCGCGGCGTCGGCCTGCGTGCGCGACCAGGGGCCTCCGGCCGTGTACTCTGCGAGCGCGCGCTCGAACGTCGTCTTGAGCTTCACCCACTCCTCGAGCGCGGCGTACCCGGCGGCGATCTGGAGCACCCATCGGCCGGCGTCGGGGCTCGTCGGCTCGAGCTTCAGCAGGAGCTCGTAGGCCTCGATCCCGCGCTCGTAATGCGCCTGGTCGTAGAACTGCTCGGCGAGGGCGCGCACGATCTTGCCGCTGAAGCGTTCGCCGCCGATCTTGGTCAAGAAGTTGTAGAGGTCCTGCGCGGTGTTCTTCTCGTCCTCGGTGAACACCTCGACGACGTACTTCAGGGCCTCTCCCTGGAGCTCGTCGAGCTGCTTGCGCTGCGCCGCGTTCGCCCTATCGGCCGCGCCACCCGCCTCGGTCGCCGCGAAGACCTGCACGAAGCGCTTCGCCGCTTCGTCGTTGTTGCCGAGGCGCCAGTAGCACCACGCGCTCTTGAAAAGCGCGAGACCGTAGAGCGCGGGGTCGATCGTCGCCTTGTAGGTGAGGACCTTTTCGTACTCGGCGAGCGCGCCGGCGTAGTCATAGCGGGCGTTGAAGATGGCCTCGGCGCGCGCCATGTGCGCGTCCGGGACGAAACGCGACTGCGGGTAGTCCCGCAGAATGCGCTCGAAGCGCTCGCGGGCCTCGTCTTCCTTGCCCTGCTCGAACGCGAGGAAGCCGTCGACGTAGAGCGCCAGGTCGTACTCGGGGAACCACGGATAGTCCGCGAGGACCCGCGCGAGCAGCTCGCGCGCGACGCGGTAGTCGAGCTCCGGCGCCGAACCTCGCTGGTCGACGGGCTTCTTCTCCCACTGCTGGAAGCGCGCGACGAAGCGATCGCGCTCGTTCTCCCACTGGAGCTCGGAGAGGCGCACGAGAGCCTCGGGCATCTCGCGCGCCTCGCGCGGAGTCTCGGCAACGAACTTGGTGAGGAGCTCGATCGCCTCGGCGCGCAGGCGTCTCGACTCGGCGAGGTCGGCCTCGACGCGCGCCTCGAGGCGCGCCCTGAGCTGGCGGCGAATGGCCTCCGGCAGCTTCGGTCCGGCGATGGCCGGCTTGCCCGCGGTGTCGCTCGTGGCCGCCGACGCGCGTCGCTGTGCGCCGATCGGCTTCGCGGCGGCGCCGCCGACGACGGCCCGCTCGGCCGACGGCTTGACGGCGTCGTTTGCGGAGGCCGCGGGACCGGACGGGGACGGCGCCGCGAGGGCCGCGCTGCTCCGGGCGCAGACGACCAGCGCGGTCAGAGAAGCGAGGCACGCCCGGCGAAGGACCCGCGCGGACCTCATTTGATCTCGCCGCCGACGTACTCGTCGGGCCAATCGTCTCCTTCGAATGGCCAATACTCCTCGTTGTCCTCGAGGTATCGCGCTGCCTCGAGGGAGTCGACGGCGTCGCGCGGCAAGTAGCCGAGGCGAATCGCTTCCACCTCCACTTCGACCGCACGCTTGCGACCGAGGACGCCCTCGATGCGACCCAGCCGCGCCCGGCGGAGGAGGCGCGAGAGGCGCATGTCGAACCTGCGCAGCGCGTCGCGAGCGAGCGCGGTCTCCTGTTCCGCGAGCTCCTTTCGCGTCGCCGCGATCCGCGCTTGCGTCTGGGCGCCGAGCGACGCGTCGGCGCGCAAGAGGTCCGCCAGGTCCGCGCCGCTCGCTCCCTCCGCGGAGCCCGGGGACGCAGGGGATGAAGCCTGACCAAGGCGGGCCTTCAGATCGGCGAGCTGCTGCCGCAGGGCGGCGACCTGATCGACGGGTGCGTGTGCCGCCTCCAGCTCGGCCAGCTGGCGCTCGAGCCCGTCCATGGCCGCGCGCGCCGTCGCGCGCGCGGTCGACCCCTCCGGCGTTGCGTCCACCGCCGGACGTACACCGCCGTTCGTCGCCAGGGCGCGCTGCATGTCGCCGATCGCGCCCAGCGCGTAGACGAGGCCCGACGCCTCGCGGTCGAGCACCGCGCGCCGGCCGAGCACCCGGCCGTACGCCGGATCGACGCGCAAGAGCGCCGCGATGGTGCGCGCCGCCTCGGGGTCGAGCCCGCCGATCTCGGCGCCCGCCGCGTCCGTGCCCGAGTGCACGGCGGCGAGCAGTCGCTGGACGGACGCCTCGTTGCCGACGATGCGCCGCGCCGCGTCCCGGACGGGCTCGTACCGCGCGAGGAACGCGGTGAACTTCGCGTCGGCGTCGGCGAAGCGGCAGCGCGCCAGGTCGACCCACGCGCCCAGCACCCACGCCTCGTCTTCGTAGCGGTGGTGGATGCCCAGCGCGCGCAGCTCGTCGAGGAGCTCGTGCGCGCCCTCGTAGTCCTTCTTCTCGTAACGCGTCGTGGCCGCTTCGTAGAGGGCCTCGGCCAGGCGGTCGGAGTCGCGCGGGACGAGGTAGTAGTAATAGCGAGCGTCGTCGTTGCGCCCTTGCTCGTGCGCGATCCGCCCCAGGCCGAGACGGGCGAGATCGCGAACGGCGAAGAACTTCTCGTCGGCGAACACCGGCGTGGTCGCCGACGAGCGCTTCGGATCGGCCACCTTGCACAGCAGGTTCTCGGCGTCGCGGTAGTTGCCCTTCTCGACCTGAATGAGACCCGACAGGTACGTCGCCTCCGCCCAGAAGCGGCTCCGCTGCGTCACCGCGGTGTACGACGTCAGCGCGCCATCGCGATCGCCGAGGGCCTCCCGAGCGCGTCCGCCCAGGTAGGCGATCTCGCCGCGTACCTCCTCCGGTGCGCCGGCCGGCACGCCGGCGACGTCGCGCTCCCCCGCGTCGAACTGTTCGCTCTGGAGCGCGACGTCCACCAGCCGGCGGACCCCCCGGCGCGCCCACGTCGCCGCCCCGTCCCAGGCGCCGCGCGCCTCGATCGTTCGGCGCAGGTACGCGCGCGCGGGGTCGAAGATCCCCGCCTGCGCGAGCGCGTCGCCGAGCCGAAAGACCGCCGCGCGGCCGTCCTCCGACTCCGCGTAGAGATCGAACTGGGGCCGCTCGACGAGCGACGCGAGCAGCGCGATGGCCTCGTCGACGCGCCCGGCGTTCATGAGCCGCTCCGCCTCGGCGACTCGTGCGGCCACGTCTTCTTTGCGCAGGTCCTCCGCGCCCAGACGGCGCGCCTGGAGCGCCGCCCGGTACGCCTGGAGCGCCTGCGCGAAGACCTTGCCCGGGTCCCCCTGCAGGGCGGGCGGCGCGGACGCGGGCGCTCCGCCCGCAGCCGGCGCGGGGACCTGCGGAGCCGTGGCGGGCACCGCCGGGGGGGACGCAGAAGGTATTGCCGCCGCCGGCGCGGCGAGCGCGAGCCCGGCGAGCAGAACGAGCGGCGTCAGCGGAACGGCGTTCGCAGCTCGCATCGAGTCCTCAGCGGCCTATCGCCTGCGCCTTGGCGTGCGCGCGAACGCGCAGCTCGTAGCGGCCTTCCTTATCTCTCAGGAAATCCCCCATGTCGGAGTCGTCCCAGAGCTTGATCTCGAAGGCGAGGCGCTGGTCGGCGGGGACGTCCACGATGAACCGCGAGCGCTGGGTGCTCCGGAATGTGTCGCGGGAGCGATCGCGCCGCTCGACGTCGACGGTCACCGCGTGGTTGCCGGGCGCAACGGCGTGGTCGTAGACGACCGTGGAGTCCTCGGCGCGGAAAGACCCCGGCGACGTCCAGACGACACCGTCGTCGAGCGACACGGACAGGCTCGCGATCCGCGACGCATCGCCGCTCGTTTCCAGGGAGATGGCGATCCGTGAGTGAAAGAGGGTGTCGCTGACGGCGGCGACGCGCGCGCGCAGGGCGGCGATGTCGGCGAGCAGGCGCTCGTAGTCGACCGAGGCCGGCACCGGCCCGGCATCGGAGAATTCGCCCGGAGCCGGGGTCAGCGGAGAGAGACGCGCGCCGGGGGATGCCTCCGCGGGCGCCGGCACCGGCCCGGCGTCTGCGGAGCCGGTCGTCGCCGGGGCGCCTTCCGATGGAGTCGACGGCGACTCCTGCGAGCTCTCGGAGGCCGAGGCGGCGGCCTTCGGCTTGGTCGGCTTCGCCGCGCGCGCGCCGTGCGTTTGAGCGAGGGCGCCGGCGCCCACCCACCACGTGCCGGCGAGCGCCCCGGCGAGGGTCCCCGCGGCGAGCAGTCGAGTGTACCGCATCGTCCGCGATGCTATCACCCGCCGAACGGGATGAACACGCTCGCTCCGAGCGTGATGAGGACGTCGTTCACCAGGTGCTCGTCTCCGACGAGGACCTCTCGCAGGACATGGTCACGGACGTCGAAGCGAACGGCGAACCACTTGCCGAAGTACAGCTTCAAGCCGATACCCGCACTGCCGGTCGCGCCGCGCGAGGTCGAGTCGTCGGTCACCCCAGCGCCGATCGCGGCGTTGAGGTCGAACCGGCTGATGCCGTCGCCCATCCAACGCAGCTTTCCGTACGCGAACGACCACACCAGATGCCCGAAGTAGAGCGTGCCCGGCTTGTCGGTCCGGTCGAGCACCTGGATCTGGGGGTAGCGGCGCTCATAGGCGTCCGTCACCGCGCTCTGGAAGCGCGTGAACTCGACGCTCGCTTCGAGACCGAGGTCCTCGCTGAAGTGAAAGGTGTACGCGCCCCCGGCCAGCCAGCTGGAGGAGTACAGGTCCGCCGCGTAAAAGCCCCCCATCGCCGAGAGCTCGTGCCGGAAGGCCTTCGTGAAAAGGCGTTCCTCCACGCCACGGTAATGTCGGCCGCCGACGAGCTCGGACTTGAGCTCCTCGTCGACGCACTGGGCTGCGGCCGGTCGCCCCGACGTACCGATGGCGATCCCTACGACTGCGGCTACGACCGCGGCGGGCGCGCGCATCCCTAACCGGGGTATCAGCGCACGTCTCGCACTGTCAATTGCGCTTCGTGTCCCGGAGTCGGGTTACCTTTTCGGAGCGCCGCCCGCACGCCTGATGTCTGCCGTCATGTCTGCAGTTCGCCTCCCCTGTGCGCTTGCCATTGGCGGGCTCGATCCGGGCGGAGGGGCTGGAGTGATCGCCGACCTTCGAGCCTTCGAAGCGGCAGGGGCCTTCGGTTGCGCGGCGATCGCGGTGGTCACGGTGCAGTCGACGGCGGGGCTGCGCCGGGTGCGGACGGTGGATGCCCGGCTGCTCGCGCAGCAGGCGGAGGAGGTGCTCCGCAATCAGCGGGTCCGCGCGATCAAGGTAGGAGCGCTCGGGACGCGAGCGAACGTACGCGCTACGGCGGAGCTGCTGGCGCGATACGCGGGGGTGCCCGTGGTCGTCGATACGCCGATGGCGCCCACCCGCGGACGCGAGCGCCTCCTCTTGCAGGACGCAACGCAGTCTCTGCGCGACGACCTTCTCCGCAGAGCGACGCTCGTCACCGCGAACGCCGCGGAGGCAGGTGCGCTGCTGGGCTGCGAGGTTCGCACGGTCGCCGAGGCGCACGACGCCGCGCGCGCGCTCGTCCGCCTGGGCGCGCGCGCGGCGCTGGTGAAGGGAGGCCACTTGACCTCCGCGGGGAGCGCGGGCGCGGTCGATGTTCTCGCGCTCCCGGGGGAGGTCATCGAGGTGCGCGCGCGCCGGCTGGCCGTGGACGACGTCCATGGCACGGGTTGCGCGCTCGCTTCCTTGATCGCGGGACGGCTCGCTGCGCGCGATCGGACGCGCCGAGGACGCACGGTCGAACGCGCGGAGCTCGTGGGCGCGATTCGCTGGGCGAAGCGCGTCCACCACGCCGCGCTCGCGCGGGCCGCGGACGTCGGCCGCGGCCTGCGCGTCTTGAGCCTCTGATGCGGAGGCCGCGGACGTCGGCCGCGGCCTGCGCGTCTTGAGCCTCTGACGCGGCGCGCGGCGGGGGATCAGTCTCCGCTCGCGTCTGCGCCGCCCGAGCTGGAGCCGGAGCCGGCGTCGTCACCGCCCGTTCCGACCGCGCCCGTCGGAGCAGTGCCCTTGTAGAAGGCAATCTCGTCGAGCGAGAAGTTCCAGTTGGCGTCGGGGCTCAGCCACGCGAGCTCCTGGATCACATTCCCGACCTTCGCGCTCCCTCCGGTCGCATCGGCGAACTTGACGCTGTACTGCGTCCACGTCGTCGTCAGCGTCACCGTCACGCGAGGATGGTTGTAGCAATTGGTCAGACAGTCGCCGCCGTTGGGCCGTCCCATCATGTCGACCGACTGCATGTTGGTCGTCGGCAACACGAAATTGAGAGAAACCTTGGCGCCCATCGTGGCGGCCTTGGCCCAGAACGCGACTCCGTCGAACGCCGAGATGTCGATGCAGTAGATCTTCGCCGCAGGATCGATCGCGACATTGTAGACGGTGCCCACGCCGAAGCCGCCCATCGTGGTGGTCTTGGCTCCGGTGCCCATGTAGTTCCCGGAGTGCGCCGTGCCGACGGCGCCGCCCGCGACCTGCATGATCTTGAAAGAGTTCATCGGCGTGACGTCGTTGAACGACGACCAGCCCGGGGAAATCATCGCCTCCTCGAAATCGTCGACGAACGCGTCGGTCGGCGTGTTCGTGAGCGGCCGGGTCCCGGTGCCGTCGCAGATGCTCGGCGGACCGGCTTCGGTACCACCGCTGCTGCCGCCGCTGCTGCTGCTGGTGCTGCCGCCGCTGCTGCTGGTGCTGCCGCCGCTCGTGCTTCCCGAGCCGCTGCTGGTGCTGCCGCCGCTGCTCGTGCTGCCGCCGCTCGTGCTTCCGGAGCCGGTGCTGCTGCCGCCGCCGCTCCCGCTGCTGCTCGTTGTTCCCCCATCCGGAGACGCGGTACCGGAGGAGCAAGCGATGCTCGAGCACACGCTTGCCACGAGCAGCGCGCCAAGCGCTATACCCTGAGTCATTCGCGAATTCATAGTGCGCATTTCCATTTGCTCCTGGCTGCGAGAGATATTCGACAATCGATAACTCGAAATCCGACTGGTGTCGATCGTGTGCGAAGAAATATGTCCCTCGAGATCGGACCGTCAAAATAAATCGTGGTCAAACATGTGGGTTGACCACGTACTGCGATCGTTCGGAGTGCGGCGACTCGCGACGCACCTCATCCTCACAAAGCATGTCTTGCGCCGAACCTCGCTCGCCGGAGAGCGCACCGCGCAGGTCTCGAGGAAACCGCGGGCTCTTCCTACGTACGGCGAGGACGACTTCGCCGAACCCCTTTCGGGGGACCAGAAGAAAGCGTGAAGCAAATTCATCGATATTGGGGACCCGGGCGATGCGCCGGCGCCGCTCGGGATTTGTCGATTGACCGTGGGCGCGACTACGCGCGGCGCACCCCTCGGTGGACGTCAGACTTGATGCGCGAAGCGCGCGAGTCAAACGGAATCTTGGTCAAGATTCGCATTTGACCAGCGAAAAATCTCGCTCGCAAAGGCAGGACGCGGCGCGCCGCGCATCCCACGCGGGGGATGGCGCCGCGCGACGCACCCTCACGGCGCAGGCGCGACGTCGAGCGTCACGTTGTCGTATCGATTCTTCCAGACGCTACCCGGAACGAGGTTGAAGATGGACCCGATTCCGATCTGCGCCTGGGTCGGGTTCACGGTCATGCAGAGAGGCGTCTCGAGCTCCTGAGTCGGCCCAAAGGAAACCGCGGCGGTCGCCGTCATGGACCCGGTGCGATTCACCGTCAGTCGGACGTCGGTCCAGGTGCCCGCGGTGAGCGCGTCGGGCAGCGGATGCGCCATGTACCCGGGGCAGACGCCTGTCACGTTGGTTTCCTCCTCCAGCGCGAGGGTCAGGACGTCACCGTTCTTAACGAGCGTGAATTGGAGGCTGTACCGGTCGGCCGTCGGCCCGGAGTCCGCTTCGGAATCGGCTCCGGAGTCGGTTCCCGAGTCGACTTCGCCTCCGGAGTCGGTTCCCGGGTCG
>CALKVG010000156.1 GCA_937998045.1 uncultured Myxococcales bacterium
TTTCCCTCGTGCGAGGTCAGCCTCTCCGTCGCGTCACGACGCACCATGGGGCCAGCGTAGCGCATGCAATACACTGGACGGCGAGTGAGCCTCGACCGTAGCGCCGCCTTCCTGATCTTCTCGCAGTCCGAGAGCACGCTCGTGGACGTCCAGGGATGGGACGCGCACGCGCGGCGCTTCTTCGCAACGCACCTGAACCTGGTGGACGAACGCTCGGGCGCCGTCCGGATCGCGCCCGACGGCGCGGCGGCAGGCGTTCGTGTGGTCCACGTGCGCCCACGGCAGGCGGAGGACCTCGCGCTCGCCGAGGCGGCCGACGTCGCCCAGACCGGACTGGCGCTCCTCGCGCGCCGCTGCCGGACCGTGTGGCTCGTTGGCCGCGCAGCCGAAGAGGACCCGCTCGCCCTGCGCCTCGCGGCGATCGTCGCCAGCGTCGTCCTGGGGCCCATCCTGGACGCGCGCGTCCCGGAGCTCCTCGGCGTCAAATCGGCGCGTGAGCGGTTCGGCGCGGGGTAGTCGGGGCGGCGGGGTCGCAGGTCACACGACGAGGTCGTGAAAGCGCTTGCGGAGCAGGAGGCTCGCCGCGTCGGCGGCGCACTCGCGACAGTAGGCGAAGCGCGCGACGAGGCGCTCGAGAGTGCCCTGTGCCTCCTGGCGGCGCGAGCCGTCGAGGCCGACGCCCTCCTCGCGCACGAGGAGGACGAGGTCGCGAGCGAGGCTGGCGACCGCCCGGCGCCGGTCCGCGAAGATCGCCTCGCGCATGCGCTTGAGGTGCTGCGGGAAGACCGCCGCCGGGTCGACTTTCTGCCCCGGGTGATCGAGCGCCCAGGCGGCGATCCCGCTGATGAGCTGGCGCCGCCACTCCTGCGCGTCGCCCTTCATCTCGAGGAGGCGCTCGACCTCGCCCATCATCTTCTCGTCGGGCTCCTCGTAGCGCTGCATCACGCGGTTGTAGAGGCGCTCTTTCTTCACCCATACGCTCACGTGCTGCACGTAGCGGTCGAAGAGCTCCGCGTACTGCTGCTCCTGCACGAGCCCACTGGCGACGTAGAGCTCGTACTCCGACGCCGCGAGCAGGCGCGCGTACAGCGTGTCGCGGAACGACTTCACGTCGTGGTAGCCCCCCGCGATCGGATCCTGCTGCAGCCAGTCGAACTCGTTCTTTCTCTGGCAGAGCGCATCGATCTCGTCGAGCACGGCGAGGGGACTCAGGCAGCGGAAGGCGTGTGACTGCGCCGCGTCGAGGAGCGCGACGCGCATCTCTCGCGGGCTCGCACCGACGCGCCCCTCGTAGATGGGATACGAGTCGCTCTCGGCCCACACCTGCTTGATCGCGGCGCGCAGGAGCTTCTGCGAGTCCGCGTCCAGACGCTCGGGCGCCTTCGCGTTGGAGTAGAGATCCGCCTTCTCGACCGCGGTGAGCGTCGACACGATGGCCCCGATGGCGCGCGTGTACCGCTCGGGGTTCGGCTTGCGCATCCGCGTGAAGACCGCGAACATCGCGGCCATCTCGGTCGCGTGGGGCGCGACGTGGCGGCGCACCTGTGGCGCGACGTGCGTGTCGTAGATGCGTTTCTCCTGCTCGTAGCTCTTCAAGTACGGCACGCGCGCGAGCTCGAGGCGCCCACGGAAGCTCGCGAACTCCGCGTGCTCGCGGAACGCGTCGAGGTGGAGCTCGTTTGCGCTCCCCATCATGACGCAATTGAGCTGTACGTTCTGCGCGGTCAGCGACACCTCACCGGTCTCCACCGAGAGCTGCAGGTACTTGAAGGCGTCGAGCGGCCGCTTCAAGAGGTCGCTGAACTCGAGGAGGCCTCCCGCGGCCTCGACGAGCTCGCCTTTGGCCTCGTAGAGGGTCACGGCCTGGAGCGACGCAGGCAGCGACTGCAGCGAGCGGTCCATCGTGATCTGGCGCTCGGCGGCGTCGACGCTCAGCTGCGGACCGATGGTGACCGCGCCCACGCGATAGCGGCGCGAGATGAAATACCGCTCCACCTGCACGTGCTTGAGGACCTCGGCGTATGAGCCGTCGTAAGACGAGAGCAGCGCCTCGAACACGTGCTGGCTCTTGTGCGAGAGCTGCCCGCGGAGGATCCATTCGTTCGGCGGCTCGGTCGCACCGACACGCCCGTAGGCGGCTTCGAGCATTCGCATGCGGTCGGGCACCGGGATGAGAAACAGCGGGTGATCGCGCACCTCGATGAGGAGCTTCGCGTCGATCTCCTCGTCGGTGAGGTGCGCGTACGACTGCGCCATCGCTGCGCCGCTCTTGTCGCTGGAGAAACCGAGGGAGCCGCGGATCGTCTTCTGCGAAGGGAACACCCAATTGAACCGGTACAGCGCCCCCTCTTCGAGCGTCGAGTAGTGCTCGAGGGCGGCCATCATGCACTGGGCGATCGTCGACTTGGCGGACCCGTTGGGCCCGTGAAGGAGCATCAGGCGATTGGGGCGACCCTCGCGCACGAAGTTCGAGAGGGCACGATACATCTCCTCCTGCACGTGCTCCTGCCCGATGAGCGCGCCGCGCGGCAGGGCGCCGGGCGCGTGTACCTCCCACGGCATGTCGAACAGCTTGAAGCGGGTGAACTCGCCCCACGGGTGCCGCACGACCTCGGTGCCGTAGTGATCGAAAACGTCGCGCAGGTAGCGGCTCGAGTCGCGCGAGTAGCGCACCGGCTGCTCGTCGAACAGCGCGAGGAACTCGGCGAAAGACAGGACCCTTCGCCCCGAACGAAACCGCTGCTCGACGTGCTCGGCGATGTCCTTCACTTGCGACGCGGCGGCGCGCGGCTCGACCATGAAAATGAGAGTAGCGCTACGCTCAGCGAACGGCGACCGTCGCCTGCAGCGAAGCCTGGTCCAGTTGACAGGACTGCGCCGAGCAGACGCTCAGCTTGAAGATGCCGCCGAAGGTCTTGTCCCCCTTGCTGGTCGGCCGCCACTTGACGTTCATCGTGCCGGTCTTCTCGTCCTTCTTGCGCCAGTCGCTGGCTATCTTGGAGAAAACGTTCTTGCCCGCGCCGTCCGTGCCGAGAAACTCGAGGCCAGGTGCGTCTTCGGCCTTGAACTTGTACGGGTATTCGTCGTTGATGTGAAAAGCGCCTACTGCGACGAGCGTGAGCGTCGAGGTGCACGTCGCGCCCACCGAACAGGCGGGTCCGGGCTCCATGTCGACGAAGAAGTTGTCGCCGCAAAAGGCGTGACCGCAGTCGGCACGCGCCGGGGCGGCCTCCGCTTTTCCCTGGGTGGCGGCGCGGCTGTCCTTGCCGCAGCCGGCGCCAAGAGCCGCGAACAGCAAGAGCGGAGCGAGGCGCTTCGCGTCCGGTGTAGGGAGCATGCTGCCCCCTAGCATATCAGCGGACGTAGAGCTCCAGGCGGGGACCGACGAGCTGGGCGCGCGGCTCGCCCACGCGCTGCATGAGCGCCGCCGAACCGGGCCCGGGCTCGAAGGGCGACGGCGGTTCGAGGGCAGCGGCCGGGGGTGGATCAAGGACGACGTCGCGGCGGTCGGAGGCGGTCTCGAGGGGCCGCCAAGCGAACGAGACGCCG
>CALKVG010000157.1 GCA_937998045.1 uncultured Myxococcales bacterium
GAGATTTCTGCCTGTCTCGTGGGCTCGGAGATGTGTATAAGAGACAGAGCCCCGAAAGAGGAACCGAAGGGCCCCACGCCCGAGGAGCTCGAGGAGCTCCACAACGCGTACATGCGGTCGGAGCCGGAGATCGCACCCCCGGCCGATCCGCTGGCCATTCCACCAGAGGCCAAGGAGAAGATTGGCACCGACTGGACGTCGGGCCCGCCCGCGCCGGAGGGACGGCGCCGCGTCATCCAGTGGTTCCCCTTCGAGGAGCGGCAGGGCGACTACCGCCTGCGCCTCTTGCCTCCCCTTTTCATCGAGCACACGCGCGGCTTACGCGACCCTTCGCAGGCGCTCTACGGCATCCCGAAGCACGAAGACACCGAGGGCATATACGGCCTGCTCTACTACCGGCGCCGGTCGCTCGATCTCGACATGGACGTCCTCTTCCCGGCGATCTGGCGCGTCCGCGATCGCGACAACCACGTCGTCGTCGTCGGGCCTCTCGCGCACCGCGAGGCTCCCGGCGAGCACGACAACTGGCTCGCGCCCCTCTTCTTCGAGGGCGAGCGCAAGGACGGCGGCTACTTCCACGCGCCGGCGTTGCTGACGACGTCGCACTGGAACGCCGAGGGCGCTTTCACCCTCGTCGGCCCGTACTTCCGCAACCGCACCGGGTCGAACGTCGACCTCGGCGTCGCGCCCCTCTTCTTCAACGGGGACAACGGAAACCTCGACGGCAACCGCCGGTCGTACACGCTGATCCCGCCGCTTCTCTACTACCACTCGACCCACGAGATCGACTCGAGCGCGACGACGATCGTCGGCCCGGTGGTCACGCAGTCGGACGCGAAGCGCGACGTCTTCGACGTCGCGCCGCTCTTCTTTCGCATCCGCGGAAAGCCCGCATCGGGCGGCGTGAACGAGGAGCACACGACTCTCTTTCCGCTGTTTCATTACGGGTACTCGCCGGACTACTCGCTCTTCATATTGCCCGGGTACTACCGGCGCGTCTCTCGGACGACCGACACGCTCCTCTCGCTATTTTACTCCCACGCCGAGGCGCGAAACGGATCCACGTCGCTCACCGCCGCCGGGCCGGTCCTGCCGATCGTATGGGACTACCGTGACCGCGACCTCGACGCGCACGGGTGGGCCGTAGCGCCGTTCTTTTACGACTACCACAGCTCGCTCGGGAACGACTGGCTGACCCCGCTCGTCGGCCGCTTCAAGACGTACGGCGAATCGACGACGTGGTGGGTGTTCCCAACGCTCACGCTCAACAGCAACACGCACGGCTGGGAGGGGGCGCTTCACCCGATCGTGTACGTCGGCCGGAGCGACGAATCGGTCCACACGGTGGTCGCGCCCTTCTTCTGGGACTTCGCGAACGACAAGGGACGCACGACGATCGGCTTCCCCGTCTACTGGCGCTTCGTCGACGGCCAGAACGACTCCATCTTGCAGGTGGCGGCGAACACCCTCTACATGCAAAAGCGCGTCGGCGGAGGCACCGACTGGCAGTTCCACCTCTTGCCGCTCTTCTCGTACGGCGAAGACCCCAACGGGTACTTCTGGAACGTGCTGTTCGGCCTGGCCGGCTACTCGCGCCACGGGCGCGCGACCGAGGTGCGGGCGCTATGGATTCCCTTCGGCAACGGCGCCGACGCTTCCACCCAAACGGCTATCGCGCGCTAACTCGTCGACGGCGGCGTCCGCGCGAGGACCCTCGCCACCGCCTCGAGCGCGAGCTCCACGTCGGCAGCCGTCGTCTCTTCCCCGAGTGAGAAACGCACGCTGCTCGTCGCGCCTTCGTCGTCGCCCATCGCGACGAGGACGCTCGACGGCTCCGCCGTGCCCGCGCTGCACGCGCTGCCGCCGGACGCCGCGACGCCCTCCAGGTCGAGCGCCGCGACGAGCTCCGCGGAGCTCCACCCCGGGAACGCGACCTGCGTCGCGTGCGGCGCGCGCTCCGCCTCCGCGCCGTGGACGCGCGCCCCGCCGCGCGCTCCGGCGGCCAGCCGCAGGAGGCCCGCCTCGAGCGCATCGCGCAGCGGCGCGAGCGCCCTCCACGCCGCCGGCGACGCCAGCGCGTGCTTGGCCGCGACCTCGAGCCCCGCCGCGGACACCGGGTCCACCGTCCCCGGACGCAGCCCGCGCTCCTGGCTCCCGCCGAGGAGCACCGGCTCGATCCCCACTCCCTGCCGCACGACCAGCGCCCCGACCGACTTCGGCCCGCGCATCTTGTGCGCCGCGAGGCTTCGCGAGTCCGCCTCTTCCCAGACGGCCTCCGAGCGCCCGAACGCTTGCACGGCGTCGACGTGCACGCGAACGCCGGCCCGCCGGCACAGCGCGAGCACCTCCCCTACCGGCTGCATCACCCCCGTCTCGGCGTTCACAGCCTGCAGGGCCACGAGGCGTACGTCCCCTTCCGCGAGCGCGCGCTCGACGTCCGCCACGTCGACCGTTCCCCGCGACAGAACGCGCAGCCAGCGCACGCGCGCCCGCCCCTCGCGCTCGAGCGCCTCGGCCACCCGCGCGACCGACGGATGCTCGAGCCGGCTCGTCACGAGCGCGCCGCGCTCGCGCGCGAAGGCGCTCCGCAGCGCCAGGTTGTTCGCCTCCGTCCCGCCCGACGTCAGCACCACGTCTCGCGGGTCGCACTTCGCCAGGCGCGCGACCGCTTCGCGCGCGCTCTCGACGCGCGCGCGGCCCGCCCGCCCGAACGCGTGGACGCTCGAGGGATTGCCCCACGCCTCGCGCGCGGCGTGCGTCATCGCATCGACGACCGACGGCAGCGGCGGCGTCGTCGCGTTCCAGTCGAGGTATATGCGCTTGGGCACCTGATTCATTGAACGTGCCGGTTGTTGGCGGAGTCGTGATTTTCCGCCAAGCCTTGGCGGCCTCTCGTTTCTGCCTCGTTCGTCACAATCCCGCTAGTTCGAGGCCTCGACGACCACCGTCGGCGCCCGCATCGCCACGGTGAGCGCGAACGCTGCGCCCGTCAGGTACATCCCCTCGACCGTGGCGCCGCTGGCGAGCTTGATGTCGCCGCCGAGCCCGCGCGCCACGCGCCGCGCGATCGCCAGGCCCACGCCCACGCCGCCGTGCGCGCGCGTGGGAGAGCCGTCGACCTGGTAGAACGGGTCGAACACGCGTTCGGCGCGGTCCGGCGGCACGCCCGAGCCGCTGTCGGCTACGAGGACCTCGTAGTGCGCCTCGAGGACGCGCACGCGCACGCCGACGATGCCGCTGTGGGGCGTGAACTTGCACGCGTTGTCGAGCATCTGGCTCATCGCACGGCCGAGGCGATCCGAATCGCCGTACGCCGGCAGCGGCCCACGCGGCATCTCCTCGAGCAGGGTGAGCTGCTTCTCGGCGAACGCGTCGGCGTACGCCGCCAGCGCGCGGCGCACCGTATCGAGGAAGTCGTACTCGCGGTGGAAGAAGCGCATCTTGCCGGTCTCGAGGCCGGTCACGTCGATGAGGTTGTCGAGCGTCGCCCGCAGGCGGCGCACGCAGTCGTCCATTGCGCGCATTGCCTTCGCCTGGGGCTTGTTCACGGGGCCGAGCTCCTCGTCGAGGAGCATCCGCAAGTAGCCGACGATGGGCGTCATCGGCGTCGCGAGCTCGTGGCTGATGTTGCGGTAGAACTCGGTGCGCAACCGCTCGATCTCACGCAGCTGCTCGTTGGCCGCCGACAGCTCCGCGAGGCGCTGCTCCAGGTGGGTCACGATGCGATGGCTCTGCAGCCGGAGCCTCTCTCCCGTGGCGTCCGCGCTCGACGTGTACGGCTCGCGGTGGCCCGAGAGATACCTGCGGACGAGCGATGGGAAGCTCCGCGCGTCGATGGGCTTCTGGATGAAGCCGTCGCAGCCGACCGCGAAGCTCGTGTCGCGGTCGCCCTCGGCGGTGATCGCGACGATCGGGACCCCGCGCAGCGACGGCTCGCCGCGCAGCCTGAGCGTCACCTCGTACCCGTCGAGGCCGGGGATGTTGAGGTCGACGAGGACGAGGTCGGGCCGGACCATCAGCGCAGAGCGCACGCCCTCGAGCCCGTCGGCTGCGTCGATGACCTCGTGCCCGTCGGCAACGAGGAGCTTGCGCACGAGGAGGCGATTTCGGGGGTCGTCTTCGATATGGAGAACGCGGGACATCGGCTACGTTGTGTTCGTCGAAATACCTGGCTGGCGCCGAGGGCTCCCGCGGTCGGGAGAGGAATCCCGCTCGCCGGCCGACTCTGCAGCGCCCTTTACTTCCAGCATATCCCCGAAGTATGTCGAGGCGGGACCTACAAAGTCATGCATTCCCCAATCCGCGTGAGCCTGGCGAGCCTCCTTTTCGTCTCCGCACTTGCGTGCATGAGCTTCGCGGCCTCGAGCGCGTGCACGTCACTCACCGAGCCGCCTCCCCCCCTACCTGTCGCGAGTGAGTCGCCCGATGCCGGCGCCGGCGAAGCCGCCTCGGCCTCTGCCTCGGCGGCCACAGCCAAACCCTCCGCAGCCCCTTCCGCAGCTCCTTCGGTCCCGGAGAAGCCCATGCAGGTGACCACCCTCGTTCAGGGCCACGGGCCGGCCGCCAAGGTCGGCGACAAGGTCCGCGTGCACTACACGGGGACCTTCGAGGACGGAAAGAAGTTCGACAGCTCGAAGGATCGGAACAAACCCTTCGATTTCACCCTCGGCCAGGGCATGGTCATCAAGGGATGGGACGAGGGCGTCGCTGGTATGAAGGCGGGCGAGAAGCGAAAGCTCGTCATTCCGCCCTCATTGGCCTATGGCGTCGCCGGGAGGCCCGGCATCCCGCCGAACTCCACGCTGGTCTTCGAAGTCGAGCTCCTCGCGATCAACCCCACGAAGTAGGGCCGGCTGGGCGGAGCGGCGATCGCAGCTACAATTGAGGCTGCGTCGATGCAGCTGAAGCAGGAGCAGAAGAAACTCGTCCTCGTCGTCGACGACGACTCGTCGGTGCGCACCCTCGTCACCAAGGCGCTCCGCACGAGGGGGTACGAGACCGTGGAGGCGGCCGACGGCCTCGCGGCCGCCGAGGTGCTGGGTCAGCTGCCGCGATCACCCGACTTGCTCATCTGCGACGTGATGATGCCGACGATCGACGGCTTCTCGCTCGCCCGGATGATCAAGACCCACGCGGAGCTGCGCGTCCTGCCGATCATCTTCCTCACCGCGAAGACCGCGGCGAACGACGTCGTCGAGGGCATAAAGCTCGGCGCGAAGCACTACGTGCAGAAGCCCTTCAGCGTGAAGGACCTGCTCGACAAGGTGCAGAAGCTCGTCGGCTGACCCGCGCGCCTCACGCTCGGAGCGCCCCGCGGGCGAGCCGCACAGCGCCCGGAAGGACGTGATACAACCCGCCGTACCCATGGCGACGCCGGTTGCCGAGAGCGCCGATGCGCGCAACGCCGCGAGCGCGAAAGACTCCCGCGGCTCGACCGGGGCGCGGCCGCGCATCGCGCTCCCCGCCGCGGGCACGCTCCCGGTGCCCATCTCGATCGCCTTCCCGGGCGCTCTCCTCTCCGGCCTCCTCTACTGGCTCGCGTTCGCCGGGATGGACGTCTGGCCGCTGGCGTTCGTCGCGTGGGTCCCGCTCGTCGTCTCGATCCACCGGCAGACCGCGCGCACCGCGACGCTCCTCGGCTGGCTCGCCGGCGTCACGATGAACGTCGCCGGCTTCTCCTGGCTCGTGGAGATGCTCCGCACGTTCAGCGGCTTCCCGACGCCGGTCTGCTTCCTCTTCGTCCTCATCGTGTGCGGGTACCAGGGCGGCCGCATCGCGCTCCTCGGCTGGATTTACGCCCGCGCCAGCGCTCGCCGCTGGCCTGCGCCGCTCGTCTTCGGCGCGGCGTTCGCGGCCAGCGAGCTCGTGTACCCGCTCCTCTTCCCGTGGTTTTACGCGGCCACCGTTCACCAGGTGCCGATCCTCACGCAGCTCGCGGAGATCGGCGGCCCCATCGTCGTCGGCCTGGTCCTCGTCGCGGCGAACCTCGCTCTCGCCGAGCCGATCCTCGCGCGCGCCGAGCGCCGCAAGCCGGACGTCGCGCCCATCGCCGTCGGCGCCGTCGCCGTCGTCTTCGCATGCTGCTACGGCACGCTGCGCGTCGGCGCGATCGACGCGAAGGCGCAGGCGGCTCCCGCCGCGAAAGTGGGCGTCGTGCAGGCCAACATGGGCCTGATGGAGAAGCGCGTCTCGTTCGACGAGGGGTTGAACCGCCACCTCGAAGCGTCCGCCGCGCTCGAGCACGACAGCGACGTCGACTTCGTCGTTTGGAGCGAGACCTCGGCGATGCGCGCCGTCCACGACCCGACGTACAAGCAGGAGCTCCGCAGCGGCGTCGCGCGGCGCATCGGCGTCCCCGCCATCTTCGGCGCCGTCGTCGCCCGCCGCGTGAACGACGCCCGCCAGTACGTCCTCTACAACACCGCCGTCTCGAGCGATCGCGACGGCACCATCACGAGCCGCTACGACAAGCAGTACCTGCTCACGTTCGGCGAGTACCTCCCTTTCGGCGAGACCTTCCCCGTTCTCTACGAGTGGTCCCCGAACAGCGGGCACTTCAGCCCCGGGACATCGCTCGATCCGCTCGTCCTCGACATCCACGGCGAGAAGCACGCGGTATCGGCGCTGATTTGCTACGAGGACATCCTCCCCCGCTTCACGAACGATGCGGTCCGCTACGCGAAGCCCGAGCTCCTCGTCAACATGACGAACGACGCCTGGTTCGGCGATACCACCGAGCCGTGGGAGCACCTCGCGCTCGCCCAGCTGCGCGCCGTCGAACACCGGCGGTACCTCGTGCGCGGCACGAACAGCGGCGTGAGCGCCGTCGTCGACCCCGTGGGCCGCGTCATCGCCAAGACCGGCACCTTCCGCGAGGAGACGCTCTCAGCCACCATTCACTGGATGCGGTCGCGTACGCTATACGAGATCCTGGGAGATTGGCCCTGGTTGCTCGTCTCCGTCGTCGTCCTCGCGGGCTGCTTCGTCACACGCCGGCATCAGGCGGTGTGAAATGCGTTGAAGAGCGCGACCGAGGTAGCAAAGGTAGCCTTGGGGCTGTCCGTGGCGACGTGAAGCGGTCACGCGGCGCTCCGTCAATCACCTCGGGCACGAATGGAATTTGACGCATCGTGCACAAGCCGAGGTACTCTCGCCCGCGCTCATCGAAAAACTTTGACCTGCGCGGCCGCTCGGGCCGCAGCATTAAGAGACTGGGAGAAGCATATGAACAAGGTCGCCTTGTCTGCAGTGGTCGTCGTGATGGGGGGATTCGCGCTGGTCGCCGCGCAGCCGGCATGCACGACGTCGTCGAGCACGGGCGACGACGCAGGCTCTACGAGCTCCTCCGGTAGCTCGAGCGGTAGTTCGTCGGGGAGCACATCGGGGAGCACGTCCGGGAGCAGCTCGGGAAGCGGCTCGACGTCGGGAAGCAGCTCGGGAAGCGGCAGCACGTCCGGCAGCAGCAGCGGGTCGGGAGACGATGCCGGCGGCGACAGCGGCGACAGCGGCGGCGACGGTGGGATGTGCCTGGGCTTCGACACCGGGAACCCCACGTGCAACACGTGCATCACGACGAACTGCGAGATGCAGTGGTGCACGTGCGCCGGCGACACGACCGTCGACGACGCAGGAACGCCTGGCTGCGTTGCGTTCACCCAGTGCGTCATCGACTGCGTCAACGGCAATCCGGACGCGGGCATCGAAGCCGGAACGCAGGGGGACTGCCTCACCGAGTGCAGCGGCGGGGACGCGGGCGGCGCATACACGGGGACGGAGGTCGCGAACGGGACAGCGTTCCTGGTGTGCCTGCAGACAAGCTGCGCAACGCCAGACGACGCCGGGATGGCAGCCTGCCAATAAGACCATCGATCGCGCGTCGTTTGCGAGCAGCGGTGTACCGCTCGGCGGCGCGCTGTTCGCGAACGGTGACCGGAGCGCGGCACGGCTCGAATCGTGGACCCGAGCTGCGCTCCGATGACCACCACGCCTGGCGCGGTGGCGTCCTATTGCAGCTTCATCGCCTTCTTCAGGCGCTTGGCGTCGGCGAACATGTCGACGTTCGAAAAGACGTAGACCGCGTGGCCGTTCTTGCAGGCGAGCGCGATCTCGGCGAGCTTCTCGATCGCTGGGTCTTCGTAGCGGCTCTTGTGGCCGGCAGGCCCGGGCAGTCGGTAGTAACCGAAGTCGTCGTCGGTCGTGCCGTGAGCGAGCGGGTCGAGCGCCGCGACGGCGCCGCACTCGGTCGCGATGGAGCGCGCGTCGTCGGCGTCCCAGGTCGCCGGCGGCTCCCAGACGATGCGCTGGAACCTCTTTTTGCCGTGCAGGCCGCTCAGGAAGTCCTTCACCGCGCTCTTGTTGTTGCGCGAAGACGAGAAGTCCGCGGGCGCAGCGAACACGGCCCACTCCGCAGCTAGCTCCTTGGCGACGTCGACGAGGTTCTTCATCGCCGAGTCGGTCGCCTTTCCATCGCGGAACCCCTCCTGCCCGATGTCGCGCGGGGCCATGAGGGCGAACGTGAACCCCGAGGGGGCCTCCCGGCGCCACCGGCGGATGGTGCCCGTGCCGGGCTGCGCGACGTGCGTGTCCTGAACCTCCACGAACAAGAACTCTTTGAAATAGCGCGTCGCGGGGACGGGAAACCCGGCGCAGCCGATCGTGATCATGGGGGCGGCGGCAGCGTAGCACGGTCTCCGCGCAACCCGGGATTTGCTGGGAAAACGGCTCCGACGCGCCGGCGGGTAGGGTGCGCACTCAGCTTCTCCGCCCCTCACGTGCCTCGTTTGCTTCGCTAGCGGTAGTCGTCGTCGCTAGAGGCGGGGAACCCGGCGACCCGACGGGCCAGCTGTCGGCCGAGGCGGCGCGCCGCCGCGCGAAGCGCGTCCGCGTGGTGGAAAGCGCTCGCGCGCGGGTCGAGGCTGCCGGTCGCGCCGTCGCGGTCGGCGCTCACCGTCTCTTCCGCGCGGACGTCGCCCGTGTCGCTCTGCGGGGGCGCGTCCGGTGCGGTCGCGATCCACGCGCGAGCCACGAGCGCGACGTTCGTGGCGCGCGCGATGGGCCCGTTCGCGCGCGCAGCGATGCCCTCGCTCGCCTCGTCCGCGCGCAGCACTTCGACCTCCACGCGAGGCCAGCCCTCCCCCGCCTCGAGCATACCCGCGCGCGCCAGCTCTTCGCGCGCCCCCGCGGCCACCTCGTCGCTCGCCACCGCGTCCGCCACCAGCGATCGTACGAGCTTCACGCGCAGCCGCGGCGCGTCGGGGGAGTAAACAGGACGGTAGCCGCACGCCAGGACGACCGTGGACGACAGCAAGAGCACGGAGAGCCCGCGAAGGCGCCAAGACGCCGACGCAACAAGAGAGGAAAGCGTCGCAGGTCTCAGGGAGCCTTCCCTTTCTTTCGGCTTTGGCCTCTTGGCTCTTGGCGGCCGCTCGTCTGCGCTCCTCAGCCGACGATGAAGTTGGCGATCTTGCCCTTCACGTAGATGAACTTCTTGACCGTCTTGCCTTCGACGTGGGCGCGCACGCGCTCCTCCGCGAGGGCGGCCGCCCGCGCGCCCTCTTCGTCGGCGTCGGCAGCGATCGCGATGGTGCCGCGCAGGCGGCCGTTCACCTGTCTCTTATACACATCTCCGAGCCCACGAGACAGGCAGAAA
>CALKVG010000158.1 GCA_937998045.1 uncultured Myxococcales bacterium
GTCGCCGCACCGCGCGCGAACGCAGCGGCCCAATCACACTCCGCGACGGCCGCCCCGAAGCCGAGGAAGGCCGCGTCGCCCACGCACTCGCCCGCTCCCGCGGGGCATCCGAAGCCCAAGTCGAAACCGACGTTCGATCCCAACGCCCTCTGAGGTCGCATGCGATTCCTTGATCGCTCCTTCCGTCCCCTAGTTGCTCTGTGTGCGCTATCCGGGGCGCTCCTCGCCGGCGGCGCCGCGCACGCCGCGCCCGTTCTCCCGGGTGACGCCACGCCCGATCAGAAGAAGCAGGCGACGGACCACTTCGCCGCCGGCAAGCAGGCCATCGAGTCGAAGAACTGGGAGCGCGCCGCGATGGAGCTGCGCGCGTCGCTCGACGTCATCGACAGCCCGAACGCTCGCCTCGAGCTGGCGCGGACTCTGCGCGACTCCGACAAGCTCGGCGAGGCCTGGGTCGAATACGGCCGCGTCATCGAGACGGCGACCAAGCTCGCGGCCAGCGAATCGCGCTACGCCAAGACAGCGGACGCCGCCACGAACGAGCGATCGGACATCGAGCCGAAGCTCGCGTTCGTGACGGTCACGGTCGCGAACCCTCCGGAGAACGCGGCCCTAAAGGTGGGCGGGCGCGTCATCCCGCACGAGCAGTGGTCGGGGCCCATCGTGGCTCCGGCCGGGGCGGTGGATGTCGTGATCGCCGACGCGAGCGGCAACGAGCTCGCGCGCCAGACGGTGAGCGCCACCGTCGGCCAGAAGATCCCCGTCGCGCTCGACGCGACGGCGCCGGCGACCGCGCCCGGCGGCGGGAAGGCCAGCGCCGGTACCGGCGACGACGACACGCCTGGCGGCGCCGCGGAACCGAAGCCGGCCGCCGACACACCTCCGCCGTCCAACCGCACGAAGCTCCGGCCGTTCGCCTACGTCGCGGGGGGCGTCGGCGTCGCCGGATTGGCCACGTTCGCGATCGCAGGGCTCCTCTCGAACTCCACGTACAGCGACCTGCAGAGCAAGTGCCCGTCGTCCAAGGGCGGCTGTCCGCCCGGGAACGCGGGCGAAATCAGCAGCGGTCAGACGCAGCAGACGATCGCGAACGTCGGCCTGGTCGTGGGTCTGGTGGGCGTCGCCGCGGGCGCGACGCTCTTCGTCTTGAGCATGCCGCCGAAGTCGCCGGTGGCCAACGCGGCGCTCGTCGTGGCGCCCGGATACTTCGGGGTGAAAGGGTCGCTATGAAAAGGTCTCGTCTCTGGGGGGTAACCGGGGGAATCGCCGTTCTTCTGGCGGCCTGCACGAACGACTTCAACTCGTTCAACCAGCCGTACAGTGGCGACGACGGCGGCGGCCAGGGCGACGTCACCGTGCCCGACAGCGGGCAAGGCGGCCCGGACGCGCACGGCACCGGCGACAGCACGACCCCCGACGTGGGCGTCGACTCGTCGATGCCGATGGAGGCGAGCGGCGACGGGACGATGGGGAGCGACGGCGCGGAGGACGCGCCCGCCGAGGCCGAGAGCGACGCGCTCGACGACGTCGTGGCCAGCGACGCTCCAGGCGAGAGCGGCGTCGACGCGGCGCAGGATGCGCCCGCCGAAGCGTCCGGAGAGGCAGGCGGACCCGATGGCGCGACCGACGCGCCCGCGGAGGCCTCCGGGGCTTGCGGCGTCGCCGGCAACAAGTGCTGCACCATCGGGCTCCAGTGCCACGCGGGCGCCTGTTGCGACCCGGCGACCGATACGTGCGTCGGCCTCGGCGGCACGTGCACGAACGGGGACCTTTGCTCGAGCGGCCAGTGCCAGGCGTGCGGCAGCACGACGGGCGCGAACACGACGTGCTGCGCCGGCACTCCCCAGTGCGGGAGCAGCGGGTGCTGCGACACGAGCGGAGGCGGCAACGGCACGTGCTTCGCGAACGGCGCCGCGTGCTCGACGGCGGGCTCGATTTGCGGGGGCGGCTTCTGCCAGCCGTGCGGGACGGCGGGCGGCCCCTGCTGCAAGACGGGAACGGCGTGCTCGAACGGCGGATGTTGCGGCACGGACGGGCTCTGCGTCCCCAGCACCGTCGCGATCGACGCCGGCGTTCTTTGCTGCGGAGGGAACGCGTGCGCGGCGGGCGACTGCTGCGATACGACCGGCGGCGGCACCGCGTGCGTGGCGGACGGTGCGATGTGCGCCAACGGAGGAAAGTGCAGCGCCGGCGTGTGCGGGTCTCCGCCGTGCGGCGCGACGACGCAGGCGTGCTGCACGACGGGAACGGCGTGCACCAACGGCGGGTGCTGCGACACGAGCGGCGGCAGCCCAGGGACGTGCGTCGCGAACGACACGCAGTGCGGCACGAACAACAGCACGGTGTGCAGCGGAGGGACGTGTCAGACGTGCGGTGCGACGAGCGGGGGGAGCGGACGCGTCTGCTGCGCCGCTTCGCCGCAGTGCAACAATAGCGGCTGCTGCGATTCAAACAACGGGCAGTGTTACGCGAGCAACCAGCAGTGCTCCACCGCAACTACAATTTGCAAGAGTGGCACTGGATGCGAAGCTTGCGGCTCCAATACCCAACCGTGCTGCGCGAATAACCAGTGCCCTAACAGCACCATGCACAACTGCCACAACGGCGCCTGCAGATGACCCAGGCGATGCGGTGACGTCGCTGTTTGCTCGCGTATCCGCTCATCGCGCCGCTGGGGCCGTCGCGCGTCGGAGGGGGCGCCCGCGCGCCCCCGATCGTTGAGCGCCCCCGATCGTTGGCGTGTTACCGTTCTCGCGGAGCCGTGGCTCACTGCATCCGCGATTCCGCGATGTACGCCTCCATGTCGGAGACGCGGCTTTACTTGGCGACTTTCATTACCGTTCCATCGCCTTCGTTTACCCAGTAGATCGTGCGCGTGTCTACGGCGATGCAGGGATTGCTTGTGATGAGGCCACTGGTGTCGGACCGCCTGGGGACCCGCCAATTGGGCACTTCATCACGCTACCGTCGTTCGTTGTAGTGCCGTAATTAACCCAGTACACGTCAGTGGAATCAATGGCCAATTGTTGAGTCCCAAGCTGTGTCGCTTGACCGGAGGCAAGCACGATTGGGTCAGTGCCCCCGTCTGCGCCGAGCGGACAGCCGGACAACGAACACTTGGCAACAGTTCCGGTACCCGCCGCCCCTGCAGTCAACCAGTATATATTAGTTGAATCTACGGCAACTGAAACGGGTTCTTGAGGCGTAGTTGCTATTGTGGTAATGGTTGGTACGCACATATCTTTTTTGCATGCCATGACCTTGTCAACATCGTTGGTCCAATATAAGTAGGTCGCGCCGACGGCTATCTCCGCCGCGTTAATGTCTGGAACGATGGTCTTCGGCTGATTCGCGCAGCCAGTATTGGGGCATGCCATTATGCCGACGTCTTCATTAGGCCAATATACGTTTGTGGAATCGATCGCGATCCCCCGTGCCTTCTGACCCGATGCTAATGTAGCCACCTGCCCAGTGCCGCACCCTACAATTCCGCAGGCAAGTACGAGAGCTTCCTGGCCTGCTGTCCAGTACACATTGCCGTTGCTAACTGCGAGGCCAGCGATGGCAACTGGTGCTGGACTTTTCGCGACGAGTCTTGGGACGGCTCCGCCGTCCACCGTAGGGCATCCGGTGGTGCCACACGTAAATATGTTGCCGTCGCCATCAAGCCAATAGACATTTGTGGAATCAACGGCAATCGAAAACAGCCCGTCTTGTCCCGTTGCCAAGGTGACTGGTTGGCAGGCACCACCCACGCACGCGCCCCCTTGGCAGTCGTGCCCGCATCGACCGCAGTTGAGACCGTCGCTAGATAGCTCCGCGCAGCCAGCGTCGGATCCGCAGTCCGTGTAGCCCGATGCGCATTCGTAAGTGCATTTACCATTGTCGCAGGCGAGGCCGGCCGCTAGCACTCCGGGCAGTTGTGTACAGTCGTTCCCGCACGCCCCGCAGTTGTGCAGGTCGTTCGGCACGCATCCGCCGTCGCACGCGAGCTCGGTCGCTGAACACGATGCGGGGCCGTCCGTAGCACCATCCGTTCGCGAAGAGGTTGTGTCGTTTGCGACGTCCCCCACGGTCTTGTCGGCGGTCGCGGCCTCGGCGAACGCGTCGACCACCGCTGCCTCTCCAGCGCTCGCCCCGTCCATCGTCGCTGCCTCTCCAGCGCTCGACCCGTCCGCTACCCGGATCACGGTCACATCCCCCGCGTCCGCACCATTCACATCGCTGCAGCTCCCAGCGTCGAAGCACGGGTCTTCCCGAAACGCATCGAGCCCCGTGATGGTGCTGCACGCCAATCCGCCGTCCACGGCAATCCCCAGCGCGCTCGCGGCGAGGACGACCCGGCCCACGCTCCTCTTCTGCATTTCCTGCTCCCCTGCCTAGAAAGACCCGCGTACCCCGGCGCTTCCGAGCCCAATCCACGGGGTGACCGATGCTCCCGCGCCCGCCCCGTTCGCACTCGGCGTGTTCTCGCGCCGCGGTGCTAGCAGGAGTCCCGCGACGCCGACGGCGGCTCCCACCCCCGCAGCGACGAAGCTCACCGTCGATACGGTCGCCAGCGTGAGCCCCGCGTGCAGGTCCCCGTCGACGCTCGTCGGGCAGTCCGTACCGTGGCACTTGTCCCCCACCGCCGCCGCTTTCCCAAACGCGAGCGCGCCGGTCACGCCGCCGACAACGACACCCGCGGCGGCGAGCCCGAAGCCCGAATACACGAGCGGCCCCCATCGCCTGCCTGACGCTTCTCCCGCCGAGGCTCCCCGCGCCTGCTCGGGCGCAGGCGCTTCGGTCGATGCCGGCGCCGCCGCGGCGGGTGCTGGCGCGCCCGTGGCCGGCGTTTGTGCGACGAGCGTGACCGCGAGGGCCGTCTTAGTTCCCGCCGTGACGTCGATGGGGCGCTCCAGTCGTTCGTACCCGTCCTTCTGAACGACGAGCGTGTGGGGCCCAGGGTCCAGCACGACGGGCACCGCGAGCGGCGTCGTCCCCACGACCTCGCCATCGACGGCCACCGTTGCGCCCTCGACGCTCGCGCTCACCGCCACAGTGCCCACGAACTTCTCGAGCGCGACGAGCGCTCGCTCGACCACCGTCGCATCCTCCGTGGAGATCGACGCTCCCGCTTCTTGCCTGTATCGCTGCAGAAGCACCCTCATCCGCGCGTACAGGTGGCGGTTTTTCGCACAAAACGCCATGTCGTAAATGAGCCGCGGGTCCTTCGAGAGCGCGTACGCCTCCTGGTACTTCCGGTCCGCGCCCACGTAGTCGCCCTTGTCGAGAAGCGCACTCGCGGCCATGTACGCGTCCCTCGCCGCGCCATGGAGTGACCGTCCGAGGGGGGTGTCGCCGCGTGCGGCGGCGCTCTGCGCGTTCGCAAGGGTGGCAACGAGTGCAGTCGCACTAAGGACGCAAATGCCGAGCGCTGCAGATCTCAAAAAGCGAGCCATTTCATTCTCGTACGTTGGCGGGGATGGGATTCTTTCCAGGACGTCGCCGGCCCCACGGGCGCGCGAGTCTAACGCCGAGGGGTGACTGGTGCGCCCAATATGGTTATCGGCTGGGGACCGAGGGGGTTGCGTCCCGTTTCTGCGCAGCCGCAGGCGATCGCGCGCCTTCAGGCCGCGCCGCCTGCCGCACACCGACCACGGCGCGTCAAGCGATGCGCTCGAGAGCCGACGCGAGAACGTCTTCTCCGCGTGCGTCTCTCGCGAGGCGAAGCCCGACGTCCACGCCGTCCACCGGTCCGACCACGCAGAAGAGGCCCAACGTCACGCACGGTGTCGCGTCCCCCTCGACGACGCGTTCGACGAGGTCGTCTTCGATGCGGTCCCACACGCGCAGGCGCTCGCCGCATGGCGCATCTGGGTCGAAACGCACGACCTCGCGCACCCCGAGCTCGTGGAAGCGTTCGAGCTTTTCCTGCCACGTCAGGCGCTCGCGATCGGAGCTGCTGAGGATCTCGACGACGAGCTCCGGCACGCCGCGCTCCCACGTTCTCCAAGTCTCGAACATTTCGTCGCGAACGCCGAGCTTCACGAATGCGTCGGGCGAGCAGCAGCGGCGCGGATCGCGTGCATTCCAGTAAATGAACTGCTCCGACCCGACGCTGTGCACGCCGCGCAACTCGAGCGACAGCACTTGGTACAGCGCCGTCCGCAAGACGAGGTGGCGCTTCGATTCGGGCACGCGCTCGTTCTCCGGCTCGGTCGAGGGGAAAAGGAGCGGCTGCACCGGACGCCGGTGGCGAAGGGTCTCGGCACCGCGCCGCGCGGAGAACGACATGGGCATGAGGGTAGCAATGCTCTCCGCAGCGACCATCGCAGGCAGACGCGAGCCCTGGATGAAGCAGCGGACACGCCAATGGCGGAGCCGCGGAACTCCAGCGGAAAACCGACGTGCCGTGCGTCCTGGACCGCGAGGCGGGTGTCCCAGGCCAGCGTCTGAAGGTCCTGCCCCGCTAGCCGGATGGCGCGTCACTTCGAACGCATCGGTCCGAACGGATCGCCGGGCTCGGTCGCAGCGGGCGGACTCGGCGGCGGCACGGGTCGCGACGTACCTCGCGTCGCCGGTACGTTCATCCCCGGCGCAGGGACAGCAAGTGAGCCCGTGTATGCGGGCGCGGACGCAGCTCTAGCTCCCGCGTCTGCAGCCTCGCCGACGGCAACGCCCGTCGGGTCCGGCTCGGGAGGCGCCACGTTCGCGCGTTCGGTTGGCGGGGACGCCGTCGGCGTACCCGAGCGCGGCTCGCCCTCAGACGCGTTCGACGCACGCGCGCTCGCTGCCGCCGGCGCCGTGACGCGCGCGCGCCCTCTCATCGCGATCGTCGTCGCCGTACCGGCGAGCAACAGCGTCACTGCGACGCCCACCGCCAGCGCGCGGGCCATGCCGGCTCGCCGCGCGCGCTGCGCGCCCGGCGCAAGCCACGGTGCCCCCGTCTCCCCTGCGTGGACGCCCGGTTCACCCGGCCGCGCTCCCCCTCCTGCGACCGGCGACGCGGCCGGCTGCGTCGGCGCGATCGCCACTGCGTCCGCAGACTCGGGCGCCGCGACCGGCGGTCCGCCCGCGACCACCGGCATTCGCAGCGTGTGGCCCTTGCCGGCTCGCGCGCTCGCTGCGATCGCACCGCCCGACGCGCTCGGCGCACTAGCTCCCCCGGATACGCTCGGCGCGCCCGATCCCCTCGACCCGCTCGACGCGCGCTGCGCCCGCAGGATCCTCTCCCCCGCGATCGTCGCGTCCCCCGACGCGAACGGAAGCAGCGCCGCCGCGAGCTCCCCCACGTTCCGCACGCGCGCATTCACGTCGCGCTCGAGGCACCGCGCGATGACCGCCGCGAGCGCCTCGGGAACGTCCGCCCGACGCGCGCGCACCGGGACCGGCGTCTCCGCGAGGATCTTCGCCAGCGTCGCGCCGAGCGTCTCGCCCGCGAAGGGCGGCGCGCCCGTCAGAAGCTCGTACAGAATGACGCCGAGCGACCAGATGTCGCTCCGCGCGTCCACCTCGCGCGCGTTGCGCACTTGCTCCGGCGACATGTACCGGGGCGATCCGACGACCGAGCCGCTCGGCGTCAGGCTCTGATCGGTCCCGAGCGCGTTCAGGTCGCTCACCTTGGAGATTCCGAAGTCGAGCACCTTGACGAGCGGCGTGCCGTCGATCCGCTGCGTCACGAACAGGTTCGACGGCTTGAGGTCGCGATGGACAATCCCCATCGCATGCGCCTCGCCGACCGCCTCGCACGCCTGAAGCACCGCCCCCACCGCATCGGCGACGCCGAGCGGCCCCGTGGTCCTCAGGAGGTGTTTCAAGTCGACGCCCGACAGGTACTCCATCACGGAGTACGGCTCGCCCGACTCCAGCGTGCCCACGTCGTGCACCTTGGCGACGTGTTCGCTCGAAAGCGCCGCCGCCGCCCGCGCTTCGCGCAAGAAGCGGCCCACCGCGTTCTTGTCCCGCGCCGCCTTCCCTTGGATGAACTTGATCGCCACGCGGTGCCCGAGCTGCGCGTGCCGCGCTGCGAGGACGACGCCCATGCCTCCCGCCCCGAGCACGCTCTCGACGACGTACTTGCCCGCGATGCGGTCCCCTGGCCCGGGAATCCGCGGAGCCTTCGCCGGCGACGCAGGCGGCTCGGTGCGCGCCGCACGCAACCCGCGCAGGAGCGACGACACCGCGACGTCTTCGGTCGGCAGGCCGCGCCGTCGCTCGTCGCGCTCACCCGCCATGGGTCGCGCCGGGCTGAGGTTGGGTCGCGTCGCTCGAGACGTCGATCGCGCGGCGCTGTTTCCGGTCGAGCGGCATGCGGCCTCCCCGAGCAGCGCGCGCGAGTGTAGGCGTCCTTCCTCGGATGAGAAAGCCTCGCCGGCCCCAGCTTGCGAGCCAACGCCCCCTAGGGCACGCTTCCACCATGGCCGCGAAGCCCGCCCCGTCGCTCGAAGAGCTGATGGCGCAGCTCGCGGCGCTCCCGCCCACCGTCAAGGGCGAGATCATCAAGGGCACGCTCTATACACAGCCGCGGCCGCTGGCACCCCACATGGACATCGAGGGCGCCATCGTCGGCGACCTGAGGTCGCCCTACCAGCGCGGCCGCGGAGGTCCGGGCGGTTGGTGGATTATCCCCGAACCGGGGATCGTGGTGCCCGGGTCACCGGAGTTCTCGCCCGACGTCGCCGGCTGGCGACGCGAGCGCCTTCCCACCCGTCCCGAGAAGTTCACGATTGCGCCCGACTGGCTGTGCGAGATTCATTCGAAAGGGACGCGCGGCTACGACGTGCGCATCAAGCGCCCGTTCTATGCGGAAATCGGCGTCGAGTGGCTTTGGTACGTCGACACGGAAGCGCGCACGCTCACCGTGAGTCGTCTTCAGGGCGGCCGGTGGCTCGAGATGGCGATCTACGGCGACCGCGACAAGGTCCGCGCCGCGCCATTCGACGGGGTCGAGATGGACCTCGCCGAGTGGTGGGGCGACTCCTCCGAGTAGGCGCGCTCGCTCATCGCAGCCGCTCCGCGATCGTCGGGTAGTCGATCACCAGCCCATCGGCGTCGAACGTGATGTCCTCCCGGAAGTCGTCGCCGGCGAGCGATTCGAATCGCACGACCGCGCCGCCGCCGTCGAGCCCGCGGACAAGCGAGTAGCGCTGCGGCGAACGATGCACGGCGAGGTCCGGGACCGACACCCAAGCCACGATCAGATCGACGGGCCCCGCTGTGCGGAGCAGGTCGTGGCGAAGTACGGGCGTCGAGTTGAACAGCGGCGATAACGCGAGATCCACGTCCAGCGCGTCCGAGAGCGTGCCTGCGTCCGTGAGCGCGCGCTCCAGGCCGACGGAAGCCGCTCCCTCGTTCTCGACGGTCTCCGTCCAGGCGCCGGCGGTGGAACGACGCAGCTCGAGCCTACCCCGGAAGTTGTCCGCCTGGACGGAGATGGCCAGCCTTGCCGCGACGAATCGCGCTCCGGTCTCGAACTCGTAGTCGAGGCGGTACGGGAATGGCGCGCTGCCCACCGCCACACCGCGCGCGACCATCTCGTCGCGCCCGAGACGCGCCTCCACGAACTCCGCCCCGAAGGAACTCCGCTTCGACCAGCCGATGCGCCGAACGACACTCATTCCTTCAGACATACGATCACCCCGAGCCGCGGTTCCGCCCTCGACCCCGAC
>CALKVG010000159.1 GCA_937998045.1 uncultured Myxococcales bacterium
CGTCGTGGCGTACATCGACCCCGAGCTGCGCGAGCGGGCGTTCGGCGTCTTCGAGGGACTCACGCGCGAGCAGTGCGAGACGCTGCACCCGGCGGCGTGGGGCGCGTGGGTCGAGAGCCGACGCCCGCCTTCAGGCGGCGAGCCGCACGACACGCTGACGGCGCGCGTCCTGGCCGCCCTCGGGCGGGTGGCCGAGCGCGTGGCGACTGCGGAAGCGCCGGCCCTGGTCGTGACGCACGGAGGGGCGCTCCGCGCGATGGTGGCCGCGGCGACGGGCGCGGTCCCGCCGCCGGTGGCCAACGGAGCCGTCTGGAAGCTCGTCTGGGAGGGACGGGTGGTCGCGGCCGAGCCCGAGCCTTGACGAAAGGCTCCACTCCCCGCCTAAAGAACGGTCGCGCAGGGCAAGGAAGGGGCAGTGGAAACCGCGGCGAATCGAGCTTCCGATACGTCGAGCTACCGCTCGCCCGCGGTACCTGCTAATCGCGCTGCTCGAGATGCCTCGCAGGACCGACCTCCAGCGCATTCTCCTCATCGGCGCGGGTCCCATCGTCATCGGCCAGGCCTGCGAGTTCGACTACTCCGGCACGCAGGGAGCCAAGGCGCTCCGTGAGGAGGGCTTCGAAGTCGTCCTCGTCAACTCGAACCCGGCGACGATCATGACGGACCCGGAGCTCGCGGTCCGCACGTACGTCGAGCCGCTCGAGTGGCGGACGCTGGCCGCGATCATCGAGCGCGAGCGCCCCCAGGCGGTCCTGCCCACGCTCGGCGGCCAGACGGGGCTCAACCTGGCGATGCGCCTGCGCGAGGAGGGGGTCCTCGAGCGCTTCGGCGTCGAGATGCTCGGCGCCCGGCCGGACTCGATCGCCAAGGCCGAGGACCGCTCGCTCTTCAAGGCCGCCATGGAGAAGATCGGGCTGACGTGCCCGCGCGCCGGGGCGGCGCACTCCGTCGAGGAGGCGCGAGCCATCGTGCGCGAGACCGGGTTCCCCGCCATCCTGCGCCCGAGCTTCACGCTCGGCGGTTCGGGCGGCGGTATCGCGTACTCGGAGCGCGAGCTCGACGAGAAGGTGAAGTGGGCGCTCGACCAGTCGCCCACGCACGAGGTGCTCATCGAGGAGAGCGTCCTCGGATGGAAGGAGTTCGAGCTCGAGGTCATGCGCGACCGGGCGGACAACTTCATCGTCGTCTGCTCGATCGAGAACCTCGACCCGATGGGCGTGCATACGGGCGATTCGATCACCGTCGCGCCGGCGATGACGCTCACCGACCGCGAGTACCAGCGGCTGCGCGACGCCGCGCGCGCCGTCATGACGGAGATCGGCGTCGAGACCGGCGGCGCGAACGTGCAGTTCGCCGTCGACCCGAAGACTGGGCGTTCGCACGTCATCGAGATGAACCCGCGCGTCTCGCGCAGCTCGGCGCTCGCGAGCAAGGCGACCGGCTACCCCATCGCGAAGATCGCGGCGAAGCTCGCCGTCGGGTACACGCTCGACGAGCTGAAGAACGACATCACGCGCACGTCGGCGGCCTTCGAGCCGGTCATCGACTACGTCGTCGTGAAGTGGCCGCGCTTCGCCTTCGAGAAGTTCCCCGGCGCCGACACGACGCTCGGCACGCAGATGAAGAGCGTCGGCGAGGTGATGAGCATCGGGCGCACGTTCTGCGAGGCGCTGCAGAAGGCCGCGCGATCGCTCGAGACGGGGAAGGAGGGGCTCGTCTCCCTCCTCGATCGCGTCGACTACCGCCTGCTCGCCGAGACGAAGAAGCCGCGCGACCTCGGGATGGAAGGGCCGGACTTCGACGTACCGCGCGCGCTTCCGCCGACGACGAGCGAGGAGACGCGCCGCGCGCTGGAGAAGCTCGTCGCGATCCCGACGGCGGATCGCCTCTTTTACCTCGCCGACGCGATGCGCGTCGGGCTCACCGACGAGGAGCTCTTCGCGAAGACGGCGATCGACCCCTGGTTTCTCGCGCACATCCGCCGCATCGTCGCGGCCGAAGAGCAGATGAAGCGCGGCGAGGCCGGCCCCGCGCAGCTGCGCGCGTACAAGCGGCTCGGCTTCAGCGACGCCCACATCGCCGTGCTCATCGGAAGCACCGCGGACGAAGTGCGCGTCGCGCGCCTCGCGCATGGCACGCGCGCCGTCTATGCCCGCGTCGACACGTGCGCCGCCGAGTTCGTGGCGCACACGCCGTACCTCTACTCGACCTACGAGACCGAGAGCGAGGCCGCGCCCGACGCATCGAAGCGCAAGGTCCTCATCCTCGGCGGCGGGCCCAATCGCATCGGCCAGGGCATCGAGTTCGACTACTGCTGCGTGCACGCGGTGATGGCGCTACGCAAGCTCGGGTTCGAGACCGTGATGGTTAACTGCAACCCCGAGACGGTCTCCACCGACTACGACACTTCGGACCGCCTGTACTTCGAGCCGCTCACGCTCGAGGACGTCCTCAACATCATCGACGAGGAGAAGCCCGAGGGCGTCATCGTCCAGTTCGGCGGGCAGACGCCGCTGAAGCTCGCGGTCCCGCTCGAGAAGCGCGGCGTGCGCCTCCTCGGCACGAGCGCCGACGCCATCGACCGCGCCGAGGACCGCGGCCGCTTCGACGAGGTGCTCTCGAAGCTCGCGCTCAAGCGTCCGCGCAGCGGCGTCGCGCGCGCCCCGGGGGAGGCGCTCGCCATCGCCGAGGAGATCGGCTTCCCCGTCCTCGTCCGCCCGAGCTACGTCCTCGGTGGCCGCGCGATGATGATCGCGTACTCCCGCGAGGAGTTCGAGCTCTTCGTGACGCGCGCGTTCGAGGCCGCGAAGGAGGCCGGGACGCAGACGATCCTCGTCGACGAGTTCCTGAAGGACGCCATCGAGGTGGACGTCGACTGCTTCGCGGACGGCAAGCGCTGCGTCATCGGCGGCGTCATGCAGCACATCGAGGAGGCCGGCGTGCACTCGGGCGACAGCTCCAGCGTGCTGCCGCCGCACTCGCTCTCGCCGGAGATCGTCCTGTCGATCGAAGAGCAGTCGCGAATGCTCGCGCTCGAGCTGGGCGTCGTCGGCCTGATGAACGTGCAGTTCGCTGTGAAGGGCGGGGAGGTCTACATCCTCGAGGTGAACCCGCGCGCGAGCCGCACGGTGCCGTTCGTGTCGAAGGCCACGGGACGACCGCTCGCGAAGATCGCGGCGATGCTCATGGTGGGGAAGACCCTCGACGAGCTGGGGATCGAGGACGCGCCGGTGCCGCGGTATACGAGCGTCAAGGAGAGCGTCTTTCCGTTCGCGAAGTTCCCCGGCGCCGACACGATCCTCGGGCCGGAGATGCGCTCCACCGGCGAGGTCATGGGCGTCGCCGATACGTTCGCGCGCGCCTTCGGCAAGGCGCTCCTCGCGAGCGGCACTGCGCTCGGCGGCCCTGGTGCGCAGACGAAGCGCCACAGCGTGTTCGTGAGCGTCAAGGACGAGGACAAGCCTGCGGCGATCCACATCGCGAGGCGTCTCCGGGCGCTCGGCTTCCACGTCCTGGCGACGCGCGGGACGGCGGCGGCGCTCACGCGGGCGCGTGTGCCGGTGCGCGTCGTCCAGAAGGTGAACGAGGGGTCTCCCCACGTCATCGACACGATCCGCAGCGGGACGGTCGCAATCGTCGTGAACACGACGATTGGCGCCAAGGAAGTGCGCGACAGCTACTCGCTGCGCCGCCAGACGCTCCTCGCGAACATCCCGTACTTCACGACGATCGCAGCGGCGCTCGCGGCGTGCGACGCGCTCGAGGCGGCGCAAGGCGAACCAACCGTGCGCGTTCGGTCGCTGCAGGAGTGGGGCGAGGATTCCGCGATCGTCTGAGCGCTCGCGGAGGTCGCGGTCGCGGTCGGTGTGGGGGCGTCAGCGACGCTCGGACAATGCCGGCCGGTGGCTCTCGAGCCGCTCGAACTCGCGCGCGGCGATGTCGACGTCCTCTTCGAGGGCCACGCGGATCCGCGCCCGTGTGCCGTCGTCGCGCTCGGTCGCGAGGACCGTCTGGATCCGGACGCCCGCCTCTTCGGGGGCGACTCGCGCCAAAACGCGGGCCGCGGCCGCTCGCACGGCGGGCGGCGCGTCCGGGCTCTCGAGCGCGAGCCACAGGTCGCCGAGGCTCATCTCGGTTCCCCGGTATGCGCCGCCGTGGTCGCCCAGCGTGGCGGCCGCAGCGTCGATGCGTTCGAGCCAGATGCGCCTCGGTTCCTCGCGCGGCGCCAGAGACGCGAGCGCTGCCGGCATGTCGGGAGGCGGCGGTCCCTTTCCCTGCGCCCGCGCCGCCGCGCACTCGATCTGCGCCCGGAGGTGCTCGCGCTCCTCCGGCAGCATCTGCTCCCCCGGGATGACGAGCGTTCCTCGTTCCGTCCAGAGGATGAGAGACAGCGCCGCGACATCCACCCGCGCGATGTCCTCGTAGCGTGCGGTCCGTACGCCGGTCGTGTCGAAGATGGTCACGCCGTGCGCGGTCAGCGACACGTGAGGTCCCGCGCTCCCGCGGGCGAGCGTGCCGAGCAGCGCGAACGCCGAGATCGGGCCGACGACGAGCGCGAGGGTGAGGAAGGCGTCGCCGTTGCCGCAGGCCGCCGCCAGGGCCATCCCGCCCCAGCCGAAGGTCATCAGCGCTGAGAGAAAGGAGCGGAGCTTGTCGCCGCCGCCCATCCGCGTGGGCCACGCGATCTCGCCGAAGCCGAAGTACCCGAGGTGCAGGCTCCTGCGGATCGCGTCGAGCTGCTGGTCGGCGGTCACCTCGAGCACGATCGGGCGCGACGGGGATTGCCGTACGATCGCGAGGGCGAGGCCGCGCGGAGTCCGCGCCGTCGAGGCGGCGCGGACGTCCGCCGCCGTGATGAGTTGCGACAGCGGGCCGGCGGAGAGGCCGACCCAGCCGTTCCCCAGCTCGACGGACCCCTCGCGGCAGCCGTGCCGCGTCTTCCGGAGCGGCAGGCCGAAGAGGAACGCGATCCCGAGGAGCAAGAACGCGGCGCCGAAGCGCGGCGAGAAGAGTCCCAGAAGGAGGAGCGCGAGCGGTAGAGCGAGCGTCGGTTCGGTGAGGCGCGTCCGGCGAGGGCCGTGGGGATCGCAGACGCGCACCGGGATCATCCCCGTCATCATGCGATCGGCCCGAGCGGTGCGCTATGCTTGAAGCGAATGCGGCGTCCCCGGTATCCGCTCGAGCCTCTCGTCGAGCTCCGCGAGCAGAAGGTGGAGGAGGCAGCGGTGGGCCTGGCGGGAGCGGTGCACCGGCGCGAGCGTGCCGAGCAAGAGCGGAAGGCGGCGGAGTCAGCGCGCGCCGCGCACGACGCGGCGTCGCTCCGGGTTCGGCAAGGCGAAGGGGAGGCGCTCTCTCGCGGCGAGCTCCGCGCCGGGGACCTCGCGAGCGCGGACGCGTGGGAGGCGCGCGTGACCGCGGAGCGCGCCACGATGAGTACGGCGGTCGACCGCGCCCGCGCCACCGAGGACAACGCTCGCGCCACCGAGCACGCCGCGCGCGGAGAGGTCGCCGCTCGACAAGCGGACGCGAAGGCGGTCGCGCGAGGCCGGGCGCGATGGGCCGACGAGCAGCGCAAGCAGTCCGAGGCGAAAGAAGAGGAGGCGGCTTCCGAGACATGGCGGCCTTAGTGTCCCGAGTCGCGGTTCCTGGTGGGCCCGTTGCTCGGGACACTACCTCCGCCGATCGTCGTGCCGAAGGTACGCCGATGACGGAGGGGACGGGGACGGTCTCCGGGGGGCTGACGCCCCCCTCGGCGCTCCGCGCCGAGCCACCCCCAAATCGCCTGAAGGCGACCGATTCCGCGGTGCGAAGTCGGAAGAAAGGGCCCGCCTGGGGTGGGCTTGTCCTTCTCCTCGCGGGAGGATGGTGCGGATGTCACGGGGGCGCCGTACAGCGAGGGCGACCCCCGTCGGAGCCCGCGTCGGCGTCTCTCCCGCCGGTCGCCGGGCCGGGAGCCGACGCGGGCACGAGCGATCGCGTGGGCGAGGCGATCGATCCCGGTCTGCCGCGCCTGAACGTCGTTCTCGACGACCCCCGTCTCGCGTCCGCGCGAGCGTTCGACGAGGCGCGCGACGCATCGTCCGCCGCGCGCGAGCTGGACGCGGCCCGCGCGACCGTGACCCTCGACGCATCGCACGCGTGCGCGTGGTCGTACGTCTCCGGCCGCCTGCACCTCGCGGCCGGCGAGGCCACCGAGGCTGCCGCGGCGTTCGACCGCGCGCTCCCCTGCAACCTCGGGCCGTACGCGACTCTGCGCGAGGCGCAAGCGCTCGTTCGCGCCGGACGGTACGACGAGGCCCTCGCGCGGGCGAGCGCGGTCGACGAGAGCGTTGCGCTGCGCGACGAGGTGCGCCTCGCGCTGGCCGACGCGCACGCCGGCCGGGGCGACCGAGCGTCGGCCGTTCCCATCTGGCGCGCGCTGCTCGCTGCCGGTCCCAATGGCCTGCGCTGGGCGGACTCCTCGATCCTCCTCGCGACGGCGCTCGTCGACGGCGTCGACGGGCCGCCGGAGGCGCGCGCGCAAGAAGCGCTCGACCTGGCGACGCGCGTTCTCGTCGAAGCGCCCTGGGTAGCCGAGAAGATCGACCTCGAGGCGCTGCGTGGCCGCGCCGCGGCGTTGCTCGCCCGGCAAGCTCCTGCGCTGACTGGCGACGAGCGGGCGAGACAGGCGCAGGCGTGGTTCGATTTTTCGAAGCCGAAACGCGCCCTGGAGGTGGCTCAGTCGGTTCTCCAGTCGATCGCACCGGGCGACAAGAAGCACGCGGAGCCGGCCTGCAAGGCGGCGATCGTCCGCGCGCGTTCGCTGCCTCACGGCAAAGCGGAGGACACGGCCGACGCGTGGGGCGTCGCCATCGCGCGGTGCGAGGGGGATGACTCGCTGGTGACCGCCCTCTACCAGGGCGCGAAGGCGAGCGCGTCGGCGCGGCGATCCGCCGAGGCACGGGCCCGCTTCGACCGCGTCGAAAAGCTCTTCGGTTCTCATCGCCTGGCCGACGACGCGCGCTACCGGAGCGCGTTGCTCGCCTACGACCAGGGGGACGAGGCGAAGTACCTGTCCTTGTTGTCTTCGATTCCGGATGTGTACCCGGACGGAGACATGAAGGCCGAGGCGCTCTTCCGGATCGCCCTCACCAAGCTGGTCAAGCACGACCTCGACGGCGCCCGCTCCTCGCTCGATCGCTTGCTGACGACGCTCGAGCCGACGTCGAACGCGCAGCCGCGGGCCGCCTATTTTCGCGCACGCGTTGCGCAGCTGGCCGGCGAGACCGACGACGCGAAGGCGCGGTACGCGGCGATCATCTTCGATCAGCCGCTCTCGTACTCGATGCTGCTCGCGTACGGGCGGCTGCGCTCGCTGGACGACGAGGCCGCGCGCTCGGCGATGCATGCGGCGATCGCGCGGGAGCCCGTTGGACCGTTCCTCACGCACGAGCATGCCGAGTTCGCCACGCCGGCGTTCCAGCGGTTCGTGCACCTCCTCGAGGTCGGTGAGGTCGAGGCAGCGAGACGGGACGCGAGCGCCGCCGGGTGGGCGGCGGAGGGCGCGGACTCCGAGCTCCTCTGGACGATCGCGTGGCTCTACGACCGCGCGGGCGCGCCGGAGCTCGGGCACGCGTTCTCCCGCGCACGCCTCGTCGATTACCGCTCGCACTGGCCTGCCGGCCGCTGGCGCTTGCCGTGGCTCGCCGCATTCCCCCGCCCGTGGGAAGGGACCGTGCTGCGCGAAAGCGAGGCCGCGAGCATCCCGTTTCCGCTCACCTGGGCGATCATGCGCGAGGAGTCCGCCTTCGACCCCGACGCCCGCAGCTCGGCGAACGCGATCGGTCTGATGCAGCTCATGTCGGCCACGGCGCGCGCGCTCACGCGCGGAACGCCGGTCGTCGCCGACGAAAACGCGCTCCATCGGCCGGACGTGTCGATCGCGCTCGGCGCGCGCTTCCTCGGCTCGCTCCGCGCCTCCTTCGCGAGCAATCCGGCGCTCGCGATCGCGGCGTATAACGGCGGATCCGCCGCCGTGCGCAGGTGGCTCGGCGAGCGGGGGGCCGACGATTTCGACGTCTTCGTCGAGCGAATTCCGTTCGACGAGACGCGCGGGTACATCAAGCGAGTGCTCGCGAGCCAGGCGGCGTACGCCTACCTGTACGCGCCCCAGTCGCTGGACGAGCTTCTCGCGCTGCCGCAGCGTGCGTCGGGTCAGGAGATGGTCGCCTCCCATTGAGGGAGGCGCCGCGACCGCGGCGACAGAAGGCGCCGCCCGCCTCACGGTGAAAGAACTCCGAGGCTCAGCATGGATGCCGATTGCCGTCGCGCCACGACCACGTGATCGAGCAGCGGCGTCCCCACGATGGAAGCGGCGCTGGCGGTCATGCGCGTGAACGCGACGTCTTCATCGCTGGGCGCCGGGTCGCCGCTCGGATGGTTGTGCACGAGGACGAAGGCGCTCGCCGCCTCGCGCAGCGCGAGCCGCAGGACATCGCGGGGACCGACGTGGAGCCCATGGATTCCGCCCGACGCCACGCGACGTGCGGCGCGCAGCCCGTGGCGGCCGTCGAGCGCGAGCATCCAGAGCTCCTCGTGATCGAGCGTGGCAAGGCGAGGGCGCGCCCACGCCTGAACCGCCACCTGGTCGGGCAACTTGGGCGAAGCTTCGAGCGTCGCCGCGAACGCGGCCCGCCGACCGAGCTCGATGGCCGCGCCCAGCCGCGCGCCTTTCGCCGGGCCGATGCCCTGCCGCTCCGAGAGCTCGCCCAGACCTGCGCGCGCGAGCCCGCCGACGCCTCCGTAGTCGTCGAGGAGCGTCGCCGCGAGGACGCCCACCGGCAGGCCCGCGCAGCCCGTCCCCAGAACGATCGACACGAGCTCGGCGTCGCCGAGGCACTCGAGCCCCACCCTGGCCGCGCGCTCGCGAGGGCCCACCCAATCTTCGGCGATCGCCATGGCCAGGCCGACTACACGTCGTGTGCCAGGCGGCGACTCGCGATTTCACCGCGAGATTCGTGATCGAGACCGTGGCCGGGACGGTTTGCGGCCCGTCCGGGACGCGCGGCCACGGACCTGCCGCCCGAGCGCCCACGTTTACGGCGCCGGCGAGAGGAGCGGCCCGTAGATCTCGAACCACCGCGCGTAGCGCCCCAGGGATGGCTCCCGGCGGGTGGCGATTTCGGCGGCGGCCGCCGCCATCCGCTTCGGCAGATTGGGAACCATCGCGACGTGCATCGACACGGAGAGCTGGGCCGCGAGCCGCAGCACGTCGAGCTCCTCGCGGTCGCTGACGCCGTTGTCCCGCGCCCGAAGGTCGTCGGCGTGCGCCAGCGCGCGTGCGACCCACGTCGCCGCGGAGGCGCGGTCCTGCCGCTCGCCGGCGTTCCACGCGAGCTGCGCCTCCGCGAGCATCTCCTGCCGCTCGATTTCGGGTCGCTTCGTCTCGTCGAACCGCGCTTCCAGGATCGCCCGCCTGGCAGCGATGCCCTGCGCTTCGGCGTCGAGACGCCCGAGCTCCCGGCTCGCCTTCGCGCGCAGCCCGTTCACGATGAGCCCGTACACGCGGTCGACCTGCACCTCGGTCGCGTGCGCCCACTGCAGCGCCGCGATCGTCTTCGGGTCCGCGAGGTGCTTCTCCACGAAGTCGAGGTCGGCCAACGCTCGCGCGGGCTGGTTCGCCCCGACCGCCGCCGCCGCCCGCGAGACCCTCGCGACCACTCGATTGCGCTCGCCCGGGGCCCCCGCGGGGGCCTGGTCGAGGAGCGGGATCTCTTCGTCGTACAGCGCCAGGGCGCGCGCGAACCGCGACGCGGAGAGGTTGTCGATCGCCGCCCAGTCGAGGGCCAGGAGCCGGTGCCGCGCGAGCGCAGGGTTGCGAGCGATGAGCGCGAGAGCGGCGTCGCCCGCGGCTGCGGCGTCGGCGTCGCGTCCCACATGCAGAAGCGCCTGGGCCTTCGAGAGGAGGACGTCGAGGCTCTCGGAGTCGTCGGCGTAGGGGAGCTTGTCCCGCTCGAGCAGATACCCGAGCGCGATCCGGTAATTTCCCACGTCCGTGTGGAGGAGACCCAGCTCGGCCAGGATCGTCCCACGCAGGCGCGGATTGTCCCCGACGAGCTCGAGCGCGACGAGGTAATGCACATTGGCCTCCTCCGCCTTGCCGAGGTCGAGCGTCTGGAGATACTGCTCGTGAAGCAGCGCGCCGAAGAGCGCCTGCGCGACGCCCTCCTCGCGGAGCTCCGACCACGACGCCTCGAGCGCTGCCAGCGCCGACGACGCAGCTTTGTCGTGGACATCTCCCTCGAGCTTCGGGAGGTCGCGCGCGATGAGGTAAGCCTTTGCGAAGCGAGCGCGCTCGAGAGGGATGCCGTGCGCCTCGTACGTGGCCTGGATCGTCGCGGGGCTCCATCCCAGCTTCAGGCGCGTGTCGATCGCCTTGGCGACCGCTTCGAGCGAACCGGTCTCCTCGGCGACGGAGTCGAAATCCTGGGCCGCCTCTTCGTACTTCTTCGCCGCGGCGCGCTCGTAACCGCGCGCCAGGACGATGCGCTCGAAGACGTCTTCGGCCTCCCCACGCTCGTGCGTTCCCCGCTTTACGTCGCGGATGTCGCGTTGCACGAGCGCGTCGAGGATGTCGTCGGCGTCCACGTCGTCGGCGCGCTGCACCGCTTCGACGACGAGCGCCCGCCTCCGGCCCGGTCGGGTCTGCGCGGCGTACAGGGCGAGGAGTGCGTCGCCGACCGAAGCGGGCGCGTGCGAGTCGCGGATGTCGAGGACATCGCGAGCCAGGTCGATCGCAAACGCGAGCTCCGCCTCGCGCGGCGACGCCGTGGCGCGCTCGCGCGCGAGGCGAGCCTCGGCCTCGGCGTAGGGAAGCCCGCGAATCATCGCGCGAGCGGCGGCGCGCGCGTAGCGGAGCTGCTGGTCGGGCGTTCGACCGCGGTCCGCGGCGAGCTTGCGGCACGCGGCGACGAGCGCTTCGCGGTCGTCGAGCTGGCGATAGAAGGCGTCCACGTGACGGTAGTACGCCTCGACGATCGGAGGCGGAGTGGTCTCGTCGACGGTGACAGCCTCCAGCTCGCTGCGCGCCTTGCCCTTGTCGCCCAGGGCGTCGAAGATCGCGCTCCGAGCGAGGTGCGTCAGGTCCTCCGCCATCGGGCTCTCGAAGCTGTCGGTCCGCAGCTGGGCGAGCCGCTCCTGCGCCTCGCGCCGAAATCCCTCCGAGAGCCGCCCCTGCTCGAGGCGGCGCTCCGCTCGCCGCTCCTCGACGAGCAATCGCATCGGGTGCGAGATGCCCGCCGTGGCCTCGTCGCGGAGCGTGTGGACCTGCTCCGCAAAGTACTCGGCGGCCGCGAACTCCTCGCGCTCGAGGTGGAGCAGCACCAGCGCGAGCATCGCCTGACGGCGACCTTCGGCCGTCGTTTCGCGCGCGAGCCGGCGCATCGTCAGGAGCTGCTCGACCACCAGCGTGTCCGCGTCGTCGATCGCGTTCGCCAGCATGGGCATGGTCCAGCTCTCCGGGACCTCGCCCCCCAGAGGCAGCGAGTACACGTCGAGGCTCGCGTCCCGCGAGCACGTGGCGATCAGGCGGTCGACGTACGGCGCAGGGTACTCGCAGTTCCACGACGTCTCCGTGAGCTGCTCCGGAGGTCCCGTCACCGGCGTCCCCCCTTCGAACGAGATGGGTACGCGGAAGAGGACTCCATGGTCGCCGGCGTCGATCGTTCCGTCGCGATTGGAGTCGGTGAAGAACTGAACGACGTAGAGCGACCGGCCGTCTCTCGCGAACACCGGCTGCCCGGTGTGCCCGGGAAGCGGCAACGTGATCCGCAAGGGCGAGGCCGTCGACGCCGACGCGAGCGGGACGGCCTCGAGCGCCTGCGCCGCGTGGGCCGCGAAGGCCGGTCCCACCGTCTGCACCGCGCGCGCGACCGGGACGTAGACGAGCCATCGCCCGTCGGGAGACACGGCGGGGCTCGTGACGTTGCGGTCGAGCAGCGGCCGCGCCGAGAGAGACGACCCCGCGGTCACTTCGAGCACGCGCAGGTCTCCCTGGATCGACTGGCGGTTCACGAGGACGATCCGGTTCGCGTCGATCCACTCGGCCTGCAGAGCGGCGGAGGCGTCCTGCAGACACCGGCGGTCGTCGCCGCCCGGCAACCGCCGCGTGCAGAGCTGCCCCGCCGCGCTCTCGCGGAACGAAATGTAGAGGAGTCGCCCTCCGTCGGGACTCACTCGGGGCCAAGTGACGTCGGCGCCGTCGTCGAAGAGGGGCCACGCGCGCCCGTCGGCCATATTCTGCGCGAAGAGCTGGTTGGTCGTGTCGCGGTTCGAGACGAAGTAGAGGGTCTTGCCGTCGCGCGCCAGCTGGCCGAGCAGATCATCGGCGACGCCGACCGTCAGCCGCCTCGGCTTCACGAGATCGTCGTCGTCGACGTTGTCCGCCGAGGCGCGCCCCGCGAAGAGCGACGCGGCGAACGCGACCCCGGCGGCGACCCGCGCCGGGCGGCTCAGCATGCCTTTGCGGTCCACTTCCCGTCGCTCCCTTCGATCCACCCGCCGCAGACGACATTCCGTACGTGGTTGTCGTGCCACGCGCGCTGCAGCTCGCCCTCCGCCACGTCGGTCCGCTGCCCGTGCATCCATCGCCAGAGTTGCCGGCGTGCGCGGTTCACGCGCTCGATCAGCGTCGCGAGCTCCTGCGCGTCCGCGGCGCCCCTGCACGCGTCGCGCGTGTCGACGAGCAGACCGTCCTTGCCTTCGCCGACGCAATGCTGCGACAGGAGACCGTCGAGCCGGTCGGCGTCGGTGAGATCGCTCTCGTCGACCAGCGGCGCCGGTCGCACGCCGAGCGCCTCGAGCTGATCGGGCGTGAGGGGCACGGGCCGGGGCTCGATCGCGGCGCGATCCAGTCGGCGTTCCAGCTCGTCGAACGAGCCGGATGCCTGCTGCTCGAGCGCCGTCGCTCGGTCCACCATCACGATCTCCGGCGGCTTGACGCACGCGAGCGCGGGCAGCGCGAGGAGGACGGCGCCTCTGGCGTACGAGGGGAATCGATTCATTGCGCCTCCTTCGTATCGGTCCCGTCGAGCGCCGGCGCCACCATCTTGTCGAGGATCGGGCCCATCGGAATTCCCCGGAGCTCGCCGATGCTCACGAACTGCGCGAGACCGCCGAGCTCGAGGTGAGCGCTCGCGAAGCCGTGATCGAACACGATGCGCAGGCTCTTCGGGTAGCCGAAGTCGAGCGCTCCCCGGATGCGATTGATGGCCGGGTCCACGTGAAGGGGGTCCTGCAAGTCGAGCAAGTCGAGCAAATGGCGCTCGCCGATGCGCAGGATCTCGGCGCGGCCCTCGATCGTGCGGTCCGCTGCGGACATGGCGACCGCGATGTTTCCGTCGAACGGCTCGCCGTGGGACGACTGCACGCCGCTCGCGCGCACGTGCAGCTCGACCGTCGACCGGGGGCCGTCCCAATCGATCCCGCACTGACCGGTGATCGTACCCCCGCGAACGCCCATCTCGAATTGCCGGAGCGAGACGACGTTCTGCTCGATCTCGAGGTTTCCGACGAGCGGTGAAATCGCGACGAAGGGCGTCTTGAGGCGCGCGATCGACAGGAAGCCGCTGCGGCTGAGGAGCGGGTGCTGGTCGGCGAAGCGGAGCATCGAGTACGGGCTCGGCCTCTCGGTGCGCGCGAGCGCGACTCCTTTCCCGCTCACCACCAGGGCGACCGTCAGCGGCACCTCACCGTTCGCGGTCTCGACGGACACCCCGGCGCGAGGAAGAGCCAGGCTGACCTCGTCCCCTTTGACCACGGATCGCAGCGTGTATCGGGCGAGGTCGGGCGACGTCACGTTCGCGTCCACGGTGACGGTCCCTCGTCCCTGGAAGCGCTCCGGGATGGTCGAGAGGCCCGCGAGATCCTGGGTGAGAGAAGTCGTCAGCGAGAGTGTGCGGCGTCCCTCGCCCAGGTCGATGTTCCCGCTGACCGCGAGCGCCGTGCCGGCGCGGCGGTTCGCGATCTTCGCGTCCGCGAGGTGCACGATGCCTTCGGGGCTCCGCTCGCCCGAGAGGGCGAAGTCGAGGTCGCCCAGCGGATACTCGGGGACGAGGTCCTGTTCGACGGCGGCGACCGCGAGGTGTTGCGTGACGTCGACCTCGGGGTTCGTCAGGTCACCGGCGATCGAAGCGCTCCCTTCGTCGCGGATGCCGTTCACGTCGACGTCGTGGTTTCCGACGTCGACGTGCAGCGTGCCGATCTCGAGCCGCGCGTCGAGCATCCGGTGTTCTCCCGCCCCCCGCAGGTCGGCGTGCCACGCCAGCGCGGGCGCGATGATGGCCGTGTCCCCCTTGGCCCAGCGGAAATGGGCGACGCGAAGGTCCAGCTTTCCTTGGGCCATCGCCGTGCGCGCGGGGCTCGGCTCGATCTCGATCGTCCCGTCCCGCCCGACACCGGCGACGACACCGAGCAGCGCTCCGCGCGCGGACAGACCGAGCTCGAGCTGCGACAGGTCGAACGCGTCGAGTCCGGGCACTTTGGCGGCGAGGGGTGCGACGGCAGACAGGTCGCGAACGTCCCCCTCGGCGTCGTATTCCAGCGCGCGTCGCGACGCATCGAACGAGAACCGGCCCGAGAGCTTCGCCGTCGCGTGCCCTGCGGCCGCCAGCCGGAAGCGGAGCGACGGTTGCAGGCGATCGACCGATGCCGAGAGCGTCACGCGATCGTCGAGCGCGCGGCCGCCCTCGAACGCGAGGCCGGACGCGAGCAGGCTCGCTTCTGCGTCGTGCCGGAGCGCGGTGCCTTGCGACTGAACGTTCAACGCGAGGCGCACGGCATCGACCTTCGCGAACGCCGGGCGCTCGACCACGACTTGCGTCGAGTGGCGCAAGCGAGGCGTCGGGCTGCCGAGCGCTTCGAGCCGGCCGCTCGACTGGACGTTCACCGCGATGCGGTCCCACGGGGCACGATCGGCGAGGTCCGCCGGCAGGAACGGGCGCACGGCCTTCAGGCTCGCCAGGTCGGCGCGGAGGCCGAAGTCGATCGCGTCCCTGTCTCTCGTCGCGTCCAGCGAGGCCTGCAGCTCGCCGGAGTCGACGGTGCCGTGCAGCGCACCCCGAGTCGCGGCCGGGTCGGCGAAGTCGACCTGGGCGTCGCGCGCTTCGAGCGCGATGCGCGCCGGGCGGTCGGCGAGGACGGAGCCGCCGCGATCGACGACGCGCATCCGGGCCGCCATGGCGTCGACCTCCGCGCCGTAAGGAGGGTGCCCCTCGAGCGCGGTCTTCGCGCGCAGCGCGAGGCCCTCGATCGAGATCCGTGCGCCGGACGGACGCGCGTCGAGCGACGCCACGTCGAAGGACAGCGCGACGTTTCCGCTCGTGGAGAGCGGCTGCCCGGGGTCCGGATGCAGCCGTTCGACGCGGAGGTCGACTCGACCGTCTCGCGCGACGACCGGCGCCGGACCTTCGACCGCCACCCGCGCGAAGCCGATCCCGACGCGCCCGGAGACGCGCTCGTCGGCGTCTCGCCGGGCCTCGAGGTCGACGGCGACGTCGTCGGCGACGCATCGGGTCGGGCCGGATGCGAGCCGGACGCCGGCGAGCTTGGCCGAACCCTGCGCAACGATTTCTGCGCCGCCGCCGGTGGGTTGCGCGTGCACCGACAGATCCATGCGTTCGACGACGAGCGGCGCGCCGGCAGCTCCCGCGCTCAGGTTCGAGAGCTGCGCTTCGACCGTCAGCGATCCCTCCGGTGACAGTCGCGGGATTGGCCCTGCGGCGAGCGAGTCGACCTGCCATCGCACGTGCGCGAGGTCGGCGTTCGCCGGGACAAGGCCGTGCGGCACCCACCGGAGGAGCAGGGCCAGGTCGAGCTCCCCTTGCGCGTGCCGCACGACCGGGTCGCCATCGTCCGGGAGGACGATCGAGGCGTCCGCCGTGGCGGCCGTCGTCGTCCCGTCGCCGGCATCGACGTGGTCGATCGCCACCTCCGTGCGCCGGGCGAATGGGTCGAATCGCAGCTTCGCTTCCGCGTGGAGGTGAGGGTCGGCCGGCACGCTCGGCGCCAGGGTCTGGCGCGCGACGCGCAAATCGAGCGCCGCCGTGAGCGCGTTCGAGCTCGCCCCCACCGTCAGCCAGAGCGCCGCGCGTGCCCCGCTCGCCTCTGCGCCGTTGCCCGAGCGCGTGAGCTCCAGGTCGAGAGGCGCCGAGGGCGAGCCGAGGTTCGCGTCCATCCGCCAGCCGGGCGCGGCCGGCGCCGCCCGGGTCGCCGCAACGGCCAGCGACAGCCCGCGCAGCTCGTCGCGTTCCGCGGACTGCCCGCGCTCGGTGCGGATCAAGACGAGCGTCACGGCGTCGATGTCGACCCGGCCGACGGGGGGAGCCGTCGCCAGGAGCTGCGACGGCAGTCCGGAGAGAGCCGTCTTCGGCGCCGGCGGTTTTCCCGGCGAGCCTGGCGGCGACGTCGAGAGAGCATCGAAAGAGGTCCTTCCGTTCTCGTCGACGACCACCGCCAGCGTCACTCCGGTCGCGCCCACGCGCTCGAGCAGGGGGCCGCGGCGCCCGAGGAGCGTCCCGGGCGACCATCCCACGCGGAGGCGCTCGATTCGGAGGAGATCCGGCGCGACGGAGCGGACGTCGGCCGGCGATCGCACGACAAGGTCGTCGATCTCCGCCCCGGAGAGCAAAGCGACGCGCGCCGCGCGGTAGTCGACGTCGACGCCGGCCGCTGCGCGCACCGTCGATTGCACGTGACGCTTGAGCCAGGGTTGGTCCAAGCCATGGATGGCGACGAGGACCCCCAGCACGCCGGTCCCCGTCAACGCCGCAAGGCACGCGAGGGCGCGCCCTATCCAGCGCCGCAGCACCAGCCGCCGCGTCGGTCCGTCGATCGAGCCGACGCGCCGCGGGGCACGAACGAAGCGCATCGCGACGGTTCTCCCGCCGAATTGTGTCGCACGAAGCGCGGTCCGCCCACGAAACCGACGAGCCGTTGCGATTAAGTGACGAGCGATGGAGCTTAGGCGACCCACCGTGCCGTGGGTTCCCTTCGCAGAGCGCCTTACCTCCCTTGCACCGGCAGACCGGCTCTAGCTCGTCCGTTGCGCTGCGGCGTCAGTACCCGGCGCCGCTGAAGTTGTCGAAGGCCGAGTTCGCGCCGTCCCCCACGGTCGTGAACCCGGTGAACATGCCGCCAATGGTTCCGCCGTCGCCGCTGCCGCCGTCGCCGCTGCCGCCGTCGCCGCTGCCGCCGCTTTCCGCCGCGGTGAACACGACGTCGTAGCTGCACGACTGAGCCGGCGCGAGGGTCATACCGCTGCAGTGGTTATTGGCGATCATGAAGTCGGAGCTGATGTCCGCTGCGGTCGGCGCGCTCTGCATGGCCGTCACGGTCGGCGTGCCCAGCGAGCCCGAGGCGGCGATACCCCAGTTCTGGACGGTAAACGTCACGCTCGCACCGCTGCCGGAATAGGACGCGGAGCTCGGCGTGGACGACATCTGCAGGTTCACTCCCGAGGCGAGCGCCTTGCCATGGAGTGACCCCGTCGCCTTGTCCGTCGTCGTATCGGTCACGACGACGCTGGCCACGTCCGACTGGCCGATGGTCTCCGTCAGGGGCGGCGCGTACTGCACGTTGAACGAGCATGTCCCGCCGGCTCCGAGCATCATCCCCGAGCACTGATCGGACATCACGGAGAACCCGTTGCTCGGCAGGCCCGAGAGCGTCAGCCCTCCGGTCGACCCCGTGCCGTTGTTGGTCACCGTAAAGGGCTGCGTCGTCGTGTGCCCCGGGAGCGCGTTGCAGGTCCAGGAACCCCCCATCGGCGTCGTGATCGCAATCGCGGGCTGCGTGCCGGTGCCGGTCAGCGGGACGGTGGTCCCGCCGGGGCTCGCGGCGATGTTCAGGGTCGCCGACTCCGCCATCGTGGTGCCCGGCTTGAACGTCACGTCGATCTGGCAGGCGTTCGTCGTGTTCGGCGGAATGGCTGCCGTACAGGTGTTCGTGCCCAGCTTGAAGTCGCCCATGTTCGCCCCGGTCACGGACACCGTGGGCACCCCCGAAGGCGCGCCGCCGTTGTTCGACACCTGGAACGTGATCTTCGGGGACGTCGTCCCCTGATTCACTCCGCCGAAGGCCCCGGGATTGGGCGTCACCGCGAGCGTCCCCTGAGTTACCCCGTTCCCGGTCACGGCGTCCGTGGCGGTCCCGCCGGGGTTCGCGATCGCCGTCAGCGTCGCCGTCTCCTTGCCGAGCACCGACGGCTTGAACGCCACGATGACGGTGCACGCCGTCGCGCCGTTCGGCGGGAGCGTCTTATCCTTGCAGTTGTTCGTGACCACGTGGAAGTCGCCGCCGTTCGCTCCGCCCATCGATACGGCCACGGTCCCCGAGGGCACCCCTCCCGTGTTGGAGATGGTGAACGTCTTGTTCCCCGACTGCACGTTCTGCACGACGTCGCCGAACCCCGCCGGGTTGGGCGTGATCTGCAGCGCCGCAGCCTGCGTCCCGGTTCCGCTCAGGTTCGTCGTCGCCGCCCCGCCCGGGCTGGCCGCCACGGTCAGGATCGCCGATTCCTGCGCCTGCGTCGACGGCTTGAACGCGACGCTGATCGTGCACGTCCCGTTGTTGCCCGCCACGGGGAATCCCGTGCAGCCGTCGGCGACGATCGTGAAGTCGTCCGGGTTGGCGCCGCCCATCGTCACCTTCGGTGATCCGGACGCGAGCGTCCCCGCGTTGGTGACCGTGAACGTCACCGGGCTCGTCGCGACGCTCTGCGCCACGTTTCCGTAGTCGTACGGCGCGGGGCCGATGCTCAACTTGGCGAGCGTCGCGCTCGTTCCGCTCAGGCTGGCGGAGACGGACCCGCCCGGGTTCCCGGTTACCGTGAGCTGAGCGCTGAGGGTCCCGCTGGCGCTGGCGTCCGGCGTGAAGGTGACGTCCACGGTGCACGAATCGCCGCCCGCGAGCTGCGCTCCGGCGCACGTGTCGTTTCCGAGCGTGAACTGGTCCTGGTTCGATCCGTTGAGAGACACCATCAGCGCCCCGCTGGTGGCGCTCCCGTTATTGGTGAACGTGAAGGTCTCGACGGCGCTCTTACCGCCCTGGACGACGCTCCCGAAGTCGAACGTCGACGGGTTCGGCTGGACGGCTGCGGGAGCGAGGCCCGTGCCGTTCAACGCGACGGATGCCGGAGTCGTCTGAGGGGCGGAGACGCCGAGCGCCGCCGACTCAGCCGCGGTGGTGCCCGGGGTGAACGCGACAGAGAACGAGCAGGTCCCGTTCGGCATCAGCGCGGCCGTGCACGTGCTCATCGACACGGCGAAATCCCCCATGTTCGGGCCGCTCATGGTGACAGCAGGGATCCCGGACGGCATCCCGCCGGTGTTGGTCACCGTGAACGACTGGGTCGCCATGTGGCCGGTGGTGACGGAGCCGAAGTCGTAGCTCATCACGGGCATCGAGGAGCCGGCCGTCACCGAGAACGCGGCGCCGCTCGCGCCCAGGCCGCTGAGCGCGGAAGTGCGCGTGGGGCCGCCCGCGATCGACGCCGAGAGCGTGGCCGTCTTGGCCCCCGCCGACATCGGGGCGAACGTGACCGCGACGCTGCAACGCATGCCGGCGACCAGCGGCTTGCCCGAGCATCCGTCCATCGACGTCGTGAACTGCGCCAAGTCCATCCCGCCCAGGGCCACCGTCACGATGCCGACGTCGGCCATGCCGTTGTTGGCCAGCGTGAACGTCGTCGGCGCCGAGCTGCCGGCGATCTGGACGGTTCCGAAGTCCTCGGCCTTCGGGAGGAGCGCGACGTCCGGCGGCACCGTCGCCGTGCCCGTCAGCGCGGCGCTCGCCGAGTTGCCGAGGTCGTCGGAAAACGCGAGGCTGGCAGAGAGCCCGCCGGCGGTCATGGGCGCAAAGTGCATCTTGACCGCGCAGTTGGACCCGGAGGCGAGGACCTGGCCCGTGCAATCGTCCTTGTCGACGACGAACGAATCCGCGTTCATGCCGCCCAGCATCACGGTCATCTTGCCGGATTGAGCGTTGCCGGTGTTCGTCGCCGTGATGAGGAGAGGCGGACCGATCTGGCCGACGGCCAGCGTGCCGAAGTTTTGCGTCGCCGCGCTCAGGCTGAGCGCCGCGCCTCCTGCGGTCGCGTCGAACGTCGCGCCACCGTCGTCGCCGACCGGCGGCGAGGTGATTGGCGAATTGTTGCTCGCGCCGGAACATCCCGCAGATACAACGCTCACGACCACGCCGAGCGTGGCCCCCCATAAGCCGCTCTTCATAGTCCCCACTTCCCCTCGCAATGCGCCGAAGATCCCTCTTACGAACGCGCAACCCTAGCAGCGCGCGTGCACAACGCACGTACTCTTTGCGACCGAAACGGTCATGGTGCGACCAAAACGAGCATGGCGTAGTGCGGCAAAGGGAAGCCGCGGCTCGCCGGGACGACCCTTGCGTGGAGCTTCGCTCGCTGCGTGAGCCCGCAAGGGCTTCGGGACAAAGTGCTTAGATTTCGCGTGGGGCCCGCGCACCGCCCGCGCGCGTCCGCGCCGCGATGGCCTCGAGGACCGCGATCAGCGCCTCGACTTCCTCTTCGGCTCCGAGCGACCGCTTGTCGTCCATTTGGGCGACCCAGAACCGAGCGGTCGCGCGCCGCCCTTGGGTCCGCACCTTCGACGAACGGACCCATAGGCCCTCGCCAAACAGAGCGCTCGCGACGTGCAGAAGGAGCCCGCGGCGGTCCTCGGTTCGGACCGTCAGCGCAGTCCCTCCGCGCTCGCCCCTTCGAAAATCGATGACCGTCGACCGACCGGCGGCGCGCGCGGCACGAGAGAGGCGCGCGGCCAGCCGGAGGCCGTCCGTCCTCCGAACCAGCGCCTCGAGCGTCCGCCCGATTCGAGCGAGGTCTTGCGCGCTCACCGGGCCCGGCGAGCCGCCTGCGTCCGGTGCGCGCCGCACCCAGAAGAAGCCGACCGCTTCGGTCGCGAGGTCGCTTCTGGCCCGGCGATAAACCTGCGCACCGACGACGTCGGCTCCGTGCGCGAACACGGCAGCGCAAACGCGGGTGTTCAGATCCACGACGTCGGCGGCCGCGACGCAGATCGCGACGATCCCGCCCGGCAGGTCCTTCCAGCCCTCGACCCGAGCCGGGGCCCGTCCGCGTCGCCGGACGATGGCCGCGTGCGCGCGCATCGAGGCCTCGTCGAACACGTTGCGGTACGCAGCGGGCATCGAGTCCGCGAACGCCTCGAACGTCGCGCGCTCGGGAAGCGAGCGGCGATGGATCTCCGGTGCGGCGAAGACGGCGCCCGTTGCGAGCCTGACTCGAGATCCGATGTCCATCGATACTGAAGTATCGCGAGCTGCTGTTTCGGAAGAAACCACCGAAGGTTTCTGCGAGAGGCGAGGCTGTGGGCGCACCGTCCACGGCCGCGTTTTCGCGCCACCGCGCGGCGTGTCCGCGGTTGCGACAAAAACGTCGCAACCGTGGATACGCCCGCGAAACCTGGACGGAACGCCCCGTTGTCACCACCCTTCTATCGAAAGAGCATGGGCAGTGAATGTGGGAAGTACGACGCGCGCGCCTGGTTCGTTAGCGACGAGAGCGATGGTGCCTCGAAGCTCTATGTCCAGAGCCCCGATTGCCTCGGCAACCTCTTCGCCGTGGTGACGGCGATCGTCGGCGCGCGACTGAAGATCCTCGAGGCCGGGGCGACCGTCGCCGACGGCTTCGCCCTCGACTGGTTTCTCGTGCGAGCAGCCGATGGTCGTCCGATGACGCCCGCGCGCCGCGACGAGATCCGCGGCGACGTCCTCGCGGCGATTCACGCCTCCTGGCGGCGCGGCGCTGCCTGAGGTTCGCGAACGGGCGTCTCGTCCACCGTCCCGATCGCAACGCTACGAGCGGCCGACCGCGACGCGCGCGACGGGGACGAGCCGGACGCTCGGCAGGAGGTCCGCGAAGCTGACGACGACTGCGTAGGGAAGGTCGACCTTGATCAGCTGGCGGACGAAGTGGCGGACGTCCGGCTTCGTCAAAAAGACGCGAGGGACATCCGGCGGGAGCGACGCGACGGCCTGCGCGACGGCTTCGCGGACGTCGCGGGCCGCGGCGGGCGCGAGCGTGAGGAACGCGCCGGCCTCGTTGCGGACGACGGCCCGGCGGATGGTGTCCTCGATGATGTCATCGAGGACGATGACGCGCAGCTCGCCGCCGCCCTGCGTCAGCTTGAAGGAGATCGCGCGGTTCAACTGGGTGCGAACGAACTCGGTGAGCTTCTGGGCGTCTTTCTCCGCGGGTGCCGCGACCGAGAGCGCCTCGAGGATGGCCTGCAGGTCACGCACGCTGACGCCCTCGTCGACGAGACGACGCAGGACGTCCCGCAACAGGGGGAGCGACACCGGCTTGGGCACGACGTTGCGGACCGCGGCCGGAGCGAACTGCTCCAGCTCGTCCAGCAGCTTCTGGGCCACCGCCAGCGTGACGAAGTCGGCGATGCGCGAGCGCAGGAGCGCGAGGGCTTCCGCGCACACACGCGAGCATGCGTCGTCGTCCTGCAGCTCGCGGCCGAGGGCGAAGACGCGCTCGGGCACTTCGTGGAGCGAGAGGACGACGTGCCGGTCCGCAACGTCGGCGCGGACGGCGACGCGAGGGGCGGGGAGGGGAACGCCGAGCTCGGAGAAGAGCTGTTCGCGCAGCCCCGCGAGGAGCACGCGGAGCCCGGCCGGCGCGCCGTCGCGTCCGGTCGCGCCGCGCTCGAGCAGGCTCTCGAGCTCCGGTCCGACCTGCACCGACCACGGAACGACGAGCGGCACGAACGCCGGTTCTCGCGCTCCGGGGCGCGGGCGGGGCGCCGGCTCGGTGGCCGCGCGGGCGTCTTCTCCGCTCTTCTGGCGTGCCCGGACACGGGCCGTGACGAAGAGCCCCGCCCCGAGGATGAGGAAGGGCACGGTGGGCAACCCGGGGACGAGCGCGAGCAGCGTGACGAAGGCGCTCGCGGCGCCGAGCGCCTGCGGCACGCCGAGCAGCTGGCGCGAGAGCTCCTCGCCGAGGGAGGTGTCCGCCTGTTCGCTCGCGACGCGCGTCACGAGGACGCCGGCGGACGTCGAGAGGACGAGCGCGGGGATCTGCGTCACCAGGCCGTCGCCGATCGTGAGCAAGCCGTAGCGCTTGAGGGCGTCGACGGCGCTCATCCCGTGCATGACGACGCCGATGACGAGGCCCCCGAGGATGTTGACGACGACGATGACGAGCGACGCGATGACGTCGCCCTTCACGAACTTCATCGCGCCATCCATCGCGCCGTAGAAGTGGCTCTCGCGCTCGAGCTGGTGGCGGCGCCGGCGGGCCTCGTTCCCGTCGATCGTCCCGCTGCGGAGCTCGGCGTCGACGGCCATCTGCTTGCCGGGGAGCGCGTCGAGGACGAAGCGCGCCCCGACCTCGGCGACGCGCTCGCTGCCCTTGGCGATGACGACGAACTGGATGATCGTGAGAACCAGGAAGACTACGGCCCCGACGACGTAGTTGCCGCGGACGACGAACGTGCCGAACGCCTTGATGACCTCGCCCGCGTTGGCCTGGAGAAGGATGAGCCGCGTGGACGCGACGTTCAGCGAGAGGCGATAGAGCGTCGTGAGGAGCAGGAGCGTCGGGAACGTCGCGATGCCGATGGCCTCGGGTACGTAGAGGACGACGAGGAGGATCGAGACGGCCGCCGACAGGTTGGTCGCGATGAGGATGTCGAGGATCCAGGTCGGCAGCGGCACGATCATGATGCCGACGACGAGGATGACGAGCGCCGCGAGCGCGATGTCCGCGCTCAGGAAGCTACGACGGCGAAAGGCGACGGTACCGACTCGGGCCACGAGGACGGCGAGGGTAGTACACGCCGCGGGCGCCGCGACGGCATTTGGAGTCGCGGTCGAGGGTCGGGTCGGGTCGGTTCGTTTTCGCGCAACCGCCTTCGGGGGTCGCCGAATGGGGGTGCAAAGAGGCAAGGAGCCCAGCCATGAAGACGCCGACCCTGTCGATGACGATTGAAGAGCAGCGCCGGGCGCTCGAAGAGATCCGGCTCGCCCTCCGCGCGCAGGACGCCAAGCTCGCGGCCACGCACGCGGAGCTGCATCCGCGCCGGAGCGTGAACCTCCACCCGGCGGCGCAGAGGCGCCTGCAGGAGCTGTGCGCGCTGCCCGCTCGCCGCCGCAAGGCGGCCGGGGCGGTGACGTTCAACGAATGGGACGCCATCCGCTGCTGACGGCAGGCGCAACACGGGACAGAAAGACCGAAAGGAACGAAGGAAGGAGAATGACGATGAGCAACATCAGCGGAGTGAATGGTTCGTCTGGGGTATATGCCGCCGGCGGGATCGGCGGGTTCACGGGCCTCTCGCCCGACGCGCTGCTCGAGTACTGCCAGTCGCAGCTGAACGGGCTCGACGGCGAGATCCAGAGCAGCATCAAGCAGCAGAACCTCGAGCTCCAGGAGCGCCAGGCGGCCGAGCAGGCGCAGGGAGTGCTCGAGCAGTTCGGAGACAACGGGCCGACGAACGGCGCGCAGATGCAGAGCTGCGTCGACGCTCTGAACACGGCAATCGCCAGCCTGCCGACCGGAGACCCCGTCGCCGCGCAGTTGGCGGACTTCCGGGACAAGATGTGCACCGACTACGGCTTCACTCCGGGCACGACGCTGACGACACCGGCGGACGTTCAGGGCGGCGTGGGGCCGTCCGGATCCGCGGCCGCAGCGACGACTCTTGCGGCGCCGCCTGTCTTCGAGGACGGGTCCGTAACCGACTACTCGGACGGCACGACGACGCAGGGCGGGGCCACGCCGAGCCCCGCTGCCGGTACGAGTGGCGGATCTGCCACGAGCCCCGCTCCGGTGAAGGACGAGATGCCCCCGAGCGAACTCACGAAGCCGCCCGAGAACAACCAGTGGAAGGGCACCTGCGACGCCCTCGGCAACATCGTCGGCGACATCAAGAGCAATTCGGAAATCCAGATGCTCCAGTTGCAGGACCTGGTCTCGCAGCGCCAGCAAGCGGTGTCGCTGGCGACGGGCATGATGAGCAAAGAGGACCAGTCGCTCGAGCAGCTCGCCCGCCTGGGGCAGGGCTGAGAGGGGCGCGCCGGTCATGGATCTCGCGGAGTTCACGGCCTCGGTCTCCGAGCCTCGCGTGGTGTCGCGGCAGAGCGCCATCGAGGCGATCTACGCAACGGCCCACTGGCTCCTCGGTCGCGAGCGCGTCGCCGACGCGGCGAGGTTGTTCCGCACGATGATCCGGGCGGTCCCGCGCGACGAGCGCGGCTGGCTGGGGCTCGGGGAATGCCACGAGCGGATCCATCAGCCGCGCATCGCGGCGGAGCTGTACGGGGCCGGCGGGGTCGCCGCAGGGGCTTCGCCGACCATCCCCTCGGTTCGCTGCTTGATCGCGCGCGCGCGCGTCCTCGCCTCGCTCCATCGCGACGAGGAAGCGCGAAACGCGCTCGACGCGGCGGAAGAAGCGGCGGACGCGTGCGGGGACGAGGACCTCGCGTGGCTCGTCACGAACGAGCGAAGGAGGCCGTCATGAGCATCGGCGCGGTGCAGGTCTCGCCGGTCGCGCCCGCGGCCGCCGTCGCGACCGGTGCAAGCCCGGCGGCGTCGCCCGAGGGGGCAAAGCTTCTCCCGGAGCCGCCCGTGGGCGCGCTCGCCGGGTCCGATCCCCTCTCGGTGATCTACCTGTTCGAGTCGAAGGACCAGCAGGACGACGCAAACAGCGGCACCAGGCGGATCCAGGCGCTGCAGGCCGAGCGCTCGCAGGCGCTGCAGAAGGAGCTCGCGGCGATCCAGCAGGAGGACGAGGCGCTGAAGCACAGGAGCTTCTGGGACGACCTCGGGAGCATCTGCGGCGAGGTCGCAAAGGTCGCCGGCGTCGTCGCCTCCGTCGCGGCGGCCGTCGCGACCTGCGGCGCGGCGACGCCACTCGCCGTCCTCGCCGTCGCCGGGGCGGCGATGTCGACGGCCGCGTTCGTTGACGGCGAGTTCCACGTCTTGCACGCGCTCGGCGTCGACGACAAGGTCGCGGGGTTCATCGACCTGGGGATGTCGCTGGGAGGCGCCGCGTGCTCCCTGGGCGCCGGGATGGCGGCGGGCGGACAGGCGGCGTCGAGCACCGCGACGACCATCGGCCGTGGCGCCACCGTCGTCACCGGCGCCTCGGCGGCGGCGGCAGGCACGGCCGCCATCGAGGCGGGTCAGGAGCAGGCCAACGCGGATCGCGCCGACGCCGGCCAGGTCGTCGCGGAGGCGATGTCCGATCACCTGCTTCGCACCATCCAGAGCGTCATCGACGAGGTCCAGGACAGCGACGAGAAGTCCAAGCAGATCATGAAGACCATCGTGAGCACGAAGGGCGTCGAGAACGACACGGCGGAGACCGCGGCAGGAGCCATCCAGGGGACAGCGTCATGAGCACCATCCGTTCCATTTCCAGAGCGTCGTCCGTGAGTGTCACGGCCGTCGATACGAGCGACCCGAGCGCGACGGCGCCGGGCGATGGGGCGATCCTCCTTCCGGCGCCGACTGCGGGCGGCTTCGGCGACGACGCGATGACTGCGATCGCGATGCTCCTCGTGCGGGCGGACGACGAGGACCGAAGCACCGCGCGCAAGGCCGAGGACGCGGCGGACGGAGCCGCGCTGTCCGCGGCGAATGCGCACGCCGATGCCCTCCACGACAAGGCCGACCAGGACGAATACCAGGCGTTCTGGACGGGCGGAGCCCAGATCCTCGGCGGCATCGCCACCGGCGCTTCGGGCTTCTTCGATGGGACGACGAACAACGGCGTCACGGCGGCTTCGAAATGGCACGCCGGCCTGAGCGGAGTCGCCCAGGCTCTGCCCGGCGCCGGCACCCTCGCCGCCGGTTTCTTCAGGGCGAACGCCGACCGGCACGACGCCGACGCCGCAAGGTTCGACGCGCAGTCCCAGGTGGCGGTCCGCCGCTACAACGAGGCGCACGACGACGTTCAGTCGGCGAACGACTCGATCCAGAAGGTCGAGCAGTTCCTGCAGTCGGTCGCGCAGTCCGCGAACGAGACGCGCAACGTCGCCGCCTCGATGCTGCGCGGCTGAGCGAACCCGCCATGCGAATCGCTACGGTCCCCGTCGTTCTCTTCGCCGCGCTCGCTCTCCTGTCCGGCTGCGCCAGCATGGCTCCGCTTCCGCGGAAGGCCATCGAGCTGAATCGCGCCGGCGCCGCCGCCATGGCCGCCGGCGACCTCGAGACGGCGGAGGCGCGCGTCGCGCTCGCCCTCGAGTATAACCCCCGGTTCACCGAAGCCTGGGTCAACCTGGGCCTCATCGAGGAGCAGCGAGGCAACTTCGCGATCGCCGGTCGCGATTTCGTCAAGGCGCGCGACCTGAACCCGGACCTCCCCGCGCCGCACCACGCGCTGGGCCTCCTCGCCGACCACGAGGGCTACTTCGCCGAGGCGGAGACGCATTACCGGGCCGCGCTCAAGGTCGACCCCGGGTTCGCGCCGTCGCGCATCAACCTGGGCCGACGGCTCTTCGAGCGAGGCGCCTTCGAGGAGGCGCGCGAGCACTTCTTGCGTCTCACGCAGGTCGCGCCCGAGTTCCCCGAGGGCTGGACCGGGCTGTGCGAGACGCTGCTCCGGCTAGGACGGGAAGACGACGCGCGCGCGGTGCTCGCGCGCGCCCGCGACTCGTTCGGGCCGATCCCGGCCGTGCAGCTGCTCGATGCGCGCCTGCTGTTGCGCCACGACGCGTTCGCGCAGGCCGAGCAGGAGATCGAGCCGCTCACCCACCTCGGCGACCGGCACCTCGCCTCCGCGGCGCTCGCGTGGCTCGCGGTGGCGCGTCTCGGTCGGGGCAACGTCGAGGGCGCCGTCGGTGCCGCGGAGAAGGCGACGGCGATCGACCCGGACGACGGCGTGGCTCGCTATGCGCTGCGTACGGCGCACGCTGCGGGGCGCCGCTGACGAAGGTAGCAACCGCGTCGGGGAACCGCCGATAGGGGTGACGAGACCCAAGGAGAAGAAGGCATGGATACGCGAATCGCCAACGTAGGTCGTCCGGACGTCATCATGGTCGAGAGCGCGGCTCGGCCCACGCCGAAGCCCGCTCGCGTCGCCTTCAAGGAAGTCCTCGCCGCCGGCGCGACCACCCTGGTGCAGGGCGCCGAAGTGGCGCTCAGCAAGCTTCCGGGATCGCCGATCACGGCGGCCGCGGTACGCGCAGGCGCCTCGCCCGGCCCGATGAACGTGATGAGCGCGACCGGCGCCTCGCCCATGAGCACCGTGGCCGAGGGGCCCGGCGCGACCGGGGTCGGTACGAGCGGCGTCTCGATCGGCATCGGTGGCGTCACCGGCTCGATCGGAGTTGCGGGGAACATCGGCGCGGCCGCCGGAATCGGCGGCGCCGCAGGGAACGCCGGCGTGCCCGCTGCGACCGACGGTTCCGGAGGCGGCATCGAGGTCGCCATGCAGCAGCAGGCCGAGCTGAGCCTCTACTACCTGCAGATCCAGCAGCAGGAGGACGCGCAGAATCGCAGCTTCACGGCGATGTCGAACATCCTGAAGACCGAGCACGACTCGGCCAAGGCCGCGATCAACAACATCCATTCGTGACCGGAAGGAGCGGGAGCGTCCCATGCGCATTGGATCTTCCGAACCCCGCGCGGCGCCAGTCCTCGACCAAGCCGGGGAGGAGCCGTCGGCGCTCGCTCCGGCGACCGGCGCGTCTTCGAGCATCGCGGCGCACGCGGAGGGGCCGTCTCCTTTCGCGCAGCTGCTTCACGGCCTCGGTCGCGAGATCACGACGGGCGAGGCCACGATGCACCGCGCTGTCGCGTCGGCGCGCGACCTCGGTCCGGCGGAGCTCATCGCCCTTCAGGCCGGCGTGTACCGGTACAGCGAGACCATCGACCTCGCGTCGCACCTGGTCGACCGCGCCACCAACGGCGTGAAGACCGTCATCCAGGGGAGCGGCCAATGACACTCGTCAGCACGGCCGCGGCGGCGCCGACGACGCGGCCCGGTCTCGTCGTTTCTCCACCCGCGCCGGCCTCGTTGTCGTCCGGGCGCCCTCCAGCCCTCCTGCACACGGACTTTCGTTCGTTACTCCGCGGAGAGGCGCTCGCGCGCGAGCCCGTCGCGGTGGCATCGCCGCCGCCGTGCTCCGCCGGGTCGACTCGCGCGCCTGCGAGCGCCGCAGACCGCGCGGCGGCAGCGTCCTTCACGCCAGGGGAGCTCCTTGCCTCCGCGGGCGCCGGGCCCGACGGCGACCCGCTGGACTCCTTCGCCCGCCACCACGCCTCGCTGGCTCCTCCCGAGACGCTCTTCGCTCCGCCGACGCCCGTCGCGGCGATCGCGCCGCTCGAGCGGCCCTTCGCGCAGCCCGCGGCGGAGACTGCGCTGCAGCGGACCTGCGCCAGCTCGCTCGAGCACCTCCTCCCCGCGCTCGTTCGGCGCGTGGCGTGGTGCGGCGACGGGCGCCGGGGAACGATCCGGCTCGAGCTCGGGGCGGGGGAGCTCGCCGGAGCCACGCTGCTCGTACACGCCGACGGCGGCCGCGTGCGGGTGCACCTCGACCTGCCCGCCGGGGTCGACGCGGCGCGATGGGAAGAGCGCATCCGCGAGCGGCTCGAGAAGCGGCGCATTCCCGCGGATGCCGTGGAGGTCGCATGAAGCAGGCGGTCGCCCTCCGCTACGACGACGCGTCGGATCCCGTACCGATCGTCGTGTCGTCCGGCAGCGGTTCGCTCGCCGCGCAGATCGAGCGAGCCGCCCGCGACTACGGCGTCCCGGTCATCCGGGACGTCCCGCTCGCGATGGCGCTGTCCGAGCTGAAGGTCGGCGACGAGATTCCGGAGGCTCTTTACGACGCCATCGCCGCCATCCTGAACGAGCTTTCATCCGCGGCGCGGGCGTAGCGGCATTCTCCCCTTCGCTGCTTGCTCGCACGCAACCCCGCCCACGAGCGACCGAAAGGGCGAGCAAAGGAGGCGACACCCCAATGCCCCGATTGCTCGCCGGAACCGCCGTCGTCCTGTCTTTCGTCACCGCAGTCAGCGCGGCGCGCGCCGAGGACGTGCCGACGTTCGCCGACCGCTCGGACCGCGAGGTCGTCGGCGAGGACCGGACGTTCGCCCTGCTGATCAATCCGCTCGCGGCGGCGGTCGGTACTTACGGAGGGGAAGGGGACTTCGTGCTGGGACGCCACTTCGCCGCCAGCCTGGAGGGCGCCGTAGCGAACGCCGGCGCGTCCCCGGGGCTGGCGGTCGGAGGTGGACTTCTCTTCTACCCGGGGACCCCGTTCCACGGGCTGTACCTCGAGCCGAGCGTGGTCTACGTGCGTCCGCTCGCCGAGAAGGTCACGCGCTTCGATCTCGATACCGACGTGCTGGGTGTCGGCGCCACGGCCGGCTGGCAATGGACGTGGGACTACGGCTTTACGGTGCGCCTCGGGGTCGGCGGGATGTACTTCCTTGGGGGATCGGCCGCGAATGGGCTCGACCTCGCTGGCCCCGAGCTCGTGATGGACGGCTCGATCGGGTGGACGTTCTGAGTCGCGGGAGCCGGGAGCGTGCGTGCCACCTCGTAGTCGAAGGTAGTGCGTCCGAGCGCCGGGCTCACTTGAACCCCCTAATCTCAGCACGGCCGCGATCCGTTCCCACGGCCGTCAGCCCTGATCATGACCTCATCCGCGCGATCCCTCCCCGAAGGTACGGTGCCGCCGGCGGACGGGGCGACTCGTGTCGAGCCGGACTCGAACAACGACCTCGTGGCCGAGCCGGGTGCCGTCGCCGTCGCCGTCGCCGTGGACGACGTCGGCTTGCAGCGCGAGTTGCGCGACTTGCTGGAGGGCGAAAGGTTCCTCCTTGCCGGGCCCGACCTCGTGGGCAGCGCGGCGGCCGTACTGGTCGACGCCGGCGACGACGCTCACGCACGGGTGGCGGGGGCGCGCCGCCTGAGCCGCAGCGACGCCGCGATCCTCGTCGTCGTTCGCAGCGTCTCTGCCGCCCGGGCGGCGCACGCGGCGGGCGCGTTCGCCTGTTTGCGACGCCCCGCCGTGGCCGAGGAGCTCGTCGGCCTGCTCTGCTCGGCCGTCGATTCGCACGTCGCCAAGGCGCAGGCCGCGGATCTCGCGCGCAAGCTGGACATGGAGGCTCACCTGGCCTCGATCGGTCGAATCAGCTCCGGGCTCGCCCACGAGCTGGCCAACCCGGTCGCGGCTGCGGTGCTGAACCTCGACGCGCTGCGCGTCGGCCTGGCCGAGCGGCAGGGCAAGCTCGATCCGGCGCTCGAGGGGTCGCTCGATGACCTCGGGTCGAGCCTGGGTCGCATCGAGCACCTGCTCAAGAGCCTTCGCCCGTTCGTGCAGGGCGCCCCCTCCGCGCTTGGCCGCGTCGACCTGTGCGACATCGTCGCCCGGGTGATCCGCTGGGCCGACGAGGCGCTCCGGGAGGTCGAGGTCGAGCGCCAGCTGGAGCCGCTGGCAGCCTTTGCCGAGCCCACCATGCTCGGACAGCTCCTCCTGAACCTGACCACGAACGCGGCCCAGGCTGCGCGATCGCTTCCCTCGCCGCGCGTGCGATTCCACGTGTACTCGTCGGGCGACCGCGTCGTCGTGTCCGTACGGGACAACGGTCCGGGCATACCCGACGCGCTCCAGGACAAGATCTTCGAGCCGTTCTTCACGACCCGCCGCGGTCGCGGGGGCACGGGTCTGGGGCTCGCCTTGTGTCGCGAGTACGCGCGGAACATGGGCGCGATCCTCACCATGTGGAGCGCGCCCGGGCGCGGAGCCTGCTTCCGCCTCGCGCTGCGCCCCGCGTGATCTACGCGGGACGCTACTGGCAGATGCCGACGTTCGGGTCGGGGAAGAGCGGCAAGCCTCCCTTGCAGCTCTGTCCCTGGGTGCACGAGCCGGGCACGGGCGACGGCGCGTAGCCGGCGTCTTGCGTCGCGCAGAGCGCGTAGCATCGCCGCTGACCCGCCGCGCCGAGACAGACGAGACCTGCCCCGCAGTGCTCGGCGTCGCAGGCGTCTCCCGCAACGGCCGTACCGACCGCGACGCAGCTCGTCGTGCCGTCCTCTCGGACGACCGCGCACGTCGCTCCGTGGCCGCACGCATCCTGGCCCTCGACCTGGCTCCACAGATCGCACATGCGTACGGGCATGCACACCGGCACCTTCGTCTGGGGCGAGGTCGCGGCGGTCTGGATGTCGCAGAACTCGGCGCCGGCGTCCGTGGTGCCGGCGTCGTTCGCCGAACAATGGGACTCGCCGGCACAGCAGTATGGCCGGCACACGCCCGTGCCGACGCACTCGAGTCCCGGCGCGCAGTCGCTGGGGGCCGTGCAGGGGCTACCGCTCGTTCCCGACCCTGCGGGGAGGCAGATCGCGTGCGGTCCGCTGGCCGCCGACTGCACGTGGCAACCGAGGCCGGACCCGGCGTCGACGAGGCCGCCGTCGGCGGCGCAGGCCACCGCCGCAATGGGCGTGATGGGGTCGTCCGGGTAGCAGCCGCCGATGGCCGACGACGCGTTGCACAACGGGTTGCCCTGGTAGCCCGGCGCGACGGGAGAATCGATCGTCGCGTCGACGCCGCCTTCGGACCCCGCCTCGGCTGTGCCCCCGTCGCGCGCGTTGAAGACGAGCTGCCCGCCGTCCTCCGCGAGCCCCGCGTCGGTCATCTGGAGCTGGCATGCAGCGAGCCACGGCGCGCCCGCGAACACCAGAGCGAGGGCGACGTGGATGGGCCACGTGGGGGCGGCTGCGCGTCGGCTCATTCGCATCGGGAACGGGGGCGGAAGCATCCGCTTCGGTCGGAGCAAAATCAATTCACGGTGCGTGCCGACGGGAAAAGGCCGCCAAAAGACTCCAAGATTGCCGCGATTTCCGCGTGCCGCGCCGGCCCCCACCCGCGCCCGTGAAAGTCCCCCTATGGCGCCCGTGTCGCGGGGCGGGCTGAAACGGTCCCGCCCGTGTCCACCCCTCCTCATTGAAAAAGAAGCAGGCGGCCGCTCGCGTGGCTCGCGTGGCCCGTGTGGGGAGCTGTCTCTTATACACATCTCCGAGCCCACGAGACAGGCAGAAATC
>CALKVG010000160.1 GCA_937998045.1 uncultured Myxococcales bacterium
ATCTGGTACTGGTGCACCGACCAGTACATCGTGCAGCGCACCCTGGCGGGCAAGGACTTGAAGACGGCGCGCCGCGGAGCCTTCTTCGGGGGCATCCTGAAGTTGTCGCCGGTGCTCATTTTTCTCATTCCCGGCATGATCGGTTGGGCGCTCCACGCGAAGGGCCTGCTCGCGATCCCCGTCGAGAACGGGGTCCTCAAGTCCGACCAGGTCTTTCCGACGATGGTGACCGCCCTGCTTCCGCCCGGCGTACGCGGTCTGGTCGTCGCAGGGCTGCTCGCCGCGCTCATGGGGTCGCTCGCGTCGATTTTCAATTCGACGGCCTCCCTCTTCACCGTGGACATCTACGAGAAGCTGCGGCCCGGGGCGTCCGAGGCGCAGCTCGTTCGCGTGGGGCGCTACGCGACCGCCGTCGTGGTCGGGCTCGGCATCCTCTGGATACCCGTCATGCCGCTCATCTCGCGTGGGGGCCTCTACGCGTACTTGCAATCGGTGCAGGGCTATCTCGCGCCACCCATCACGGCGGTCTTCTTGCTCGGCATCTTTTCGAAGCGCGTCAACGCCCGGGGTGCAGTGCTCGGACTGGGCACCGGGTTCGTGCTCGGAATGGCCAAGCTGACGGTGCAGGCGTTCTTCGGCACGGGAAAGCGCACCACGCCGGCGGCGCTCGCGGCCATCGGCGACTTCAACTTCCTCTACTTCTCCGGACTGCTCTTCGTCTTCGTCGCGGCGCTGGTCGTCCTCGGTTCGCTGAGCGCGCCGCCGCCCGACGCCCACGCGATCGCGCGGCTCGCCTACGGCACCGAAACCGAAGCCGATCGGCGGGAACGTCGCGTGAGCTGGAACGACTGGGACGTGGTGACGTCCGTGCTTGTGATCGGCGGGACGATCGCCATGTACGCGTACTTCAGTTTTTGGCTGCGCTAGGCAGCAAATTACTTGTCAGCGCTGTTCAGGCAGCCGACGCGCATCGTGTCGAGCACGATGTCGTCGTAGTAATAATCGAAGGCGAACCCTCCCGGGTGCCAGTCGTAGAATCCGAATCCGAAATCGGTGAACGCACCGATCAGTCCACTGTTCATGTTGTTGAAGAGGGGCGTGCCCGGGGTGTGTCCCGGCGGGTAGGCGATGTCGGTGTTGTCGAGCGTGCCGATTTCGGTCCCATCCCCCCACACTTTGATGGTGGTCGGCTGATCGTTGAACTCCCACTCGATGCACGTCCAGGTCGCCACGGGCATTGGCGTCGCCGGGTAGGCTTGCACTTCTCCTCCCGGGCTGCCCATCAGCTGGATGAACCCGAACTGCCAGCCGCCGTTGTGGGCCGCCAGCGACAGGTACGTCGGACGCGGAAATCCCTTCGTGCCGCCCCATATGAGGCCGGTGTCGACGCTCGTCATCCTGGGGTTCGCGTAGAAGTAGGCGCGGCCGAAGTTGTGCGTGGCGAGAGGAGCGGGGGCATTGCTCGCGATGAGGTAGGCGTAATCATTCGGGCTGCCCGCACCAGGGCCTGGTGAGTGGAAGTGCGCCGCGTATTTGCCGTGAGCCACGATCATCGTCTGGATCTGTACGGTCGCACCGTTCATCGTCTGCTGGGTCCATTTGGTTGCATCGACGGAGCCCGACTCGAAGTCGTCCGAGAAGAGACCCGTGGACGCGACAGCTCCGTCGCCCGTGTTTCCCGGCGCGTCGACCGTGCCGTCGTCCCCCGCCCCATCCGTCGCTCCCCCCGTCGCGTCCGGAGTGGAGCTTGCCCCTGTGTCGACCTCGCCGGTGTCTGGCGGCGACGAATCGACGGGCGAATTGCCGCCGCTGTCTACGGCCATCGACGCGTCGCTCGGGCCGCCGTCCCCTTGCGGGATCGTCACGTCGTTCGTCGTGGAGGCGCAATTCGCCGATGCGAGCACGGCGAAGGAGAGAACGGTCCGCTTTAGGACAGTATTCATCTTCGTAGATAGTGGCGGAACGCGTGCGCACCGATCACCCTGTTCGAGGAGCTTTCCGCCGCGCACCGACCGGCGAGAGCGCGCGGCGAGATCGCGTCACTTCCTCCCGGGCACTGAGAGAGTCGCCTCCTCGCCCTTCGTGGCGATCGCGACGGCTCAGGCGCGCTCGCTCAGAGCAGGTCGAGGAACGCGGCGAGGCGCTGCTTCTCGTCGTCGCTCAGCGCGTCGCCGCCGTCCGCGCCGTCGTGCTGGAAGCCGTCCCCGGTGACGCGCGCCCGGTCGAGGACCGCGCCGATGCTCTTGGCCGAACCGTTCGTGAAATAGGGAAACTTCTTGTAGAGCCTCCGGAGTGAGACGACCCGCGCTCCCTTGTCGTTCACGTAGGGCACGACGCCGGTCTTCGCATACTCGGCGCGCGCCCAGACGAGGGGCCCCTCCGGCGACATCACGAGGCTCTCCCACTGCTCGAAGGGCACGCGGGTCGCCGGATCGTCGGCGACGAGCCGCGCCTGGTGGCACGACTCGCAGCGATCGCGAAAGACGCCGGCGCCGGCGCGTTCGACGTCCGACCACCGCACCCGACCGACGACGGCCGGGTTGGGGCGATGACCGAAGCTCATGAAGAACGTCATGAGCGCGCGGCGCAACGCCAGCGGCGACATCGCGTCGTCGGCGACGGCGATGTCGCGCGTCCACGGGAAATCGCTGGCCGACAGCGTGAACCACGGATCGTGATCGCTCCGCGCGCCGGCCACGCGAAACTCGTTATTGACCATCGTCGTCATGTCCGGGTCGAGGGCGCGCGAGAAGTAGGGGCGATCGTTGAAGAGCCCGAGCAGCGGCTTGGTGGTCGCGTACACCGCGCCGCGTCCTGTGTAGTGGGTGCGACCGTCGACGTAGCCCTCGAAGTGGCACGTCTCGCACGTGAAGCGGCTCAGCCGCCCCTCGCTCCTGTTCCACGGCGCCATGAGCGTCGTAAAGAAGAGCGCCTCGCCCAGCCGGGCGTCGCTCGACCGCGTGTCGAGGGCCGAGTCCTCGGGGCGGACGATCGAGACGCGGTCGGGCGTCACGCGGATCCACGCGTCGAGCAGCGGGTTGGCGATGGCCAGCGAATCGTCGGGGAGGCGCGCCAGCGAAGCGCTCCCGGGCGGTACGGCGCGCGTCGCGATCGCCGGCGCTCCGGGCAGCGCGTTCGCGGCGGCGTCTTCCCAGACGAGCGTGGCGACGCGATCCGAGCCGTAAGCCGCAACCGTCAGCTCGAGCGCCCCGGACGCCCGGCGGGCGAGGCGGATCGCCTTGGGGGTCACGACGCCGGCCTCGGACGTGTTCACCTCGCCCAGCTTGCGCGCGCGCCCATCCTCGACGCCGTATAGCGTCACGAACGAATCGACGAAGCCGAAGGAGCCCTCGGTGCGATCGAGCGGGTGGTCTTCAACGCCCCCGACGGCGACGAGCATGCCGGGCCCTTCTTGCAGCGCATCGAGCGCCCACATCGGCCCGTCGTGGCGAATGCGGACCTCACCGTCGCGCATCGGAAAGCCCCGCTCGTCGACGCGGCGTATCGCGATCTCGTGGTCGAGCAAGCAGTCGACGAGGACCGCGGGACCAACCCGCAGGACCCGCAGCGGTCCGTGGCAGATCTCGTCTTCCGCGCGCTCGAGGGGAGCGGCGTTCGCGTCGCGACGGCCGGGCCGTATCGTCAGGAGGCGGCCGTCGTGCTCCTCGACGACGTAGAGGAGGCCCTCGGGGCCGGCGGCGATGTCGCGCATCGCGCGCACGCCCGGCAGGTCGATCGATCCGGCTGCTCTGAGGAGGCCATGCGAGCGTCGGTAGCGGGCGATCCGGCTCTCGAACTCGCCGACGACGAAGACGTCGCCGTCGCCGGCGACGGCCAGGCCCACCGGAGACAACGGCGCAGCCACGCGCGCGACCTCGTGCAGCGCGCCGTCGAGCTCGACCAGGACGTTGCGCGACCGGAGGAGACCAACGAGGCGCTCCTGCCCGGGCGGCGTCGCGACGCCTGCGTACCGCACGACGTACGGATCGCTGCCCAGCGCGGTCGCGGCGGACGGCGCCTGCGCGAAGTCGGTGTGCGCGCGCGTCGTGTTCTCGAAGTCGCGCAGCGGCGCGAGCGAATCCGCGTCCGGGGCCGAGGACGAAGCGGCGATGCTCGCGGTGGCCTCCGCGGGGACGGGTGCTGCGGGTGGCGACCGCGTGCAGGCAGCGAGACCCACCGCACACGGTGTGTGCGCGAGGAGGCTGAGGACGCGGCTACCAGCCGCCGCCCGCGGCATTGTCGGGCTTCTTCGCCGGCGCCGCCGCCGCCGGCGCCGCCGCAGCGGGGGCGCCGCTCGCGGCGTCCGCCGGCGCCGCCGCCGGGGGGCCGTTCTTCGTGTTGTCGCATCCGGCGAGCGAAGACGCGACAACGGCGCCGCCGCCGATGGCTGCGGCCAGCAGGAGTGCCGAGGCGACGAAGTTCTTCATGGTGACGGCAGGCTAGTACATTCCGGCCTGCGCCACAGCGCCTTTGTCGTCGCGGCGCGGTGGACCTTCGGGCGGCTGGCGTTTACGTTGCGTGAGGCGTGTTGAGCCCGCGCCTCGCGAAGGTCGTCGTCTCGATTCTGTGCACGTTCCCAGCGATCGATTTGGTGCGCGTGCTGTACCGGCACAACCCGCACTTCATTCGCGACTACGACTTTCAGGCGCTCACCCTGGCCATCAACACGAGCGGCGCCTGGGCGTTCGTGTTCCTGTTCTTGGTGCTGGCGTGCACGCCGGTGCAGCGCCTGTTTCGCTCGGGATGGATCCCCGCAGTGCGACGGCCGCTCGGTTTGGCGGCGTTTGGCTATTCCGTGCTGCACTTCTTGGCGTACTTCTCGGTCGGGCAGAAGTTCAACGTGGCTTACGTGATCGAGGATTCGTGGGGCGTAAAATCGCGCCTGCCCGGTTGGGGCTCGCTCCTCCTGCTGTTGCCGCTGGCACTGACGTCGACCGACGGCATGACGCGCTGGCTCGGCGGCAAGCGCTGGAAGCTCTTGCACCGCTTGGTGTACGTGGCGACGGCGCTTGCCGTTTTGCACGTCTACATGGTCGACAATGACCACATCGGCGACTACCACGCGACCCGCGAAGTGCTCGTGCCGTTCGTCATCTTGATGCTGGTGCGCCTGGTCCGCTTTCGGCGAGCGCCCAGCGACGGCTGACGAGGCGACGGCAAGCGCAATGATCGACGGTGGAGCGTCGCTCCACGAATGGATAGGAGTCAACCGACCACGAGGGACCCATGCACACCAAGCCCTTCGCCACCGAGGTTGTCTCGGTCGTGCTGTTCATTGCGGCCGGGGTCGGGGGCGCGAGCTTCGCGACAAC
>CALKVG010000161.1 GCA_937998045.1 uncultured Myxococcales bacterium
GAGATTTCTGCCTGTCTCGTGGGCTCGGAGATGTGTATAAGAGACAGTCTGGGTCGAGGGCGGCGCGCCCGGCGCCGTATTTTGCGTGAGGCTGCCCCATGATCGATAGACCGCCGCCGCCGAACGAGAGCACGGCGCTTCAATACCGCGAGGTCCTCGAGTCAGCTCCCGACGCGATGCTCGTCTTCGCACCGGACGGATCCATCGCATTCGTCAACGTCCAGACCGAGCGGCTGTTCGGGTACTCGCGCGCGGAGCTCATCGGGCAGTCGCTGGATCTGCTCATTCCCGAGCGCTTCCGCGCGCGACACAAGCACCACGTGGAGCGGTATCGCGAGAGCCCGGTGACGCGATCGATGGGGTCCGGCCTCGAACTCTTCGGGCGGCGCAAGGACGGCAAGGAGATTCCCATCGAGGTCAGCTTGAGTCCCGTCCACTCGGGAGCGGGTCCCGCCGTCTCGGTCGCCATCCGCGACATCACCGAGCGCAAGCGCATCGAGGCCGCGGCCAAGCTGAATGCCGCGTGGCTCGCGAGCGCCGTGGAGAGCGTTCACGACGCGTTCGCGCTCTTCGATGAGAGCGATCACCTCCTCCTCTGCAACAGCGTGTACCGGAGCCTGGTCGGGCACTCGTTGCCGGGGCCGCTCCTGGGCAAATCGTACGAAGAGCTCCTCGACGCCTGGATGGACGACCTGGCGTTCGCCAGCGAGGCCGACCGAGCCCGTTTCCGAGCCGATCGTCTGGCGGCCCGGCGCGAGCGCACCGGGGCGTTCGAGGTTCGTACGGAGGACGGCCGAAGCCTGCGCGTCATGGACCGCCGCACCGCCGAGGGCGGCATTGTGAAGACGATCTGGGACATCACCGACGACGTGCGCATGTCCGAGGAGCTCCAGTCGGCCCGCAAGACCGCGGAAGCGGCGAGCGCCGCGAAGAGCGACTTCCTCTCGTCGATGAGCCACGAACTCCGAACGCCGCTCAACGCCATCCTGGGATTTGCGCAGCTTCTGCAGCGCGACAAGAAGGCTCCGCTCGACACCCGCCACCGGGAGCGGGTGGACCAGATCCTCAGGGGAGGGGAGCACCTGCTTCGGCTCATCGACGACATCCTCGACCTCTCCCGCATCGAAGCGGGCGCGGTGGCGGTTTCGACCGAGCCCGTGAACACCGCGGAGGTCCTGCACGAGGCCCTCGCGACGCTGCAGCCCATGGCAGCGCGCGTCGGTGTGCGCATCGAGCTTTTGCCCGTGCCGGCGGAAGCCGCAATGGTGAAGGTCGATCGAACGCGTTTCGCGCAGATCGTGATGAACTACGGCACGAACGCCATCAAGTACAACCGCGCGGACGGGTCGGTCTCGATATCGACGTCGATCGCGGATGGTGCCTTCGTACGGGTTGCGATCTCGGACACCGGCTACGGGATCCCCGTCGACAAGCAGGACAAGCTCTTCCAGCCATTCCAGCGCGCGGGACAAGAGACCGGCCCCATCGAGGGAACCGGGATCGGTCTCGTCATCACCAAACGCCTCGCGGAGCTCATGGGCGGACGGGTCGGGTTCCGAAGCACGCCGGGCGCCGGGTCCGACTTCTGGGTGGACCTTCCGCTGGACGAGAGCGCCTCCGTCATGGGTCCGAGCACCACCGCGGGCAGAGCCGACGTGGGTGGTCTCGGCGCGCAACGGGGTCGCGTGGTGGTGTACGTCGAGGACAACCCCGCCAACGTGACCTTCATGCGGGACGTCCTGAGTGAGTTCGATGGCATGGAGCTCGTGGCAGCGCCGACAGCCGAAATGGGAATCGAGATCGCGCGTGCGCGCGTACCCGACGCGATCATCATGGACATCAACCTGCCGGGTATGAGCGGTCTCGAGGCCCTCCAAGTCCTTCGCCGGGACGATGCGACGAAGGGCATCCCGGTCATCGCCCTGACGGCGGCGGCTTCGGAGCGAGACAGACAGCGGGGCATGCAGGCCGGCTTCTTTCGCTATCTGACGAAACCGGTCAAGGTCGACGAGCTCGTGGGCGGCCTCGAAGCGCTGCTCGCACGGCCTCGGGAGGGGTGAGGGGCCGCTCGGTCACGAGCCGTCACCCCCGTCGTTCCCGGCCAGCCTCAGCAGGATCGCTTCCTCGTGGCGCGCCTGGGCGCGGATCTCGTCCCGGAAGCTCCGCGCGTTCTCGAGGCGCAGGTCGCCGCGCACGATCGCTTCCCCGATCTCCTTCAGGCGCGAGCGGAGGTATCGATGTTCCTGGAGGATCGCCAGAGCTTCGCGAAGGCGAATCGCGGCGAGCCTGGGAGTCATTCGCTGCTCTTCGTCGTCCATGTGCGCCTTAAGGCACTCCTCGAATTCTCGCCACCGCGACAGGGCATCGAGATTCGCGCTCTCCAAGGCCAGCAGCAGCCGCCCGAACATTTCGTCGAGCCGCTGGTCGTCCGCCATCTGGTCGATAGTGGGGCTTTGTTCCGTCATCGGGCAGCGCTTCGCTGATCCTTGCAGGCCACCCTGGACTTCCACGCATGCGACGTGCCATTCGCGCGCCTGTCCGGAGGGCCGCGCTATCGGCGTGCGTCGCGCCCACGCGGCAGCGCAAATGGTGCGCCTTCGCGCATGCTCCGCGCGCCGGCGCGAATCGAGACGCTCGTCGCTCGCGTCAAAGTCACTGTGGAACGACGGGTGCACGCTGTCAGGGTCGTATGTCCCTCGACCGATTCCGGATGCCTCTCGTGACGGTCCCCACGACCGCCACGTCGAGCTGGCAGCGCGCGTCATGCGAGATCGGGGCGTGGGTAGCCTCGTCATCCTGCGCGACGGCCATCCGCTCGGCATCGTGACCGACCGCGATCTCGGGTTGCGCGTTCTCGCAGCGGGACTGGATCCTACGTCGATGACACTCGAGGATGTCGCCACGTACGACCCGATCACCGTCTCGGTGCACGATGGAATCGAAACGGCGGCCTGTCGCATGCGAGAGCATGGCATAAGGCGCCTGGTAGTCGATGGGCCTCGGGCGACGGACGGCGATCTCGGTCACGTCGGTATGGCGGAGGCTGGGGGAGCCTGCTTCCCGGGCGAGCGGGGGCCGGCGGAGCGCGCGCGGGCGGCGCGTGTTTGGGGCCGTCCGGAGGCTCTGGTCTCTGGCCCGGCGGCGCCGCGGCCGATCGGGTGTCGCCCCGGCCGGCCCCAAACACACGCCCCCCGCTCTTGGGAGGTGACTTTGGTTGCCGCGAGGAGACGGGGCGATCTTGGTCGCGGCGAAGCGGCACGCGCGCTGCTTGCGGGCGCGGGTGTGAAACTGCATCGATCGATCGGCGGAAGCGACAACCAGCGACGGCGAAGAAGAGCGTTGGTGACCCATGCAACGGTTGCATCCCGCTGCACGGCCATCAACTCGGGGTTCGTCCGAGCTTGCGGAGTGGCCCATCTGTTGCTCGGCACACAGTGCATGGTCTTGAGAAAAGGAGCGCTCCTCGCGCTCGTTCTTTGCGCCGCATGCTCGACCTCCCCCGGCTCCGACGCGGACGCCGACGCAGGCGTGAGCAACGACGCCGGGGGACCGGAGGCGATCGCCATCGACGGCGGCGGCCGAAGCGAAGGGGCCGCCGGAGAGCCGGAGGCGGATACCGACGCGGCGTCGCCGGCATTCGAAGGCACGATGGCGCTCTACGAGCTCGCGGGGGCTTCCTCGACGGTGCTCCGTGCGTTCGTGTCCTTCCACCCGCCGGCTTCGCACGACTACGACGATCGGGTAGGCCCGGTCGGGTGTACGGCGGACCACTTCGATGCGCAGACGAAGCCCGCGCCTCCGGATGCCAATGCGGGGCTCCTGCGCATCAGCGGCTTCGTGGGCGGGAAGACCCTCTCGAACGATCCCGCCCAAAACCCAATTGGCTGCATGCGGCCAAACGCCTACTACGCGTGCGCGTATCCTGCCGGGGCACCAGCCGCCGACGCCGAGTTTGCGATCGACGCGGGTCCCATCGTACCCGGTCCGATCGCCTTCGCCGGGAACGGCGGCAGCGATTTTCAGGCATTCTATGTGAGCGGATCGCCCGACGACGGGACCCTGACCGTCCAGGAGGATCTCGCGGCCCTGCACTATGACCCCACGCAGGACACGATTCTGCATGCGACGTGTACGAGCCCGTGCACCTCCGCTCGGATCGTGGTCGAGCTGATTGCCTTCAGCGCTTCGAGTGCAGCCTCCGGCTGGCCGTATCCGAGCGTCGGTGTCCTGCGCTGCGTCGCTACCCCGGCGGCGCAGATCGCGCTCCCGCGCGCCGCGATCGCTGCGGCTCTCGGCTCGGACTCTCGACTGGACACGATGACGACGTCGGTGGTGCGGCTTCCTGGCTCATCGCTCCAAACACGAGATAAGAACGGGAACGCGCTCGTGGCCGACGTCGGGCGCGGCGTCTTCGGGTCTGGGCCGCGGTGACGATGCCGCTCGTCTTTCGTCGCTAGGGTTCGCGAATCCCTCGCGTTCTCCATGGGCCGACGGTTGCGCGGCACGCCGCTACTGTCGGTGTAGGCGCAAAACCTCGGGGTATGACGCGGGGGCAGTCTCGGCCGTGAGGGTAGCCAGCGCAGGGCTAGTCGAGTGTAGTGGTTGAAGATGGCGGCCTTTGTCGCCGCTACGGGAGGGAATTATGCAACGAACCGGTAGTCATGGGATCCCCATTGTCTTCACCGCGCATTTCAGGACAGAGCGCTTGCTTGCCACGGCTGCGATCGCGCTAAGCGCATGCAGTTCCGGCGCGAACACGGGCGCGCCATCGCAACGGGAAGCCGTCGCCCAGACCGCGCTGGCAGACCAACCTTCGTGCACGCCCCTCGCGAAGTTCGAGGTCGTGCCGACGGACGGCGACAGCTTCTTGCACCGAACGGGGCACGCGGTCGTCGCGCTGAACGACGCTCTGTACATCGCGCGCGGCCTCGCCGATGACATCGATACGCAGACGAACACGTTCCGCGACGACCTGTTTCAGTTCGTGACGGACGAGAACGACGGCGCGAACTTCGCGCAGCTCGCGGAGACGGGCGCGGTCCCGGGGCCGCTGGGCTTTCCCTGCATGATCTCCAACGACGACGACGGCTCCCTCTTGCTCTTCGGAGGCGCGAGCTACGTGTTCGAGCTCAATCCGAACTTCTTCCAGTCCTTCACGCCGAACAACACGCTCTGGCACTACCAGCTGGATTCTGGCGCGTGGACCCAGCTCGCGCCGGCGGGAACGTTGCCGAGCCGCCGCAACGGTTGCAACGCGGTGCGCTTCCGCAACTCGATGTACATGTTCGGCGGGCTCAGTCGCTTCCTTCAGCCAAATAGCGAGCTGTGGCAATACGACATTGCCGCCAACGCATGGCAAGAGGCCGCACCCGCGGGCGCGCTCCCTCCGCCGCGCTTCATCGCGTCGGCCGCAATCGACACCGACCAGGGAGACGGAAGGATTTACGTCTACAACGGCTTGCAGATCACGGCGCAGGGCTTCAGCCAGATAGGCGACTTCTGGGTCTACGACATCGCGACCAACGAGTGGCGACAGATCGCCGATACGCCCACGCCCCCTCGCAACAAAGGCGTGTTCTCGGAGCTACCTGGCCCTTGCGGCAAGAGGTACCTCGTGTATAGCACTGGGAATATCGACACGAGCGTGCACTGCACCGGCTTCGACGAAGACACGACGGCGATCAACGAGGTTTGGGCTTTCGATCTGGAGGCCGAGACCTGGCAGAAACTGGAGACCGTGGGAGATGCGCCGCGGCTCAACTTCGCCCAGGGGGCCACGCTTGGGAACAAGCAGTACCTGATCGGCGGCTGGTACGACGTCCCCGACCCCGTACGCGTCTGCCGGCAGGTTTGGAATGAGACCGTGTACTCGGTCTCGCTCGTGCAGCAGTAACGCGTCGCGCGCCGCACAGTCGGCGGATGGACTCCAGCGAACGCCCCGACCGCTGTCGTGCCTCCCAAGTCCATCCGCCGGCGGCCGGCGGAGTCGCGGGTCGACGCCTGCCTCGGAGGTGCCGAGCTCCTTCGCGAGCTCCGCATGCCGCACCCCTTCGCCTCGCCCCAGCGGACCTGGATGCTACCGCAGCGTCGCGCTCCACGTGCAGGTGCCGGCCACCGTCGGCAGCTGCGGGCTCTGCAGCGGTCCCATGGCGCCGCTGGTGAACGCGCGCGGGGTCGCCTGCGCATCGTATCCGGCCGACAGCGCCCCCGAGAACGAGAGCATCAGCATGCTGTTCTTGTAGAGGCCGTTCTGCATGCTCCCGGTGAGCTTGCGCGTCGCGCAGTCGAGCTGACCGGACAGGTCGGCCGTGAAGGTGCCGCCGTTCGAGTCGGTCCCCATGATCTTGGCTCCGGGCGCGATCGTCAGCACCGGGAACTCGCCGCCGCCCGTCTCCTGCCCCTGGAGCGTGAGCGAGATGGATCCGTTCCACGGGAACTGGATCACGAGCAGCGCCGCGACGTTGCAAGTGAACTGGCCCGAGTAGGTCCCCGGCACGCAGTCCGGCATGGCAGTCGGAGGCAGCGCCGCGTCGCCGCCGAAGAACGACCCGCCCCCGCCGCTCTCGAAGGGCGCGTCGTCCTGCGCCGCGCGCGCGTCGGCGGCCCCGTCGATCGTGTCGACGCTGCCGAATCCGTATCCGCCGCTGCCGCCGCAACCCGCCGCCATCGTGACGGTCGCGGGAATCCACGCCCACTTCGCCGAAGTCGAGTCTCGGGACACCATCGTGCGCCTCCCGCGTCCGTCTTTGCACATCGAGCTATCACGGTGCGGATAAACTGGGCACGATGACTCCCCAATGAGACGACAACGCGACGGCGAACAAGCCAGCGTTCGCCGCGAGACCGGCGGGCCGCTCGGTCGTGCAAAGGGACAGCGAGAGCCAACAAGCGCGCGAGGGAGGCAGTTCAGCGCTTCTTGCCCCTCTGCGCGCCATCCGCTGACGCTGGAAGCGTCGTCACCGGGCGCGAACGCGCCGGCGAGACGGTAAACCTGCGCCGGCACGAGACAGCCGCGGAAAGGAAGCGTCGTCGGGCCGAGCGCGGTCGGCTTCGACGCTGAAGCCGGTTCACCGACCCGTGTCCTATCTCGCGTGGATTTCCCATATCCCGCGCCCGCGCGTCCCGGCGCGCACGAGTGAGCCATCCAGCGCGACGTGCAGATCGGCGACGATGACGTTCGGAAGCCCGGCCCCGTACCGAGACCAGGTGTTTCCCCCGTCGGTCGTCCGGTACACGCCGAGGTGTGTGCCCGCGTAGATCGTCTGGTTCGTCGTATCGCTGGGATCGAAGCGCGCGGTGCGGATCCCTACATTCGGGAGTCCACCCGCGCCGGAGCCGGCGAGCGACGACCATGTCTTGCCCCGATCCATCGTCTGGAAGATGTGGCCCTGCGAGGGAGTGTCCGACGTGTCCACGACCACGACGTACACGTCTCCGGCGGTGGTGCCTGCGGGAACGCTCGCGGGGAACGCGACGTTCTCCACGCCGCCCGAGATAGGCACCTTCGTCGAAACAGTCCAGTCGGGCGTTGCGCCCGTTCCGTTGCTCGTCACGGCGGCCGTACCGTCGTCGAAGCCGACGCCGTAGAGCCCCGCGATCGTCTGTGAAGCGAATACGCGCGTGGTGGACCCTCCGAAGTTTCCCGTATTGCACTGATTGTTCGTATCGCAGTGGTTTCCCGTGATCGCCGTCCAGTTCATCGACGCGTCGCTGCGCCAGACGTTGTGGGTCGAGGCACCGAGGAACACACCTCCGGAAGGATCGGTATACACGGCCGCCCACCGGCCGAAGGACGCGCTATCGCCGGCCGGATAGTTCGGATTGTGAGTATCCCAGTTGCCCTGGGTGCAATGGGCCGCCGTCCCCGAGCAGCCGATCCAGTCGCCGCGGGCCACCCCGCCCCAGAAGAACTCGCCGGCCGTGCCCTTGTCCACGGCGGATCCTGCGCCGTCGCCGCCGAGCGCCTGGTAAAAGGTCCAGCTCGACGTGCTCTGCACGCCGAAATTGGTGCCGTTGTCGGCCAGTCCGCTCATCACGACGCCGTCGTTGCCGAGCGTCGGATCGCCACAGGCCATCGAATCGGCGAGCTGCGTATCCATTCCAGCGTTGTCGTTGCGCCAGACGATCGAATGCTCGCTTCCGGCCGGCGTCGACCACAGGTTCGTCGACGAGAAGAAGCCGCCGTCGTTGCCGCTGTACGTTCGCACCGTCCCGCCGATCGACGTGACGAGGAGCGCGTGCCAGTCGGCGTGCACGTACGGGGCGGTGCTGTTTCCGTCCAGCCAGTCCGACGCGCGACTGAAGGTGGGAGACGCGGAGAGGCCGTCGAGCGAACGAACACTGCAAAGCTGGCCCGCGAAAATCACGTGATTGGAATCGGCGGGATCGACTGCGATGGCTTGATTGAACCACCCCTGGCCGCCCATCGTGTCGGCGACCGAGTTGCACGAGTCCCCGGGGTTCGTGAGCGCGCCGGACAGAGCGACGTACGTCTGGCCGCCGTCGGTGGAACGATAGAGCACCGTGACGCCGCTCCCGCCGTCCGCCAGGACGTACACCGCCGTCGTCGTCGGATCGTTCGGCGCTCCCGCCGCGGCCGTCATCCCGTGGACGTCGCCGCTCACCGGGAACGCGTTCGACGAGCGCAGGGACGACCACGTCGCGCCGGAGTCGACGCTGCGCCAGAGATCGCCGGTGCACGACGAATTGCACTGTCCCGAGGCCACCCAGACGGTCCCGCCGCTGCCCGCGCCGACGTACGCCAGGCTCCAGACCGTCTCCGACACGTTCGCGCCGCCGACGTTCGGGAAGTCGACCTGCGCGTACGTCGCGCCCGCGTCGGTCGACCGATACAGCCCCGCATCGGAGGCGACCATCACGATCGACGAGTTCTTCGGGTCGACGCGCACGTCGCGAACGACGCTTGCGTGGGGGAGGGGGACGGGCCAAGACCATGTCGAGCCGCCGTCGCCGCTCTTCATCATGCTGGCGTCGGGCAGCTCGTTGTAGTCGTAGCCGCCGAGCGCCACGTACACCGTGTCGGGGCTCTGCGGGTCGAGATCGACGCTGCCGATGGCGGTCATCGCGGCGCCGTCGGTGATGGGCGTCCAGTGCGCCGTCGCGCCGGTGAAGTCGGTGCTCTTCCAGAGGCCGCCGTTGGCCGAGCCGCTGTAGACGACGTCGGCGTTGCGCGGATCGACGCGAATCGCGATCACTCGCCCGCCGACAGGACCGTTCGCCGGGGCGTTCTGCGTCTGCGAGGAGTCGAGGTTCACCCATTGCGGCGGGGGAGGACCGCTATCGATACCGGGCCCGCCCGTGTCGCTCGCGCCTGTGTCGGCACCTACTTCGTCGGGCGACGCGTCGGGGGGCAGCGAACCGTCAGGCGGCGGTCGCCCCGAGTCTCCTCCGGAGGAGCCGCTCGGCGAATCCATGCCGAGCGCCCCGGCATCCGACGCGACAGGGGGTTGCCAGGCATCTTGGCCGGAGTCGCCGCACGCCGCCAACGGAGTTAGCGCGCCGACGAGAAGGATACCCCCGACGGGAACGAACCCGACCTTCGCCCTCGCAGGGCGGTGCGCACGATGGGTCACGAACCTAGAGAAGACACGGACCGCTCGCACCGGCTCAAACAAAATGCGCTCCTGTCACGAATCGGGCGTCCGCCGTCTGACCGGCACGAGGAGCGAGGCGTCCTTCGGCGGCTCCCTTCTGGTAAGCGGCTAAGAGCGTGTTGAAAAACTTGGCCCAGAGCTCGCGAGTGCGGTTCCTGGGGCG
>CALKVG010000162.1 GCA_937998045.1 uncultured Myxococcales bacterium
GTGTATAAGAGACAGGGCCGAAGCGAGCGGGAAGACGTACCGGCGGATCTGGCTGGGCCTCTCCGGCACCGTCGAGTTCGGGCACCTCCCTGCAGGCCAGGACCTCTGCCACCTGAACAACGGACAGCCGGGGAACAGCCTCAATTATTACTGCACGTACAATAACGGCGCCGACTTCCCTCCCAGGCCCGATCCGCAGAACGTCAACGGGCAGCTTCAGCGCGGGCAGGCGGGCAACGTCAGCGACCAGATCGGCGTCGGCAACATTCGCGTGATGGTCGCGTTCGATTACGCGGTTCTCGAGAACCTTCTTCTCGGGGCGCGCATCGGCGTGTCGTTCCTCACCTATCCGGGTAAGGCGGCCGTCAACGACGGCAAGACCTCGAGCCTCGGGCGGCTGCACGCAGAGGTCCGGGCGACCTACCTCTTCGGCCAGCATCCGCTCGGGGAGGGGCTTGCACCGCTCGTCTTCGCGGCCGGGGGCGTCTCCGAGTTCGACCAGCACGCGTCGGACACGATCGTGCTGCAAAACAATGCGGGCAGCGGGCCGGTCCAGATCTGGCGAACGGCCGGACCGCTCTTTCTAGCCTTGGGCGGGGGCATTCGATATGGCCTCAGCGATCGGCTCGCGGCCACGGCGGCGGTCCGCGCAAACTTCGCGCTCAGCCCGATCTTCGTGCCGACCGTCGGCCCGGAGCTGGGCCTTCAGTACGGCTTCTGACGCGCTCGTTCACCGCGGAGGGGCGTACCTTTGACCCGTGGGTCTACACGCTGGTCGCGTGCTCTCGGGGCATGCCTGCCCGGGCGAGCACCAATCAGCGAGTCGCCCAGGTGCTGACGCCAGGCGTCGGGAACCCGCCTTCCGTGGTGCGGTGGGCAGACGCCCACCGCGACCGCGACGACGTGCGGGCTCTCGCTTAGCCCTCGCGTGGACACATTACGCGGCGTCTCTCTCGCTGCGGCCCGAAGGAGGAGGAGCGCTCTGCGCGACGGTTCTCGCCGGACCCGGAACGGGGGCGGCGGCAGCGCCCAGCCCCCGGATTGGCTTTTTCACCACGTTGCGATCGAAATCGAGCACCAGCTGCGCCAGGCGCACCGGATCCTCGCCACAAGATAGCCCGAGTTGATCGAGCGCCCGCGCGATTTCCACGATGTGGTCCCACCCCGCTATTTGCATGGCGCAGTAAGGAGCGCAGCTGGTGCGCCGCGTCAACGGCGAAAGAGAGAACATCTAGCGAACATTTTCCCACAGGGTTCCTCCGAGGGGTCTGTGCCTCTCCAGGCTTTGTCCACAGAGGATCCGCACGGGCGCGAACGCGCGGTCACTTCGGCATCGAGAGGATGAGCCCGCGATCGTGCTCCGACCAGTAGACGGAGACGTCGTCGACTGCGATGTCGCTGTCGCCGAAGGCAGCACCGGCGTCGTAGAGGAGGGTGGGCGTCGTCGAGCCGAAAGCAAGCTCGTAGATGGTCTGGTTGCCGACCTGGAAGTAGGCGTTGCCCTGCGCGTCCACCGCCACGCCGCCCACGCCTCCCGGCGAGGCAATCCGGGTGGGCGTGACGTTGCCCGCGATCGGTCCAAAGGCGAGGGCCGTGGCTTCTCCCCAGTAGACTACGTCGCCGAACGCGGCGACGCCGGCAGCCGTGGGGACGAGCGGATAGATGAGCGTCGAGGTCACGCCGTCCGCAGCGGGCCCGATCACGATGTTACCCGGCGCGCTGTCCGTGGATGATACGAAGTCGCTTGCGAGCACGCCCGACGCGCTGAGCGCGATGAACGAGACGCGCTGATCGCCGGTGAAGTACTGACTGGCAGCTCCTCCGGCGAGCGGCTTCCAAACGACCTGATTGTTCGGGCCGTTGCTCCAGTAGACATAGGTCCCGTCGAGGGCAAGATCGAAGGCGCCCGAGAGGAAGCTCTGGTCGGCCTGGGTGTCGAGCCTCTGGGGCGCGCCGGCGTTCGCTCCTTGCTTCGGGCCGCAGAAGAGCTGCGCGGGCTGAATGGAGGCGACCCAGCAAACGCTCTGTTGCGTGACGGCAATCCCCAGGGGATTGTCGATGCCGGAGAAGAGAGTCTTCGGGCCTGGAGGCGAACCGCCCGACTCGCCGCCGGGGGAGACCGAGTCCGCCGAGGGAGCGTCCATGACGGCGCCGCCGGCGTCGTGCTCGGAAGCCACCGAGGCATCGAGCGACGACTCCGGCGTTTCTCCGTCGTTTACCGGGGCGCCGGCGTCCGATGCATCGAGGGGATTTACCGCAGCGTCGGACGCTTGCCCATTCTGCGTCGCGCCGAAGTCGAAGCAGCCAAAGAGCATCGCCGCCGAAACGCAGGAGAGCAGAGCAGAACGGCGCCCGCCCATGACTTACTTCGAAGCCCGCTCGCGTGAGACTTTCATCTGCGAGACCGGGACGAATCCCGCGATCTTCGGGAGAACGTGCTCCTGAAAATCGGACGACATCATGTAATCGATGAATTCCTTCGCGAGTCCCGCGGGCTCTCCCTTCGTGTACATGTGTTCGTACGACCAAATCGGGTATTCGCCTCTTGCAATCGCGGCCGTACTCGGCTGGATCGCCCCGCCTTTCACGGTGAGCGAGAGCGTGCGAAGCTCGGGGTCTCCCGCCGACAACGAGAGGTAGCTGATCGCCCCTCGGGTCTCCTTCAGCCTCGCGGCGAGGGACTGGGTGCTGTCCTCGGTCGGCCCGTCGATGAACTTGTCGCCCCCGAGGACGATGTTGCCGAACACCGCACGCGTTCCGGAGCCGGGCGCGCGGTTGATGACGACGATGGGTTGGTTGGCTCCGCCCACGGCCTTCCAGTTGGTGACCGAGCCGGTGAAGATCTTCGAGATGTCGCCGAGGCTCAACCCGCGTACGCGGTCGTTGAAACGGCCCTTGTTGGCCATGACCGCGAATCCGACTACGGCGATCTTGTGATCGACGAGCTGCCCCTTCACGTCGTCCGGCGCGCCGATGTCGCTGTCGCCGATGTCGGCAGCTCCGGAGGAGGCGTCCGCGAGCCCCTTGAGCGACCCGCCGCCGGCTACCTGAATCGCCACGCCCTTGTGCGTGGCCTCGAACTGCTCTTTTGCCGCGAGGACGAGCGGCAAGAGCGCGCTCGACCCGCTCACCCGGACCGACGGCGCCGAGGGGGGAGCCTCTTCGGCCGCCGCCGTCGACGTGGTCTCCTGCGCAGACGGTTGCGGCGCCGACTCCTTCTTTTTGCACGCCGCGAGGCCGACCGCGAGGGCAAGGGCGGAGGTCGCCGCCCGAACGAGCCCGCACAGCCGCCGCTCGACCCCGCTGTTCATGAGACCCTCACAGTGTAGCCGCGTCTCGAGAGATGCACGCTCTGCTCGCGGGTGGTGCGGTTGGCGAGCATCCCGCGCATGGACCGATTCGGTCGCACACGGCGATCGAAGAAGGCCGATAACGACGATCCAGGGGGAGGGCTCGCGACGGCGCCCGGTCGGGCAGCGCCTCGGCCGTCGCCTCGGGCGGCGCCACCAACGGGAACGGCACGATCCGCCGCCCCGTCGGCGGGCGACGGACGGCATGCACGGCACCTGGAAGCGCGGGGCGAATTCACGGAAAACCTGCGACTGCAAGCATTGCTCCGTCGCATGAAGACCTTCAGGGACTATGGGCCCGGCCGCGGTATACTCGCTGCACTCCCGGGCGCACATGCCGCGAGTACGCCGCCCCAGTCGCATCGCTTTTGTCGTGTGGGCTCCCTTTGCCGTGGTGCTGGCGTGCCATGGCTCAGGGGATGGAGTCGACGCTGCCCCGGCGCCCGTCGACCCGGCGACCGCGTGCGGCGACATGTTCGAGGCCCTTTCGAGCGAGAGCTGCAACGGGCCCCTTCCTCCCGGCAACGAGCTCTCTCGCCAGCGCGCTCGCTACGTGATGGTTTGCTCGTCGTACCTGTCGCTCCCCGGGGCTGCCGTGACCGGCAACCAGATCGCGGCGTGCGCCGCGGCGATGAAGGCGTCGCATGCGTGCCGGATGCAGGACATCGCGGAGTGCGATCTGCCGACCGGTGGCGCGCTCAAGGGCGGCGAGTATTGCGCGGACGGCTTGCAGTGCGTGAGCGGCGAATGCGCTGGCGCGCCGGGCTGCGGGACGTGCACCGCCGCAGTGCCCAAGGGTCAGCCGTGCGGCGGCGGTCCCTGCGCGTCGGGCACGGCATGCGAAACGGCGGCCGGCGGAGCGACCTGCACCGCCTTGACGAGGGTGGACGCCGGCGGCTCGTGCAACGGACCGACCCGCAAATGCCGCGCGGGCACTCGGTGCGCCGCTCCGGCGCTCCGCTGCGAGCCCCTGGGCGGACCGGGAGGTCGGTGCGGTTCGACGTCGGACTGCGCGCTCGGGCTCGTTTGTTCCGGCTCGCCGGCGGTCTGTCGAAAGCCCGGCGGTCCCCACACGCCGTGCGACGCCGACGATCAATGCGCGCGCGGTCTCGCGTGCGCCGCGTCGACGCACACGTGCTCTCCCGTCTACTGGGTCGCCGGCGGTCAGCTATGCAGCGACGTGACGCGCTGCCTCGTCGGTGCGTGCCCGCACACGCCCGGCTCCTCCGATCTCGGAGGTCGCTGCCCCATTGTCATTTCCGACGGGCAACCGTGCAATCGCAACAATGCTGCGGCGACCTGCGACATCTTCTCGGAATGCACGAACGGGACATGCCTCCGACGGGCAAGCGCGGTCTGCGGATGATGGGTCTGCAGCAGCTCGCTCAGGGGAAAGGGGCGCCGCACGCGACGTTCGACGTCCCACCGAAAAAAAGACGCGGATTCGTCCATCGAATGCGCGCCGTTCGTTGCCCTGGAGATGCTACAGGCAAGCGAGCTTGCTGAGATGCTTCCGACCGCGCAAGCAGGAGCCATGCCTGACGCCTGGGTCGACGCGTTCTATCGCGGACACTCGAACGCGATGGAAGCGATGTACCGGGAGCATTTCAGCACGGTGAGAGCCGCCGTCTTCGGAGTGATCGGCGGCGCAGACGGCGAGACGGTCGTTCACGAAGTCTTCCTGCGCCTCCTGTCGGACGAAGACTTGCGACGAGCATACCGTGCCGGCGCGGGCAATTTTTCCAGCTGGCTGTACACGCTCTCGAAGAATCACGCCGTGGACTACGCGCGCCGCCGCTCGCGGGAGACCCCCACCGGATTGGCTCCAGGCGACGAGGGTTCGGCCGGCGCGCTTCCGCAGCAACTCGAAGCGCGGGCGCTCGTTCGCAGGTTTCGCGACCAGGTGTTGCCGGCCAAGTGGATCTCCGTCTTCGACGCGCGCTTCGTGAGCCAGATGGACCAGCGGCAGGCCGCCCGATCGTTGGGCATCCCCCGCACCACTCTCGTCTACCGCGAGCACCGCATCCGCGGGCTGCTTCGCGCGTTTCTGCTCTCCGGGGAGGACGAGCCGTGACCGGCGATCATGCGTCGTGCCGCGCCGGAATGACGGCCCACTTCGCGGGACGCATCACGCCGCGCGAGGAGCGCGCCATGCGAGAGCACCTGGGAGCGTGCGCGAACTGCCGACGACGCTACGAGAGGCACCTGCTGCTCGCCGAGCTCGAGCCGAACGCCCTCGTGCCCCAGGAGCGCATCGGCCTCGGGCTGGGGGTCCTGCGGCGAGGGCCGACGTCGCGACCCGTCGTGGGCGCGCTGATGGCGACAGCCGCCGTGTGCGGCCTCGTGGCCGTGCTGCGCCCGGCCACGCGCATTGCAGACGGCGAGTTCGTGGCCCGCGGCTCGACGCTCCCCAGCGCTGCGTCGCTCGAGGTCTACCACGCGCAACCGGGAGCTCCGTTCGAGCTCGCGCGCGACACGATTCGAGCGAGCGACGAGCTGGCCTTCGCATACACGAATCACGCCGCGTATCCGTTCCTGGCGGTGTGCGGGGTCGACGAGCACGGGCACGTGTTCTGGTATCACCCGGCGTGGACCTCGCCGGCGCAAGATCCGGACTCGGTGAGAATCGAGCAAGGACCTCGTCTGCGGGAGCTACCGGAGGCGATTTCGCAAACGCTCGATGGGCACGAGCTCCGAGTCGTCGCCACGTTTTCCGCGAGTCCGCTGCACGTACAGCAAGTCGAACGAGTCCTCTCGGCGGCGCAAGAGGGTCGGGCGCTGCAGTCCAGGTTCGCGGACGCCTTTGGGCAAGTGAACGTCGTCGAGCAGTCCTTCCGGGTGGACCCGTGAGGCGCGCACCGCTCGCACCGGCGTGGCTCGCGCTTGCGCTCCTGCTGCTGCCGGCGGCGGCTCGCGCTCAGCCGGCGGAGCAGCACCCCCCGGACGCGAGCAGCGGCCGGCCGGCGCGATTCGCGCTCATCCTCGGCGTGAATCGCAGCGTGGATCAGGACGCGCCGCTCCTCCGGTACGCCGACGACGACGCGGCCAAGTACCAGGAGCTCTTTCGTGGTCTCGGCGCGCGCACGTACCTCGTCGCTCGCCTCGACGCGAACACCGAGCGCCTCCACGCGCAGGCCGCCGCCGAGGCCCACGAACCAACCCGCGACGAGCTGGTTCGCACGGTCGATCAGCTGGTGAGCGACGTTCGATTCGCGCGCGAACGGCACGTCCGCACGATCGTATACGTCGTCTACTCCGGCCACGGCAGCATCGACAAGGACCGCGCGTACCTTTCCCTCGAGGACGCTCGCCTCTTCGGGAGCGACCTCGACGACCTCGTCTTCGATCGCGTCGGAGCGAGCGAGTACCACGTCATCGTCGACGCCTGTCAGTCGTATCTCCTGGCGAGCGCGCGAGGCCCCGGTGGGCAGCGGCGCGAAGTGCACGATTTCGCGGCGCGACCGGGCATCCGGCCGCGCGCGAATCTGGGAATGTTGTTCTCGACGTCCCCGTCCGGGGAGAGCCACGAGTGGCAGGGCGTCGAGGCGGGCATCTTCAGCCACGAGGTGCGCTCCGGGCTGTACGGTGCTGCCGACGCCAACGGCGACGGCCTGGTGACGTACGCGGAGATCGCGTCTTTCGTCCAAAGGGCCAACGCCGCCATTCCCGCGGAGCGCTTCCGCCCCGGCGTATACGCGCGCGAGCCGCAAGCAGGCGGCGCGCTGGTGGATCTGCGCGGCCTCCCCGGACATCGCATCGAGATCGACGGGCGAGAGCACGCTCATTACACGCTCGAGAACAGCGAGGGCGTGCAGATCGCCGAGTTCCACAACGCCCCCGATCAGCACGTCACGCTCATCGAGCCTGCGCAGTCCTTGCCGCTCTACTTGCGACGCCTGGACGACGACGCCGAATTCGCGATCCCGATCGGCGTCGAGCGCGTTCGCGTCGAAGACCTGGCTCCTTCGAATTCGGCGATCGCGACGCGCGGGGCGGCGGCGAACGCCTTCGCGAAGATCTTCTCGCTCTCGTTCGGACCGAAGTGGGTTCATGGGCTTCCATCGGGAGACGACCTGCCGGAGCAGGCGGCCGACCGGGAGCGTGGATCGTCGCGGCCCGTCTTCGGATGGAGCCTCGTCGGCCTGGGCGCGGCCGCCGTCTCCACGGGTGTGGGCCTCGTCCTCTCGGCGCAACAGGAGCGCTCCGGCCTGGCCGCCGATGCGTCGCAGCAGCAGGCGGCCGACGTCAATCGAACGCTGCAGGCCCGGTCTTGGCAGGCGGGACTCGCGTTCGGTCTGGGCGGCGCCGCGACGGCTGCCGGCGCGCTGCTTCTCCTCTGGCCGACGCCGGGCTCGCACGTGCGTGTGGGCGCAACCTCCTCCGGGCTCTCCCTGGGCGGGACGTTCTGACGCGCGCGCCTCCAGCCCAGACGTAACGGTCTAGGATGGGTGCATGGAAGGGACCCGCTCGACAAACCTGCCCGCGGGTCTGCGTGCGCTGGCGCGCGCAGGCGTCTGGGTCGCGGCGGTGTCGGCCTCCCTGCTCGCCCCTCTGACCGCGCCGGCCTGCGCGAGCACGCGCTCGGCGACGCCGCGACCTGCGGCGGATGCCGCTCCGGCCGACGCCTCAAAAGTGGGCGACGGCGGACTGGCGAAGAACACGCCCCCGGATCCGAGCGCGCTCGACGGCGGACAGGTGCTCTTGACCGCCTCCGGACAGCGCGCGGCCACGAGCGGCTATCCCTTTCCCGCGCAAATCCCCACGGACCACGTCTTCGCCGACGGCTGGCAGGTCGACTTCACGCACGTCATCGCCACGCTCGACAGGGTCACGCTCTGGGAGAGCCCGAACCTCGTCCCTGACGATCCGTCGCAACACGGAAAGGCCGTCGCCGAGATCGACGGGCCGTGGGCGATCGATCTTCATCAGAACGGCAACGGATGGCCTTACGTCGACGGCCAGGAACCGGGCGACCGCGCGATCGCGTTCGGCGTGCTGACGCGCGAGAACCTGAACGGGGACATGCCCTTTCCGACCGACGGAACTCGCCTCGCGATCGGATTCAGCGCCGTCGTCGCGACGCCGAACGCGCTCGACGTCAACCTGGACGACGACGGCCGCGCGGCGTACGGCCGGATGGTCGCGCAAGGGTGCGTCGTTCTCTACGTGGGTACGGCGGTGTACAGCGGAGACAAGGGGCTCTGCAACGGCGCGCCGCAAGCGCTCGACGCCGGTGGAGGCGGCGCACCCGTCGGAACCGGGACGGAGGCGGAGTTCGGCCTCGTCCCGAAGACGGTGAGCTTCGATTTGTGCTTCAAGCCACGTTCGGGTGGGCTTCACGCAGGGGACGTCGAGACGAGCTGGATCAACTGCGAAAGCGCCGAGGTAGACGCCGGCGCGACGGCCGACGCGAGCGACGCCGGAGACGACGCCGCGGACGCCGACAGCGGCGCCGCCATCACCGGACGTGGATTCGCGGTGCCGTCGAGGGGATATGCCACGGTGCAGCTGACCCTTCGCGTCGACGCGCCGTTCGGCGAGAGCACGCGACCCAACGCACCCGCGCGCTTCGATCCTTTCGCTGCGCAGGTCGTCGGCGCACAGGCCGAGGGCGGCGTCCCGACCGTACACCTCGACGACACCGGGGGCGTCGACTTCGAGGCATTCACGGACAAGCAAGGCAACCCGCTGCCATGGCGCACTTGCGACCCCGCCTACTCGAGCCCGGATGGCGGCCGGCGCTCGGGCCCCATGGCTTACGATCCCGCTCCGGTCCGGCGCTGCAGCGGCGACGCCTCTCGGGATGGGCTGTGCGACTACGAGGATTTCGCCAAGTACGATCAAAGCGCACAGGGCCGATTCGGCGGGTCCCAGGGGTTCTGCTACGTGCAGCGCGCCTACCCCTCGCCCCCCTGACGTGAGAGGCTCACCCGCCATGGCCCGCCTGTCCCGGTATTTCGAGACCGTCCGCGACGCCCAGGGGCAAGTCGCGCTACGGGTCCACGTCGACGGCGCCTCGCTCCTTCGGCTGCCGTATACCAACAAGGGCACCGCCTTTCCTCTCGAGGAGCGCGTCGCGCTGGGCATCGACGGTCTTCTGCCCCCGCGCGTCTCCACCCTCGAGCGCCAACTCGAGCGCACCTACGCTTCGTTCCGTCGCGAGCCCACGCCGCTCGCGAAGTACTCGAATCTCCGCGCGCTCCAGGAGAGAAACGAGATCCTCTTCTACGCGCTCCTCGAGCGACACCTCGCGGAGATGCTGCCCATCATCTACACGCCGACGGTGGGGGACGCCGTCAAGAACGCGTCGACGATCTACCAGAACGCGAGAGGGCTCTCGCTTTCGACGGACAACATCGATCGCGCGGCCCGCGTCGCCGAGAACTGCATCCTCGACGACGTCCGCATCATCGTCGCGACCGACTCGTCGGCCATCCTCGGCATCGGCGACCAGGGATGGGGCGGACTGGCCATCGCCATCGGCAAGCTCGCCCTCTACACCGCAGGCGGAGTGAGCCCGTACCGCTCGCTGCCCGTAGGGCTCGACGTCGGCACCGATCGAGAGGACCTCCTGGCCAGCCCGGCGTATCTCGGCGCACGTCAAAAGAGGCTGCGGGGCGGCGAGTACCTCGCCTTCATGGACAAGTTCGTCGAAGCCGTCCGCGTGCGCTGGCCCCGCGCCGTCCTCCAGTGGGAGGACCTCTCGAAGGACACTGCCTTCGACGTCCTCGAGCGCTATCGCAAGAGGCTCCCGTCGTTCAACGACGACATCCAGGGCACGGGCGCGGTCGCGCTCGCCGGCCTCGTCGGGGCGTGCGCTCTGCGCGGGCGAAAGCTCGCGAACGAGGTCGTCGTCGTCCACGGCGCGGGCGCCGGGGGCGTGGGAGTGGCTCGGGCGATCGAGCAGGGGATGGTCCGCGAGGGGCTGTCGGTCGCGGAGGCCCGCGCGCGCGTGTTCGTGCTCGATTCGAGGGGCCTGCTCGTCGAAGGCCGCGCGATGGAGGACTACAAGCGACCGTTCGCGCAGCCGGCTGCGCGCGTCGCGGACTGGGGCGCCGGTGCCTTGGATCTCGGCGCCGTCGTGGACCGGTCGCGTGCCACGGTCTTGCTCGGCCTTTCCGGACAGCCCGGCTCGTTCACCGAGCCCGTCGTGAGAGCCGTCGCCTCCCATACGGAGCGCCCTGTCGTCTTCCCGCTATCGAACCCGACGTCCTCCAGCGAGGCTTGCCCCGCCGACGTACTCGCGTGGACGGGAGGTCGCGCGGTCGTCGCGACGGGCAGCCCGTTCGATCCGGTCCGCGTCGGCGACCGCGAAGTGACCATCGGGCAGGGGAACAACGCGTTCATCTTCCCGGGGCTGGGTTTCGGCGCCATCCTGTCGGAGGCGAGCGAGATCACCGACGGGATGGTCCTCGCGGCCGCTTACGCGCTGGCGGCCTACGTCGCCGAACGCCACCTGGCCAGCGGCCAGATCTATCCGCCCGTCCAGGAGATTCGCGAGGTGTCCGCGCGCGTCGCCACGCGCGTCATCGAGCAGGCCTTTGCCGACGGCGTCGCGCGAACGGCGAAATTCCGCGCCGAGGCGCCCGGCAGCGCCGCCGCCCACGTCCGGTCCAAGATGTGGGAGCCCCGATACCTGCCGTTCGTCAGAGCCTGAGCTGGATGATATCGTGGAGCCACCCCGGGGCATGAACGTCGATAGCCTCTCGCCCGGCAACGTTCCGATCGCGCCCGGCGAGGTGCTCGACGGCAAGTACCGCGTGGACCAGGTGCTCGGCGTCGGCGGCATGGGGATCGTCGTCGCGGCGACCCACATGCAGCTGGGAACCCGAGTGGCGCTGAAGTTCATGCTCACCGAGGGGTTGACGCACCCCAGCCTCGTCGAACGCTTCTCGCGCGAGGCGCGAGCGGCCGTGCGGTTGAAGAGCGACCACGTGGCCCGCGTCCTCGACGTGGGGACGCTGTCGTCCGGCTCGCCTTACATGGTGATGGAGTACCTCGAGGGGAGCGATCTCGGGTCGATCGTCGAGAGCCGGGGTCCCCTGCCCGCCGACGTCGCCGTCGACTGCGTGCTCCAGGCCTGCGACGCCGTGGCGGAGGCGCACTCGATCGGCATCGTCCACCGGGACCTGAAGCCGCGGAACCTCTTTCTCACGCAGCGCAACGACGGTCGGGCCCTCGTCAAGGTGCTCGACTTCGGCATCTCGAAGGACCGCACGGGGAACGACCTCGGCCTCACGCGTACGACCGAAGTCATCGGATCGCCGAACTACATGTCGCCCGAGCAGCTCCGCTCGACGCGCGCCGCCGACGAGCGAAGCGACATCTGGGCGCTCGGCGTCATTCTGTACGAGCTTTTGACCGGCCGCGTGCCCTTCGTGGCCGAATCGATCACGCAGCTCACGGCCATGGTGCTCACCGAGCCGCCACGTCCCATCGTGCAGCTGCGCCCGGACCTGCCCAAGGACCTTGCTCGCGCCGTGGAGCGCTGCCTGGAAAAAGAGCCCGAGAAGCGCTTTTCCTCGGTCGCCCAGCTCGCGGCGGCTCTCGAGAGGTTCGCCCCGGCCGACGCGCAGCAGCTCGCCAGCCGCATCGCCCGCATCGCGGGAGGGGTGCGGCCGTCGCAGGAGCCGTCGCAATCGTCGTCGGCGCGCATCGCGGTGGCCGGCAGCACGTCGGTGAGCTGGGC
>CALKVG010000163.1 GCA_937998045.1 uncultured Myxococcales bacterium
GTCGGGGGCGGGGCCGGAGGTGCCGCTGGTGACGGAGGTGCCGGCTCCAACGCCGGCGTCGGCCCCGCGTGCAAGCAGGGCGCATCGTTTGCCCCAGCGAGGCTGACGCTGATCTCCGACGATCAATACCGAAACATCGTGCACGACGTGTTAGGGGTCACGTTCCCCTCTGGCGTGGTGATCACGAGCCCTCCGAGCACCAGTGGCGCGTACCCCTACAACGAGGGTGCCGAGATCGAATCGACGACCGTCCAGACGTACTTGCGTGCCGCCGATCAGGTCGCGGCCTTGTTAACGTCGCTGCCGCCGTGCGCGGCAAACGCCGTCAATGCGACATGCATGCAGCAGTACCTGCAGTCGACGCTTCCTTTGGTGTGGCGCCGTCCGGTTACCGCTGACGAGATCTCGGGTCTGATCTCCATCTTCAATTCAGCGGCGACGAACGGTCAGGCTCGCCAAGTGCAACTGACCGTGGAGGCGATGCTGATTCATCCGGCGTTTCTCTATCGCTCCGAGATTGGGACCAACGCCGCAACCGCCACGGGAAAGATCCAGCTGACGCCGTACGAGCTCGCCTCCGCGGTGAGCTTCGCGATGCTCAACTCGTCTCCAGATGCAGAGCTGTGGGCCAAGGCGCAAGACGGTTCGCTCACCCAACCGGACGTCTTGGCGGCGCAAGTGGCGCGGCTCATGACGGTTCCCGCAGTGCAAGCCAATTTGAAATTGAAGGTCTCCTACTACTTGGACTTCGAGGCGCTGCCCTTCGTCAACAAGGACCCTGCCGCGTATCCCGGTTTCGCAGCGCTTCAGGGCACGCTTTACCAAAGTTCGCAGGCGTACTTGAGCGACATCGTGTGGAACGGTCACTTCGACGACCTGTTCAAGGCCGGTCCAATTTACGCGAACCAAGCGATGGCGGCAGCCTACGGTCTTCCCGCCGTCACGGGGACGCAGCTGCAGGCGGTGACTCCGACCGGGAACGCGTACAACGCGGGGGTCCTCACGCAACCGGCGCTTCTGGCGGCATCGAACAGGAACGCGGTCGGTGACGACGTCATCCATCGCGGTCTCTGGGTCTATTACAACTTGCTCTGCGCTCCGCCGCTTCCGCCTCCGCCGGCGAATGCGGGCCAGGTGGCTGCCACGTTCACGGGCAGCACGCGTCAGCAGTCCATTGAGCGCGACACGACTTGCGGCAGCAGCTGTCACGGTCGCTTCGATCCGTTCGGCCTCGTGACGCTCAGCTATGACGGTATCGGGCGCTACCGAACCACCGACCCCACCACCACGCCGCCCGGAGGCCCTATCGATGACTCCGCGACCATTCTGGCGGGTGTTCTCTCCGGTTCGGCCACGCCCGTGACGGTGAGTGGCGTCAGTGACGTGGCTCAGATTTTCCTCAGCGGACGGCAAGTCTCGGACTGCGCTGTCGACAATCTCGCGACGTACACCCTGGACCATAGCCCCGACGTAGAAGGGTCGTGCGACCTTCAGACAGTCAAGGACAGTTTCGAGGCAAGCGGCTCCTTCCCCGGTCTCTTTACCGCGATTCTCACTTCTCCCGCTTTTCTCACTCGCGACATCAACGACTAGGCAAGTGCAGACAGGAAAGAACGACGATGCGACATGCGCGCCTGGCACGACGCTCCTTCCTCGCCGCCGCGGGGACAACCGCGCTCGCCACGATGCTGCGGCCTCTCAAGGCCTTCGCGACAACGACCGTCGCACCTCAGAGGCTGCTCCTCATTCATCATCCTTGTGGCTCTTCGTCTCTCGGCAACGGCCGATGGTGGCCTACCGGAGGCACAACGGGGTGGACGGCTTCTCCCCTTCTGTCCTCGTTCACCGATGGCAAGATCGCATCTCTGCAAAATAGCATGGTCGTGCTGAAAGGAGTGACCAACCCGAAGAATCAGTTTTGGCTCGGCGACGCGCACGGTTCCGGATTCCTCGCCATGATGACGCCGCCCGTCAAAGATACCGGACCTTCCTCCTGGCCACAGTCGGCATCGGCCACGCCGTCCACGAAGGCCGATCCGAACTCCAAGACCATCACAGCTGCCGACCAGTCCGTCGATCAACTCTTTCTGAGCCAGATTCCTGCACTCCGCGGGGGGTGTCCTTTTCCCTCGGTGCAGCTCACCGCATCGACCGAATCGTCGAATCAAGCGAACGACTTGCATGCGTTGAAAGTGACGTCGTACGCAAAGGGCCTTGGCGGATCGCAGCCCACGCCGCTCTGGCCGGAGTCGAGTCCCGCCGCAGCCTTCATGAACTACTTCGCATCCGGTGTGATGAACATGAGCGCCGCTCAGATGGCTCAGGCGGCTGCGCAAAACAAGAGCGTGCTCGACTTCGCGTTGGGAGGTCTGTCGAATCTGCAGACTCGGGTCCCAGCGTCACAGCTTCCCAAAGTCCAGACGCACATCGCCGCCATTCGGCAGCTGGAGATGAGCTTGGCCGCGCTCGGTACCGGTCCGGTGTGCAGGCCGCCATCGTTCCCGGGCGGACCGCTGTCTCCGACCCCGCCCATGTTCAGCGGTGGCTCCGGTCAAGGCGGCGTCCAGAACGTGGGCTCGCTCAATCAGCAGACGTACCCGATGTGGGAGCAGCACAAGGAGATCATCAAGACGATGTTCATGTGCGACCTCACCCGAGTCATTTCGTTTACTTTCGGGTACGGCAACTCGCAAATCCAGTTCATGCCGCCGGGCGTTTTGAGCGATCCCGCGTTGGCCGGATACGTCGACCCCAACGGCAATCCCATGAGCAATCCCGATGGGCACCACGATATATCTCACATGCAGGGTGGCAGCGATGCCGTCGACGCTCAGTACATCATCGACAAATATTATTGCGACAGGACCGCAGAGCTTCTCGCGGAAATGAGCGCCACGCAGGACATCGGCGGCGGCTCGCTCCTCGACAACACCCTCGTGGTTTATTGGAGCGAGGTGAGCGACGGGAACGCTCACGGAGCGGTTGACATGCCGCTGCTCGTCTTCGGAGGAAAGTTCCTGAAGCTGAACGGCGGCAGTTACCTTCAACTTGGGAACGCGTCTACGAATGCGCAATTCTCGCCGACGGGCAAATACGCCCAAGGGCCGCCGCCCTATGTCAGCGACTTCTGGGTGACGACGGCCCAGGCGTGGGGCTACAGCGCGCTGACTGTTTACGGCGATCCGATGTGGAATACGGGCACCATAAGTGGCATCTACGGCTGACCGGTTTTCGGTGCAAGCTGACACCGGGTCTAGCCGGATGATTCGCCGAATGCGGACATGCGAGCAAATGGCTCGCGCGGTCGGGTTGCCGGCTCCGCTCAACCGGTTTGACCTGAATCTCCTCTACGCTCTCGATGCCCTTCTTGCGGAGCGGAGCGTTACCCGGGCGGCATCGCGTGTGGGAATTACTCAGGGCGCGATGAGCCACGCCCTCGCGCGATTGAGGACCCTGACCGGCGACGAGCTTCTTGTTCGCAAAGCAGGACAAATGGTGCCGACGCCGCGCGGAGCCGCGCTGGTCGTGCCGGTGCGACGAATCCTGGACGACAGCGCCCGAGCCTTTTCCCTGCGCGAACCATTCGACCCGACGAACGCACAAGTTCGCATTGCCGTTGCGAGCAGCGATTACGTCGGTTTCGTTCTCCTGCCTCGGGTTCTCGCAAGGCTCCGCGCCCTGGCGCCCGCGATGGAGGTACGCATCTCTTCGCCCGCCGACGACATTCGTGCGTCGTTGTCCTCCGGCGCGGTCGATTTGGCGATCACTTCTCTACGAGCGTCCGATGAGGGACCTGGCCTCTTCGTTCAGAAGCTCTTTGACGAATGCCTGTCCTGTGTGGTCCGTCGGGGCCACCCGCTCGAAGGAAGAGAGCTCACCATCGAGCAGTTCGCCGATGCGTCCCATGCCTTGGTCGCACCGCACGGCAACGAACGTTGCCTTGTGGACGATGCGCTGGCGGAACTGGGATTGCACAGACACATCGCGATCACCATGCCACACTTTCTGCTTACGCCTCATCTGCTGGCCTCCGGCGACCTCGTAGCGCTCTTGCCCGAGCGAATTGCAGAGGCGGTGGCGGACTCGGGAGGATTGACCATGCTCGCCATGCCTCCGCCGCTCAGGTCGTTGACCTTCGTCGTTTCCGCCATATGGCACGAACGGACTCATGACGATCCCACCCTTGGGTGGGTGCGGAGCATCTTTGTCCAGGAAGGGACCACCTTGGGCCGCCAGCTCGTGGCAGACGGGTGAAGCGACGGCGTTGTCGCGCCGCAAGACGCCATTGCGCGCCAGGCGCGCGATGGAAGCGCGCCCGGAGATGACGCAGCCTGCGCATACCTGGCCGGTCCCCACGCGGGCCTCACGCACGGTCCTGAATTTGTAGCGAAGACGAGGCGCGAGGAGCGGTCGTGCGCCTCCTCCTGTTGCTCCCGCCTCTTCCTGCTGCTCCCGAGAGCCGAGAGTGGCCGGCCTCAATCTGGTTGGCACACATTGTGTGTGAGCAGCACGCTCGGTGTGCTTCGTATGCGCAGGCTCGATTTCGTGAGCCGGCCTCGAAGGTCGTGGTCATTGTCCATCCGGAAGGACGTCTTTCGGGATGTATGCACGCCTCACCGGCGGAGCCCGGTACGCGCCCGGCCGAGGGAGCTCCAGCGCCGGACCGAGCAGGCTAGGGAAGCCTCCTCGGCAACGTCGGCTGGCCCGCGGAGATCGACCTGGAGACCACCAAGGTCGCCACGGCCCCATACGCAGCCTGTACGCGTGAGGCAGGTCCCGGGCACCCAGTGAGTCCGAAATGGCAAGCATGAGCGCTGACGACGACGCCACGTCCGCGGTTTCGGCGACTTTCGAGCAGGTGTACCGGACGCACTTCGGGTTCGTCTGGCGAGCGCTGAACAGGATGCGCGTCCGCGACGCCGACCTGCTGGATCTGGCGCAGAACGTGTTCATCATCGTGCACCGTCAGCTTCCCGGGTTCGAGGCACGCTCGGAGCTGAGCACGTGGCTTTACTCGATCTGCAGGCTGGTCGTGAGGGACTACCTGCGTTCCGCTCGCGTCCGGTTCGAGGTCCTCGTCGACGAGCGCGAGATCGCTCAGCGCGGAGAGCTCAGCGACGGCATGATGCATCGGCTCGATTCCCGGGACCTGTCCCAGCTGCTCCCATCCATCTTGGACAAGATCCCCGAGAAGCTGCGGGAGATCTTCGTCATGTTCGAGCTGGACGAGCTGTCGGGGACGGAGATCGCGCGTCTGCTGAACATCCCGCTCGGAACCGTGCGCTCACGACTGCGTCTGGCGCGGGCGGCGTTTCAGCGCGAGGTGAGCTCCCTCATGGACCAGGAGCCCAAGGTCGAGGTGGCTCCCGCCGGAGGACTCTTTGCCGGAGCGCTGGGAGTGCGCTGACGATGGATCCGTCGCGCTTGCGCCGCTCCCTCCCTCCACGTCGATGCTTGGCAGAAGCCGAAGGCCGGGAATCCCCGCGAGACATGGAGGAACCGGTCGAGGACGCCCGCGGTCGAGAAAGATGAACGAGCCGGCCTCGTCGCGCGAAACCCAAGGCGCAGAGGAACGTTACTCGCATTCGATAGGTCGCCGCGCGTCCTGTCCGCTCGAGGAACGGGCCGTTGCCGGCGCACGAATCTCACGGAAGGAAGGATCATGATCAGTCGCCGCGTTTTCTCCTCTGCCATCCTCGCCGGCGGGACGCTCGCATTTCTTGGTCGCTCCAAACGTGCTTGGGCCGACAGCGTCCGCAGCGTATTCCTCGTTCACGGGGCCTACGCGGACGGCTCCTCGTGGTCCAACGTGGTCGCGCTTCTTCGGCAGGCCGGGATGAGGGCGACGGCAGTACAGAACCCGCTCACGTCCCTGGCGGACGACGCGGAGGCGACGCGGCGGTCCAGGGCCGGATCGCCGACACGCTCTTCGCGTCGAAGACGACGAACGCGGCGTGGCGGTCGCAGCCGTCGTACTACGCGGTCTCGAAGCACGATCGAACGACGTCGCCCGAGCTTCAGCGCTTCCTCGCCGGGCGAATGAAGGCCAGGACGATCGAGGTCGACTCGAGCCACCTGTCGATCATCACGCACGCCAAAGAGATCGCGGCGCTCATCTTGCTGGCGGCCGGGCGTTCGTAGCCCCCTCGCGGCGAAAAACGCGCGGCTCCGGCACGCCTGTTGCGCGGCGAGTTGTACTAGCCGGCGTACCTGCCTTCCTGTTCCAATCCCGTACCCATGGCCGAAGCCCTCGACATCGCGCCGCCCGCCGACCAGGATGACCTCTCCCGCTTCGGCGTCATCGCTTCGGGTTCGCTCGGCTTCCCGCGCGAGCGCTGGCCCTTCGTGACCGCGCGAGTCGGCGCGGGCAACTTCCGCCTCGTCCGCCAAGGGACCGAAATCGTCGGCGGTCTCGGGGTCCTGCCGATGGGCCACTGGTTCGGCGGCCGCACCGCGCGCTCCTGGGGAATCAACCTCGTGGCGATCGCGCCCGAGCACCGATCGCGCGGCATCGCGGCGGAGTTGATGCGGACGGTGCTCGAGGAGGCGAGCCGCGAGCACGTCGCCCTATCCTGCCTCTACCCGGCGACGTTCCCGCTGTACCGCGCCGCGGGATACGAGACCGCGGGGACCCGCATCACCTACCGCCTCGCGCTCGCGCCGCTGCGAGGCGGTGCGGCCGAACGCGAGATGCGCGCCGCGCAGGGCGAGGGCGACGTCGCGGCGATGCACGGCCTGTACGACGCGCGTGCGCGGGGCCTCTCGGGCGCGATCGATCGCACCGCGTACTTCTGGGATCGCGTGCTCGATCCCATCGGCGACGAGGCGCGCGCCTACGTGGTCCAGGGCGAGAACGGCGCCGAGGGCTACGTCGCAATGTCGCAGCGGCCGGCGTCCGCGCCCCTTCAGCCGATGGAAATCGTCGTGCGCGACGTCGTCGCTCACACCGCCGCCGCGGGTCGCCGCATTCTGCGCTTCCTCGCCGACCACCGGTCGACGGTGCGCTCGGCGACGATCGTGAGCGGGCCGGGCGACGCGCTCTTCATGCTCGCGCGCGAGGAGAAGAACGAGGTCGCCGACCTGCTCCGGTGGATGCTCCGCGTGGTCGACGTCCGGGCCGCGCTCGAGGAGAGAGGATGGTCGCCGCTCGTCCGCGGGGAGCTGCACCTGGACGTGCGCGACGCCCTGCTGCGCGAGAACGCGCGCCGCTGGGTCGTCGAAGTCGCCGACGGCCGCGTCGACGTCCGCGAGGGCGGGACCGGGGCGCTGGCCATCGACGTCCGCGGGCTGTCCGCGCTCTACAGCGGCTTTCTCTCCGCGGAGGAGCTGCGCGTCGCGGGGCTGTGCGACGGGCCGTCCGCCGAGCTCGCGCGCGCGAGCGCCCTCTTCGCCGGACCCGCGCCCTGGATGGCGGACTTTTTCTGAGGGGTCGCGGGGAAGGACGAAGAGGATGGGCCGCGCGCGATCCGTCCGGGTACCATCAAAGATGTGGTGGAGCCGGAATCGAAGGACGAGAACCTCTCTCCGGATGACGACGACGACGAAGAGGATGCCGGCGACAGCCTGCTCCGCAACGTGGCGCGGGCGCCGCCGGTGCAGCCGCGTCGCGTCGGGGTGCCGCTCTCGCCGGGGGACGTCGTCGCGGGGCACGTCCTGCGACGTCGCCTCGGCGAGGGAGGGATGGGCGTCGTCTGGGAGGCCGAGCACGTCGCGACCGGACGGCCCGTCGCGCTGAAGTTCCTGAAGCGCGCCGGCCCGCAAGACGACATGGCTCGCCGGTTCTTGCGCGAGGCGCGCGCCGCGCGCGCCGTCGCGCACTCGAGCATCGTCGCCATACACGATCTTCTCGAGCTCGAAGACGGCTCTCCGGTGATCGTGATGGAGCTCCTCCAGGGCGAGACGCTCGCCGCACGACTCGCTCGTGAGCGGACCGTCCCCCTCCCCGAGCTCGCCCGGATGCTCGGCGACGTGTGCGGCGCTCTGGAGTGCGCGCACGCGCTCGGCATCGTGCATCGCGACCTCAAGCCGGAGAACATCTTCCTCGCGTCCTCGGCTCCGGGCATCACGGCGAAGGTCCTCGACTTCGGCATCGCGAAGCTGACCTCCCCGGAGGGAGACGCGGCACGGACGGGCGCGACGACCGCCGCGGGCGCGATCGTGGGCAGCTTGCTCTACATCTCGCCCGAGCAGCTTCTCGGCGAGAAGGACGTCGATCACCGCGCCGATATCTGGGCGATCGGCGCCATTCTGTACGAGGCGCTCTCCGGAACGCGGCCCATCGTGGCGAAGACCGTCGGCGACGTTTACAAGGTGGTGCTGGGCGACGGAGTCGTTCCCATCGCCGAGCGAGCCCCCCAACTGCCGCTACCCATCCTCGATCTCGTCACGCGGATGCTCTCCCGCGAACGAGGGCGGCGCCCCGACCAGGTAAGTGAGGTGCGGCTGGTTCTCTCGGAGTACGCCGCGCGCTGATCGACCATCCTTGGGCGCCGGTGACCGGGGGCGCGCCTCGGTGTGCAGGTGACCGGGCGCGGCCAGGCGCGCTACGATGTACGGCGAGTACGTGGAACTCGAGGAGCAAATTCGCAGCTCGATGCAGTCAGGGGACCTGCGCGCGGCCGGTGCGCTGGCCGTCGAGGGATATGGTCCGGAGGTGCTCGGCTTTCTCGTGACGTTGCTCCGCGACGAGGCGGACGCGACCGATGTCTTCTCGCAGGCCTGCGAGGACCTGTGGGTCGGGCTCCCGCGCTTCGAGGGACGCTCGTCGCTTCGTACGTGGTTTTACGTGCTGGCGCGCCACGCGGCGTCGCGCTTTCGACGCTCGCCCGACCGGCGCGCGGGGAGGCGCCTGGCGATTTCCGAGATCACCGACGTCGCCGCGTCGATCCGCTCGCGCACGCTTCCCCATCTGCGCACCGAGGTGAAAGATCGCTTCGCGGCGATCCGCGACGCGCTCCCGGAAGACGACCGCGCGCTCCTCGTGCTCCGGGTGGACCGGAACATGAGCTGGAACGAGATCGCTCGGGTCCTGTTCCCCGACGACTCGTCGGACGACGCGCTCACACGAGTCGCCGCGAGGCTGCGCAAGCGATTCCAGCTGGTGAAGGACGAAGTCCGTGCGCGCGCTCGCGAGGCGGGGCTCCTCAGAGAAGACGAGGGATAGCGCGCGTCAGGTGGGCCCGATCAGAACGCGCCGACCGCGGTCACACCGGCGCCCGCGGGCCCCGCGACGGGAACGACGCGGACCGCGGAGGCGCTGGCGCCCGGCGCTCGCGGCCAAAACACCCACACCCCCACGGCGGTGGCGGCCAGCACGCCCGCGCCGACGAGCAACCCGTCTGCGGCCATGTGCTCGCTGTTGGCGGAATCGACAGCGCTTTGCAGCGCCGCGCAACCCGATTTGCAATCGGGTCTCTTCTGGAGGGAAGCGACCGTGTCTCCGTCGGAGTTCGACTGCGCTCCGAAGTACAGACCCAGCGCGCCGGCGACGAGGGCCGTCCCGCCGATCGCGGCGACCGCAACGACGCGCGCTCCGCCGCGCCGTCCTCCTGCCGCCGGTTGTTCCGCCGCAGCCGGACCGGAGGTCGGCGCGACGCCCCGGGGCGTCCCCTCGGCGGCCGCGCCGTCGTTCGCGGGCGCTGCCGGCTGCGCGACGACGCCGCCCGCGGGGAACGCCACGTGCGCGACCTGGCCGGCGACGGCGTCGACCTCGAGCGCCTGGGTCCCGGCGGAGAGCTTCGCGGCGAGGGTGTGGTGGCCCGGTGCGACGTCCAGTGGCTCGGTGAGCGGTGCCGTCCCCGCGTTAAAGCTGCCGTCGAGCGTCAGCACCGTGCCGCTGGGGGCCTCGACGTCGATATGCCCCACCTTCGCCGACAACTCGCCGATGTGCCGCTGAGCCTGCACTCGCTCCTGTTGCTCGAGCGGATACTTGTGCTGGTACTCCTTGAAGTGCGTCAGCGCTTCCACGGGGCGCGCGCACTTCTCTTCGGCGAGCGCCAGGTTGAAGAGCGCGGCCTGGCTCTGGACGACGGCCATCGATTGCTGGAAGGAGCGCCGCGCGCCCTCCCAGTCGCCGGCGCGGGCGCGGGCGAGGCCCTCCTCGAAGCGTTCCTTGGCCTCGCGCGTGTCCGTATCGTCGGCGATCGCGGGCCCCGGAGCGGCCCAGATGGCTGCCGCGGCGAGAATTCCCCATCGAACGGCTCCTCGCATCCGCGCGCTCGTGATGTACCGCACATCGTCCGCGAGGCCAAGGCTGGTATCGTTCCCGGCACGTGTGATCGGGCGTCGCGACCTTCTTCATGCAGCTGCCGCTGCCGCGCTCCTCGGGCCCGCGGCCATGGGCTCGGGCGCCTGTGCGCCCCGGCGCCGCGCCGCGCGCCGGAACGGACGCGTCGAGGTGGCGTTCTGGTACGCCTACGGCGACCTGGTGCGCAAGGTCCTCCTCGAGCTCGTGGCGAGGTTCAACGAGTCGCAGTCACGCGTGTGGATCCGTGCGGTGCATCAGGGGGACTACTTCGAGGCGCTGGCGAAGCTGCGGACGGCGCTCGCCGCCGGGGCGGCGCCCGCGCTCTCGCACGTCGTCTGCGAGGTGGTGCCCTACCTCGCGCGCGCCGGCGTGCTCGAGCCGCTCGACGCGTACGAGGGCGCTCAGGCGATGCCGTTCGTCCCCGCGCTCGCGCAAGGGGGCTCGTTCGCGGGAGGCTCGGGGCAGCCCACCGTCGCGATCCCATTCAACCGGTCGACGCCGATCGCGTTCGCCAACGCGCGGACGCTCGAACAGGAGGGGGTGCGCCCGCCGACGACCTGGGAGGAGCTCGTCTCGGTCGCGCGACGGCTCACGCGGCGGGCGAGCGACGGGCAAGTGCGCTGGGGCTTCGAGGTGCCCATCTCGTGGTGGTACTGGGTGGCGATGGTGGGGCAAGCGGGCGGAGCGCTCGTCGACGCCGACGGGCGCCCCTCGCTCGGAGGTGAGGCCGGCGAGAAGGCCCTGCGCTTCTGGCAGCGCCTCGTCCACGAGGAGGGCGTGATGCGGCCGCCCCCCGGCCGGGACTACCAGGCGTGGCAATCGACGAACGAGAGCTTCCTGCAGGGGCGCGTCGCGATGATGTGGAGCAGCACCGCGTTCGTCCGGTACCTGGAGGACAACGCGCGCTTCCCCGTCGTCGCGGCGCCGCTGCCACGCGATGTCCGCGCGAGCGTGCCGACCGGCGGGACGATGTTCGTCTTGATGCGCACGGCGCCCGACGAAGAGAAGCAGGCGGCCTGGGAGTTTGTCCGCTGGATGTGCGACGTCGAGCAGACGATCACCTGGTCCACGCGCACCGGCTACATGCCGGTGACGCGTCCGGCGGTCGAGCGCCTCCTCGACCGAGGCTGGTACGTGCGCCACCCCAACGATCGCGTCGCGTACGACCAGCTGGGCGCCGTGGCGCCGTGGCCCTGGGCTCCGGAGCTCTTTCGCATCGAACGCGACATCGTCGAGCCGCGCCTCGAAGAGGCGGTTCTCACCGGGAGCGACGCCCGGGCGCTCCTGGACGAGGCCCGCCGCGAAGCGGAGCGACCGGCGTGAGCCCGCGCTCGCGCTGGCATCCGTGGGTCATGCTGGGGCCGACGCTCGCCCTCCTCGTCCTGTTCTTCGTGGTCCCGATCGGCGTCGCGGTCTACGAGAGCTTCTTCTCGTGGGATCTGCTCACCCCGGCTCGGTTCGTCGGCGGCGAGAACTACGCGGCTCTCTCCGCGCACGGACATCTCCTGGGCATCGCCGGCCGGACGATCGCCTACAGCGCGATCGTCGTAGCCGGCACGGTCTCGCTCGGCCTGGCTCTCGCGCTCTTGCTCGATCGGCCGGGGCGGGTCTTCGCGTGGGTGCGCGCGAGCATCTTCAGCGCGTACGTCGTGAGCTGGGTCTCGGTCGCTCTCCTCTGGATGTGGATGCTCGACGGCAACGGCGGGGTCGTCGGTCGCGCGCTGCGCGGGCTCGGCGCCGGCCCGGTCTCTCTGCCTGTCTCTTATACACATCTGACGCTGCCGACGATCTTACGCGTGTA
>CALKVG010000164.1 GCA_937998045.1 uncultured Myxococcales bacterium
GTCGTGATCTCCTCGTGGCAGCCGGCCGACAGTTCGTTCTTGATCGTGTAGCCGAGCGCCGAGTGCGAGGCCGCTCCCAGCGACGCGATGAGGACCGCCCCGGCGACGGCGCGCGGGCTCAGAAGCAGGTTGGCGAGCACGCGCCCGTCTCTGCAAGAGGCGGGCCGTCGGGGTGATCGACGACGTGGCCACCCGCGTAGCGAATCGGGAATCGACGATGACGCACCAACGTGCTGACGCGAATAAGTAGGTCCAGGCAGGCGCGAGGTCGCCCCTAGGCAAACAGCTTCCGAACCGCGGTCCCTAGCGGCAAGACACGATCGAGAATCCCTTCGCAGAATGCGACCCGCGTCGCCGCGAGATGCCAACATGCGCAACGACGGTTGCGGCCAAGCGTGGCTGAAGTCTTGCGCATCCGCTCGCTTCTTACCCCGGCCGATCTGAGCCGGGTGGGAGACTCAGCGGCGATGAGCAGCCGCAGCCTCTGAGCACCGCACGGTTGCCTGCGACGTACCCGCTCAGCTCAGCTCAAGGGGAAAGGCTCGCGCGTAGCGTCGATAGGGTTTGATTCGTCCGTGTCGTACGCGAACTCTTCGCTCCCGCTGGTCTGGACGAAAGGTCCGCCACGCTCCTCGTTCGCGCCTTCGCTTGCGGAATCGCCGTTCCCGCCGCTCGTCACGGTGAGCACGAACTCCTCGCCGGCTTCTTCGGCGCTCGCGTTGGCGCTTGATGTGCCGGTGACGAATGCTCGCTCGCCAGTTGTCCGGGCACGGTCCTGCGCGCTCGAGCGCAGCCCGGCCTCGTAGGTGGGGTCGAGGTGACCTGCGCCGTTGCGATGCTCGACTCCGCGAGCCCTGACCGCGCAGGACGCGAAGGCACCGACGCCCGCTAGACCGGAGAGAGTCCGATCAGGGAGACAGCGGGCGCGGTGGTGCGCGGAAGGGGACTTCGGAGACTTGGCAGCCGGCTTTGACATCTTGCACGCCCGATTGACGAGGAATCGTGGCGGTACGCTCACAACGTTCGCCACCAGGGGAACACCAACATCGCCGGCAAGGGTCCGGACATCCGCTTCGGGCCGGTGCGTCTCGCTAGCAAACGCCGTGCTCGCCGTGGAACGGCCTGGCGATCCCTTTTGCCTTCACGGTCGTGATTCCAATTTTCTTGTGATCATCAACTCGCACGTGACCGGACTGAACGATCTCTTCGCCGCCAACGGGCTGCCGGAGAAGTTCGACTTCTTGCCCGACTGTTTGCGGCAGAGCGCGCGTGCCGCTTGGAAGAGAGCGTGGCCCAAATATGTTCCATATTCCTTGAAGGAATACGTCGTTTACCCAGCGTGCGTTGGGCCCACGTTCTGGGAGGTGCTGCTCGGCACGCGCGTCACGACGGACAGCGCGCGCGCCACGAGGTTTCGTCGGCGTTTTGCCAAGGCAAAGTGAGAATGGGAACGGCTCCCGGGCGGTAGCCGCGGCCACTCCCCGCCGCCGCCCCTGGGATTCCGATGGTTCTTGGCGAACCGGACCGGGGCACGAACGATGCAGGGCGGCCGCGCGCACGCCAACGAAAGAGGTGGACCATGACCGTATCGAACGAACCTAAGCGCCCGAAAGCCAGACGCGGATTCGCGTCCATGGATGCCAACAAGCACCGCGAGATCGCGCGCAAAGGCGGCCGAGCGGCCCACACGCAGGGGCGCGCCCACGAGTTCAACTCGGAGGAGGCACGCGCCGCGGGCCGAAAGGGCGGCGAGGCGGTTAGTCGCGACCGCGCGCACATGGCGGAGATCGGGCGCGCAGGCGGTCGAGCCCGCGGCCGAGGGCTGCCCACGTCTCAGACGACTCCTAGCGTCTCGAGGGACCAGATCGCGGAGTAGGGGACATCGACTTCCCAGCACGCGAGTCCGCGCCTGGCCGAGGGCGGAGCCGCCAATGACATTCAACCGTACCTTGCTGGAGAGGATGCCCCCGCGGGCCCTCGATCTGCGCCCGCGTCTTGCGCGCGCGGTCGACAGCGTGTGCGCGCTACGCGACCCCAACTGCGCGAACGCATTCGTGCAGATCGCTCTCCGTGCCGACACGTGGATATCGCAGCGCTTCGGCTGCCGGTTGTCCCGGCTGCATTCCCACCCCGAGGAGACTGACCCATGAGCAAGATTCGCCCGCTCCAGGATCGCGTCATCGTCCGGCGCGTGAAGGAAGAAGAGAAGAGCAAAGGGGGAATCTTCATCCCCGACACGGCGAAAGAAAAATCCGCAGAGGGCGAAGTGATCGCCGTCGGCAGCGGCAAAGTCAAAGCGAATGGGATGGTGCGCAAACTCGACGTGAAGGTCGGTGATCGCGTGCTGTTCGGCACGTACAGCGGAACGGAAGTGAAGATCGGCGGCGAGGATCGCCTCATCATTCTCGAAGACGATATCCTCGGAATCCTACGACCATAGGTTCTTCCGCTGCGGACCCGCGATCACACAAGGCAGTCGAGCACGTCGTCGCGTCTCTGAAGCAGATGGCCAAACCCACCAAAGATCCGAGGGAGATTGCGCAGATCGGCGCCAACAGCGCGAATGGTGACAAGGAGATCGGCGACAAGCTCGCGGAAGCGATGGATAGGGTCGGGAAGGAAGGCGTCATCACGGTCGAGGCGGGTCAGACCGCGGAGACGACGCTCGAAGTCGTCGATGGCATGCAGTTCGACCGGGGCTACCTCTCGCCCTACTTCGTCACCGATCCCGAGCGCATGGAGGTGGTGCTCCAAGACGCATACATCCTCATCAGCCAGAAGAAGATCTCGAACATGAAGGATCTTCTCCCGGTGCTCGAGGTCATCGCACAACAGGAGAGGCCTCTCGTCATCGTCGCCGAAGACATTGAAGGCGAAGCGCTTGCGACGCTCGTGGTCAACAAGCTCCGCGCCACGCTCCAGTGCGCGGCGGTCAAGGCACCCGGCTTCGGGGATCGCCGGAAGGAGATGCTCACGGACATCGCGACCCTCACGGGAGGACAGGTCATCAGCGAGGAGCTCGGGCTCAAGCTCGAAAACGTGACCATCGGCGATCTCGGTCGCGCCAAGCGAGTCACGATGGACAAGGACACCACGACCGTCGTCGATGGCGACGGCGCCAAGGACAAGATCAAGGGGCGGATCGCAGAGATTCGCGCTCAGGTCGAGAAAACGGCCAGCGATTACGATCGCGAGAAGCTCCGCGAGCGCCTGGCGAAGCTCGTAGGCGGCGTGGCCATCATGAAGGTCGGCGCGGCGACGGAGACGGAAATGAAGGAGAAGAAGGCGCGCGTAGAAGACGCGCTGCACGCAACGCGCGCCGCGGTGGAGGAAGGGGTGGTCGCGGGCGGGGGCGTGGCCCTGATTCGCGCGCAGAAGGTACTCGAGGAGGTGAAGGCTCCGGAGGAGCAGCAGGCCGGCGTCCAGATCATTCGCCGCGCCCTCGAGGAGCCGCTCCGCCAGATCGCGCAGAACGCAGGTATGGAAGGAGCCATCGTGGTCGAGAGGGTCAAGGAGGGCGAAGGCGACTTCGGGTACAACGCCGCGACAGGGCAGTACGGCAAACTCCTTGACATGGGTGTCATCGACCCCGTCAAGGTCGTGCGAACTGCGCTGCAGAACGCGGCGAGCGTCGCGGGCCTGATGCTGACGACCGAATGCCTCATCGCCGAACGGCCAAGCGGCCCTGCCGCAAGCGATGGCGGCCAAACCGGGCACGGCGGATTCTGAGAGCACACCGACCTCGACAAGGGCTCCAACCGGCTCGGGTGCGGCGCATTCTGCGACGGGTTACCCTCGTGGGGCAACGCGGGGTGGGGTCGAGGACAGAGCCGAGACAAATAGGGGTCCGAGGGAGCATGGGCGAGCGCGGATGATCGAGCCTCGTCCCGGCATTCGTCGATTCGTGACGTCGATCGTCGGTTCGGCCATCGCGCGCGGCGACGATGCAGGGGACATCACCGCTCGCCTCTACGGAACCCTCGCGAACCTCGTCGGCCCAGCCGGGTTCGACGTCCTGCTCGCTCGATCGCTCGTCCTCGCACGACGCGACCACCCCTTGCTTGCCGCCGTGGGCACGGGTCCTGGCGGAGTGTTGACGGGGCTCAACGGAGGGGAGGGGCCCGTCGCGGTGCAGGAAGCGACCGCGGCGGTCGTCTGCTACTTCGTAGAGCTTCTGGCTGTACTCATCGGTGAGGACCTTGCCATGCATCTTGTCCGCGACGCCTGGCCTGAGGCGTGGGACACCGTCGCCGATCCGACGGACGAGGAGAAAGAATGACGACGACGATCCAGCTCCTGCCGAGTGGAGTCCCTGGGCTGGACACCGTGCTCGGGGGCGGCTTGCCCGAGTACTCGTTCAACTTGATCGCGGGCGGTCCCGGCGCCGGCAAGACCACGCTCGCCCAGCAGATCGTCTTCTCGGGAGCGACGGTAGAAGCGCCGGCACTCTACTTCACCGTGCTCGGCGAACCGCCGCTCAAGATGCTGCGCCACGCGCAGCAGTACGGCTTTTTCGATCGAGACAAGGTAAACGGCGCCGTTCGCTTCGTAAACCTCAGCTCCGAAGCTTTGAATCAGGATCTCGATAGCGTGATGAAGCGCATACTCGCCGAGGTCGAGTCGGTCCACCCGAGCATCGTCGTTGTCGATTCGTTCCGCACTGTCGCGCGCGCGAGCACTTCGGAAGCTCAACTCCAGGAGTTCGTGCAGCGCCTCGCGCTGCACCTGACGGGCTGGCAAGCGACGACGTTTCTCGTCGGCGAGTACGAGGCGGAGGAGTCGAGCAGCAACCCCATCTTCACCATCGCAGACGGGATTTTCTGGCTCACCCAGTCCATCGAACGCAACGCGTGCGTGCGGCGGATGCAAGTCACGAAAATGCGCGCGTGCGCCACGATGCCCGGGCTTCACACGTTCCTGATCTCGTCGGAGGGTATCCGTATCTTCCCTAGGATCTTGCCTCGTGCCGGGCAGCGCGCGCCCCGGGAACGCGCCGCGCGAGCATCCACGGGCATCGAGGGTCTGGACGGGATGATGCGGGGCGGCATTCCCGCCGGGGAGTCTGCACTCTTCGTGGGGCCGTCGGGGTCGGGCAAGTCGCTCTTTGCACGGCACTTCATCGCGGCGGGAGCGGAGGCCGGGGAATGCGGAATCATCGCGGTCTTCGAGGAGCACCCGGGAGAGTACCTCGCGCGGGCGGAGGCCTTTGGTCCGAAGCTCGCGAAGTTCATCGAACAGGGGACCGTCGAGGTCATCTACCTTCGGTCGCTCGATCTGACCGTCGACGAGACGCTCGCCGCCGTACGCGGCGCCGTCGAGCGGACGGACGCGCGAAGGCTCGCGATCGACTCCCTGTCCGGCTTCGAGCTGGCGCTGGCGCCCTCCCATCGCGACGACATTCGCGAGTCGATCTTCCGTACGATTACGGCGCTGACAGGCCTCGGCGTCACCGTGCTCATGACGGTCGACCTCGTGCAGTCGTTCGTCGAGCTGGCTCTCTCGCCGCACATCACGGAGTTCTTGGCCGACGTCCTCGTCCTGCAGCGGTACGTTGAGCTCGAGGGCAAGCTCGCGAAGGTGCTCGCTGTCGTCAAGATGAGAAGCAGCGATCACGACGCCGCCGTCCGTCGCTATGCGATCGAACGCTCTGGAATCGTCGTGGGCGAGTCGGAGCATCGCTACCGAAGCATCCTGACCGGGGTGCCCGTCGTCCGGGCCGATGAACCAGCTGCGCCGTTCGCGTTGCCCGGCCTGACCTCGGACGAGGCAACGCTTTTGCGTGCGCTCCGCCAGCTCGGCGAAGCGACCGCCGGCGAGCTCTCGCGGGCCGCAGGGTTGAAAGGCAAGGCCCTGTCGCGGGCTCTGGAGCGCTTGCGGCAGCTGGACTACACAAGGACGCTCCGGCGAAGAGGCGTGGCAAAGTTCCGAGCCAAGGCCTAAGACAGTCTGGTCAGGGACCGAGGATCGTGCCAAACCACCCAACTCGTCCAGACGTTCCCAGGGCGTTCCCGCCGCAGGACTTTCCGACTTCGCTGCTGTGGCGAGACCTGCTCGAGCTGTCCTCGGACGGCTTCGCGTTGACGCACGGACGGGCGCACGCCGTCGAGTACATGAACGCCCGCGTCTGCGAGCTCACGAGCCAGCCTCGCCTTCGAACGTCGCTGCCGTTTGGGGACGTGTTTCGAGATGTCGACGTGGCCCTGCCGGACCGCGTGTATGCGTCGGGGGTTCCCGAGTCGTCGCTCGAGCACGAACACCACTTCGCGGACGGCAGGCTGGGTTGCCTCAGCTACACTTTTTCGCCGCTGCACGAAGCGAGTGGAGGAGTATGCGGCCTCATCGTGAACGTGAGGGATACGACCGCTGAGATGCTCAGGCGCCGAGAGTTCCTGCAGAATGCGACGGCGCTGCGTACGGTCAACGAGCGCTTGGTGGTGAGCAGCGTTCGCGAGCAGGAACTCGCGGAGGCAGAGGCGACTCAACGCGCCCAGCTCAACGCGCTGCTCGAGAGGTTGAGCGAGGGGGTCATCATTGCCGAACGGGACGGCCGCATCCGGATGCTCAACGGGGCAGCGCGCACGATCCTGGGTATCGACGGTGACGAGCTCCTCACCGTTGAAGCGCTCGACGGCCTTGAAGCCGAAGACGCGCAGGGGCAAACCTTGAGCGGCGAAGCGCGCCCTCTCGGGCGTGCGCTTCGCGGCGAAGAGTTCCTGGGCTACGAGGTTCGTTACCTTCCCTCGCGTGCGGAGCCGCGTCATGTCGTGTCTACGGGCACGAGCGTGAGAGACGCGAGCGGCAACGTCGCGCTGGCGATTGTCGTCTTTCGTGACGTGACCGAGCTTCGACGGCTCGAGCGGCAACGGGAAGAATACACGGCACTCATCTCCCATGATCTTCGCAACCCCCTGGGCAGCGTCCTTATATTCTCCGGAGTACTGAAGCAGTCGATGCTGAAGAAGGGGCTCGCCGAGGCCGCAAGCGTCGCTCAACGCATCGAACGGAACGCTGTTCGAATGAAGGCGATGCTCGAAGAGCTCACCGATGCGACGAGCCTCGAATTGCACGCCGCCGAGCTGCGCCGGATGCCGCTCGACCTCCTGGAGCTCGTCGCCGCCGTCGTAGAGCGCATGGACGAAGCGAGCGCACACCGAATTGCAATCGAAGCGAACGACGAGGGCCCTTACACCGTTCTTGCGGACGCACCGCAACTCGAACGTTGTGTCGTCAACCTCCTCACGAACGCGCTCAAGTACTCTCCGGAGGGGTCGCCCGTGGGGCTTCGTCTCTTTCGCGAAGGGAGTCGCATCGGTCTCGACGTGGTCGATCGCGGCATCGGCATCGCGCCGGAGACTGCGAAGAAGCTCTTCGACCGCTACTACCGGGCGACCACGGGGAAGGCGCAGGCGGAGGGGCTCGGCCTCGGCCTATACATCGCGCGCCTCATCGTCGAAGGTCATGACGGACGAATCGACGTTCTCAGCGAGATTGGCAAGGGCAGTACGTTCCGGCTGATCCTGCCGGCGCATGGCGAATCGCAGCCTCCCGACGCATTTCTGCAAGGGACCTAGGCGGGCTGCACGTGGCGCGGCCGCGTCTACGGGCGGCGAAGCTCGGTCGGAGCAAATCGCCACATTCGTCCGCCGCAATCTTCGCAGCGAAACGGGAAAAGGCCTAGCCACGAGAGGACTCTCTCCATGCCGCGGCGCCGGGATCGCCGAAGGGACCCTTCGCTACAGTGGGGACAGCGTTTGGACGTCATGAACGGCAGATAGGTCGTGCGGGGGGTCAGTGTGAAGACGCGCGCTCGCCGCAGCCACAGCGGCGCACTCTAGCATTCGGCAGCCAAGGCGTCCGAACTCCTCCGCGATCTGCGCCCCGAGGGCACGGGACCGATGAACCCCTGGCTCTCGGGCCGCGACGCGGTCAACCTCGTCGAGGAGGGAGCGGACAAGCGCTGCTTGGTTCCGGAGACGCGCCAACGTCCGAGGGAACTCGATCTCGCCGAACCGAACCAATGGACGCCTCCCTCACGGTGAGTCGACGCGACTGAGCAAGCCGCGGGCCACCGCTCACGGTGGCGTCGGCCGCAGGTGCCAAGGCGAGGGAGCAGCGGTTCCGCGGCCGTCGGCGGATCGAACGCATCGAAACAAGGAGTAGAAGCGGGTGCGGTTTGGCATCTCGCAAAACCCGACTCGCGTCCTGCCTCCTCTCCACAAGCGACTCCGGCACCGCGTGGCAGGACGATGATGACGGCGTTTGCGTCCGCGTGCTCCATGTCGAAGCCGCGGCCGAGTACGCCGATGACCGCGCGAAACATGCCGCTTGTGGCGACCGCAATCGTGCTTAAGTTCTCGGAGCGACGAGATGGTCCGAGCGCGGGTTTCGCGCTCCCACCGAGCACCGCGTGAGCTGTCCCCGTCGCCCCACGGCGTCGAGGAGAAAGGGGCTCTGCGTCATGATGAGGATGAAGAAGCGGATGGCGATCGTCGTCACCGTCGGCGTCTGGGTTGCGGCGCTCGGTTCTGCTGCTGCCCTTGCGTACGAACTCAACCGGCCGTTGCGTGTGGCGGACGGAACGTCGGAGCGCGCGGCGCCGATCGAAAACGCCGAATCCGCCGCCATCGCGCGGCCAGTGCTGGCGCCGCCTGTCCTCTACGTTCCAACCATCACGATCGTCGGGCGGGCGCTTCCTCGCCCTGCGGCCGTCGAGGTCTCGAAGCCAATTGTGGACATCTCCCAGATGCACTGCGCGGACTGGCGAGGTCTCGACATGGGGTCGGGCCGGGTGCAGGTGTGCGAATGAGCCCGGAGAACCAAGGAAAAAGGACACGTCGATGACTCCTCTCGTGAGCGCAGTCCTGGCAGCGACGTGGCTCGCCTTCGTGTCCGCATACTTCTGGTGGCGGCGCATGGTCCAGGTCGCGTTCGCGCACACTCCCAAGGGCGGTCCAACCGCGAGAACACGGCGAACCTGAGCTCGCGGGTAAGGCTGGCGGCACGGCCTCTGGCGCCAGCAGCGGACGTCGGCGCGCGGAGGCAAAAAGGCTCCGTTGTCGGCGCGATGGCGCAACAATTGCTCGCCTCCAGGGAGAAGTAGCCATGGCAATGCGTGTCGACGAGATCATGAACCGCGAGCTCCTGGCCGTCGTGCCGGAGACGCCAGTGCAGGCGATCCGAGAACTCTTGCGCACGTTCGCCATCGGGGCCGTTCCGGTCGTCAACGACGAACGCCGCCCCATCGGGATGGTGACGAGCGGAGCAGCGCTCGACGCCACTGGTACTGCCGACGAGCGGATGACGCGCCCGGCCCTCTGCATCGAGGGCTCGACGCCTATCGAGTCGGCCGCGCGGCAGCTCGCCGTCGCGGGCGTGCATCACCTCGTCGTCGTCGACAGCGCCGGCGTGGCCATCGGGATCGTATCGGTGCTCGACGTATTGCGAGCCATGTTGGGACTTTCGCCGCACCACCCCGCGGCTTTTCCGCATTGGAACGCGACCACGCAGTCGTCGTGGACCGATGAGTGGCCCCTCGACGAACGGCATGTATCGCACGCGCCGGACGCTCCAGGCGTCCTCGTACTGGTGCGCGGATTGGCCGGTGAGACCGACGCCGTCGTATGGGTCGAGGCATGCGCGAACGTCCGACGCCGGCTCGTCGGGCTCACGACACTCGGCTCGTCAGCGGCGCCGGAGCTCGCGCGTCTGCTGGAGCGTCATGACCTGCGCTTCCGCGCCGCGGCGGTGCGCAACGAGGCCGAGCGCGACCGCATCACGGCAGGGCTGCGCAGCGATCTCGAGCATCGTCCGCCGCCAGGCGCAACGTGAAAGACCGCCCTTGGCATGTGGCCAATTGCGAATCGTAAGGACCTTCTTTCCGGCACCCGTTCCGCGAAGCCCGTTGTTGCGATGATTCGTCAGAATTGCCGACGGCATGCGGTCTCGGCGAAACGCGGAGGCGCAGCACGGATTCCTCCTCGGAGCGGCAGCTCAGGTGCGGACCCGATACGTGATCCGCTGCTCGTCGCTCCGGAATTGCTCTGCCTTCGTCGGCGTGTGTCGCCCCCTGCATGAAGCTGAGCAAGTGGCATGCCCTCGTGCACGGCATCACGATTGCCCTCATTTGGCGTTCATGGCTCACGTGCGGAAGATCCTCGTGCCGATGGACGGATCGGTGCCTTCAATCGCGGCGCTCTCGCATGCGGTCGCGCTCGCGGAGGACCTCGGTGCCCGGATCGACGTCCTCCATGTCGACGCGCCTGATCGCTTCAAGCTCGGCTCGTCGACCGCCATCGCGAAGGGGGCCGACGCGAAGGGCGACCGCGAGATGGAGGTCGCAATCACCGAGGCCAGGAGCCGGCTTGGCGATCGCTTCGGCCGCCGAACCGAGTCGGGTGAGCCGGTCCGAAAGATCCTCGATCTCGCCTCGGCCGAGAGCACCGACATGATCGTGATGGGAACTCACGGGCGTACCGGGCGGCTGCAAACCCTCTTCGGCAGCGTCGCGGAGAACGTCGTGCGGAGCAGTCCGTGCCCGGTGCTTATCGTCCGCCGCCCCGCGGGTGAAAACGAGTCGTTTGCCGATCGCATCCACGGCACCCCCGCGATCGCCGATCAGACACGCCCGTCGCGCTGACGCCACGGGCCGTGATTCGGACTCACGAGGTGCTGTCGATCGAGCGTGGGCGATAAAAGAGGAGCTGATTGAGCTCGTCGGTCTCGTCGTGGAGGCGATGTCGCTGCGCCTCGATGACGCGCCGCAGTTCGTCCGGCCACGGGCGCTGCAGGGCCTCGTCGTAGTGCATTTCGGTCCGCGCGCGCGAGTGGCGGCAGACGGTGATGGCGTCGCCGTTGTTGCGACCCGCGGCGGTGACCCAGACGTTACGTCCTGCTTCGCGCAGCAGCTCGGCCCAGGAGCCGCTATGGCGATGGTCGCGTCCGGGCGCGGCGAGCTTCTCGAGGTCCGAGATGAATCGCTGGCGCTCGTGCGCGAACCGCGTGAGCGACGCGGCGCGCCCCGCATCGACAAATTTGCGCTCGTGCTCGAGAGTCCGTTCGTCATCCGCGCAGGCTCGGATCAACGTCCGGAGGCCTCTGGCTATCGAGGCATTGGTGGAAGACATGACAGCTCTCCTTCTTCTTGTTCTTGCGGGATCGTTCGCGGACGGAAGCGCGCTCGTGGGGCACGCCGGCGCGTACTCGCGCGGGGTTCCCGTCGCCTTAGGCCGCCAGCAGTCGGCTCGTGATCGGCTCAGTTGTTATGCGGGACGACCAACGCTGGGGCCGTCCAGGCGGGGCCGCGATGCGCTCCTGCCGGCATCCTCGACAGGCCATGGGCGATCGAGTCTCGATCCGAGCTGCCGCTTGAGGTGGCGATCCGCATGAAGGATCGTGCCCTCGAAAGGAGGAGCCATGGGCTCTTGCAAGCGCATTCCGTGCCGTACGCAGGCGCGACGCGGCCCGGCGTCGGCGTTGGGCCGCTTGCCAAGCCCACCTCAGCCCTCGTTCATCCGTGAGCGAGCCGAAGCGAGCGGCGGGGTCGCTGCGGCGAGCATCGATGCGGTGAGGGTGGATGCCGCCTTCGCGCAAGTGACCGCCGCGGCAGCGGCGTGCACGACGCGACCTCGGACGCGTTGAACGAGCTCCAAGCCGTCCTCACGCGGCCCGAGCGAGCGGCGCTCGTCGACAAGGTCGATGCCCACTGGGCGGTCTGGCAGAAGGTGAGCGCCAAGGATATCCGCCCGGCAAATCCGGACGGTGGTCACCTCGCGACACTGGCAGCGGACCGCGACCCGACGCCCGACCAGGTGGAGAAGATCCGTGAAGCCCTCCGGGAGCAGATGAAGGCCGTGCTGCGGCTCGATCCACGGGAGATCGCGACGCACCTCCGTGCGCTTGGCGAGGCCTTCCGAAGTGAGAAGTTCGACGCGAGGGTGCCCGTCGCTTGCCACGCGGCCGCGGCCTCCCTTCGCGGCATTCCGAGCCGCGGCCCTCTCAGCGCTCGCCCGAATCTTCGTCGAGTCGGTCCTTGCCCGCCATCGCGCGTCGGCCATTCGCAAGGGGCTCGCAGGACCGGTTGCTTGAACCGCGCGGACCCGCGTCCGGTGCACGCGAGCCGCCGCCTACGATCACCTTCTCGCTGCTGTCCGGGAGCGAGGCGTCCCCAACGATCAGGAGACGCCGGACGAGCCGAACGAACTTCTGGAGCAGGAACGGTCGCCGTTCCGGGAACCCACGTTTCTCGACTCCAGGAGAGCGGCCGCCAGGGGCGCGATGACGTCGCGAACGCAGGCCTCGGCAAGATCTCCGCGATCTCGTTCGCCGAGGATTCCGTGCGCCCTCAGTGCGTCCCGAGTGTCGTCCCTTTCCCAAGCCACATGTCCGCGCGTGCGCGCGCATTCCTTGTCGAGCTCCGCGCGGAGCGCCTCAAGCGCGGCGGTTCCGCAGCAAGCGCCCAGGCCACGGTGCGCCACGCGAGCTCTGCATGCCGCGCTTCGTCGCGAGCGATCGTCTCCAGGGCCGCGCGCACGGCCGGCTCCTGCGCGTACTCCAGCGCTTCGCGCGCCTCGAGCGCCGCCATGACCTCGCCGACGCATCCCTCCGCGAACGTCGTCGCCACGAACGCTCGCACCTCGGCGGCGCCATCGAGGCAACCGCCGATGGCGATAGGGGCCGGCCCGATGTCGCGCCCGGCGTACGCGCTCGCAAGCCCGTAGGCGAGGCGCGCGTGGGTCGTTTCGTCCGCCATCGCGCGCTGCGCATCGGCGACGAGCTCCTGCGGCGCCCCGAAGGCGAGGAGCTGCAGAACGAAGCGCGCGAACGCGGCGATGGACGCATGCTCCATTTGCGCGATCTCGGTCCAGTGCTGCGCGACCCTGTCTCTTAGCGCCGGTGCCATCCGGAGGCCGTCGATCTCTCTCCGATCCAGCCAATCTCGCCGCGACACCGTCCCCGCAAGACGAGCTTCCCCTTCCACGAGAAACGGCCGTCCTAAGCTACAGCAGCTCCCTCCGTTGCCAGCTGTGCACACTCTCGTTCCGCCGTCGAGGATCGAGCAGGATACTCCCACGCTCGCGCCTTCGTTGTTGCAATCCGAATTGCTGAAGCACTGATCGGCTCTCGACGTACAGGCAAACCCTTCCGGGCAATACCCGCAATACCGGATAAAGTACTGCGCGCACTCCGAGCCTCGTCCGCACGTCCCGGCGTTGCACGACGCTTGGACGCAAGTGCCGACGGGATCGGCGCAGAGGCAGATTTGGCCTTGCGCACAGTCCGTATCTCGCGCGCACCCGTAATTGCAGTGACAGAAATACGCGTTCTGGCTCGTGCATGTCCCGTACGGCCCGGCGTCGCAATCGGCGTTCGACGCACACTCGGCGGGGGCCGCATCGGTCATGCACGCATCGGTGGGAACGGGACGGGTCGGGCATTCGATGTTCGCGCGTCGTCGGATGGTACCGCCCCGGCAAGTGTCGTAGCCGGTGTCGAGACCGCCCACCAAGATCGGCGTCGGATCCATGCACGTGAAGGCGACGGTGGTCGCGGCGTCCGCTGCACCTTGGCCGACGCTGGTCGATGCGTCGTCGGGCGATCCGCCCTCTGGCGTAGCGCTTGCTCCGCTGACCGAGACCGTGCGGCCCGCGCAGCCGGGCGACGCGAGACCCAGCGCGGCGGCGAGGGTGGCCCGCAGTGCATCGAGAGCACGAGCGCTTCGCATGACCGCCCACGCTGAGCAAGGGGCGGACCATGCCCAGCTCGAACGAACCCGGAAAGAGGCGGCTGTCCGCAGCGGCACCCTCGCATGGGGGATCGCGTCGTCAATCCGATCGCGAGATCGCGCTCGGGCACAAGATGACACATTCGCGGGCGCGGACGCGCGAGCGCGGAAGGGGACCTAGATGGTCCACCAGACATAGTGGTCGTTTGCGACGAAGACGCGCTTGGCGCCCCACGCATGCCTGTAGAAGTTCGCCCAGCCGCGGAGCACGGGGCCAAGCTCCCGGCTACGCCGCCGCTTGCTCCCGGTCCAGCATCCGAGCGGACCTGCCAGGCGCCATTGCTCCGAAGGAGTCGCTCGAGGAGCTCGCACGCGCATGGGGTGAGGAGATCGATCGCCGAGCGGCTCGCGTCCGCGCGGGCGAGGCGAGGGGCCGGCCAGCCGACCAGGTGTTCGACGACATCGAGGCGAAGCTGCGCGGCAGATGAAGAGTCTCAACATCGAGCCTGAGGCCGAGGCGGAGCGCTCGCCCGGGCGTTCGTGCTCCTCGCGCAGACGGACGAGGATCCACAGAATCCGCGTGCGTCCCTCTAGGCCGGAAAACCGTTTCGCGGCAAAGGTAGCTATTGGTCGAGGTTCGTCACCGGACCGATTTGGGTCAAGTCAGGCGCGGTGTCGCCCAGGCCGAAGTCCAGGACGCGGAAGGACTGCGCGTCGACGGTGAAGGTCAGGACGCTGCCGGACGGAGCGTGTGCTCCGGACGGGAACGAGGCCCCGTTGTCCGTGAACGTCACGCCCGTCACCTCGACGACGTACACGGCGACGTGGTCGTTGACGATCTCGCCGCTCACGATCTTCTCGGCCGCTTGATGGTCAGGGGAGGCCACGGCCTCGATTGTCTTCGGCGAGGGGACCCCGTTGGCCGACGAAGTCTGCAACGCCATGGTGCGGAGCCTGGCCCTGACGTTCGAGTCCGCCAAGTCCGTCTCGTTCGACTGCCCGCACGCGCTCGCGGCAGCGAGCGTTAGCAATATGCCGACCGCGGTGCGCATGCCCAACTATAGGACGCACGTGGCGAGGCGCCACGCAGTCTGCACCCGATCGCGGGCGCCAGTGCTGGCGAGGCTCGTGTACTCCGGCGGAGAACGAGCCGCCGTCCTCACGCCCCCGGCTCGTCCCGATGGCGACGGCGATCGGGAGCACGCGTCATCGGCGGGGGCCGCTTCGGCAACTTCGACGGATCCCGCATCCAATCGGGCCGGGGCTCCACTGGCCTCGTCGCCGGTCGCTCGGGCTTCGGGCGGGACATGCGAGATCGTCTACCACGGTCGAAGGTACGCCGCCCGGAGGCGCTATTCGGGATCCTTCCGCCCCCGCCCGCTAAGCTCTGGGTCCCGGCGGATCGCTTCGCGCAGCGCCTGCGCGCGCTTGATCGAATCTCGCTCGTCTTCGCTACTCGCCGCATCCACGCTCAAGTGCAGCGCGCCGCATCGAGCACACTTGAAAGCCGGCGCACGACCCACCTCCGACGTGTATTCAGCCGCGACGAACTCCCGGCCACCACAGACGTCGCAAGCAATGGCGCGCATCACCCCCATGATCTTCATCATCACCCCCGTGCCCGCAGCGCGCAAGTGGATCCGTTCCTGCGAACGGTCGTTTCGAGAGGACGAGCGGTTCGGACCCTCTCGAACGCGTCCTACCCCCTGTTGACGGCGTTCGCACCCTCCCCCGACGCTTCTTATCGCCTACGGCCCGTGGTACTGGGCGTCGCAGACGCGCCTTGTCCCGGGTGAACCGAGGCTCTGAGGATCTCGGACGCGTCCTCTCTCGTTCAAGCAACGGCTCCGCGCCTTGCGAACGCCGCTCTTGGCGGACGAACTAGGCTCTGGGCCTTTCAGGCGCCTCTTGTCTTCGTGCGAACCGCGGCTCTTAGGCTGTCGGACGCGTCTTGTCTCGGATGAACCGCGGCTCAGAGCCCGTCGGACGCGTCTTGTCTCGATTGCCGAGCGCGCCCCCCCTGCGCGCCGTCCAGTAGTCGCGCCTTCAACGCAGGCGAATGCCGCCTGCTTCGCCCCGGACGGAAGCGCGGATCCGGCGTCTCGCAGCACGACTGGAATTCGCTGCGCCTCCTCCCATCTGAGGTGACATCGAGACCGCGGACTTCGCGCAGAGCCTCGAAGGGCTCGACCTGACGCGTGCGACGACGGGCATCGGTGCCGTGCACCGCGGCCCCGTGCTCAGCGCCCTCAAGACGTGGCTCGACGCCGAGGCGCCCACCATCAGCGACGAGAATCAGAGAAAGGGGCCGGTCAGGTTCCTTTGCGAGCACGCGGACGGCCAGCCCCCATCTGGGCCGCGCGGGTCGCCGCGTAACCCGGCTGGCCGCGGCGGGACTTCGCTTTACTTCATCACGGTCGCTTCGACGACAATGCAGTTTCCATCTCGGGAGATGGTTACGTCACTCAGGTATTTTGCGTTGGACTTCTGCTGCGCCTTCAGGACCGCCTCATCGATGAGCCCGACGTTGTTGTCGTGCGAGGAGACCGTCTGATCTCCGGGGCAGTGCTGCGCCTCGACCTTGCCGGCCGGCGTCCCTTTGAAAGCAGGGTCGAAGGAGGGATCGGTCATCGACACCGCAGGCGCGGTCAAGATGGCGTAACGGGCCGAGCACCCGGTGGCCGCGAGTAAAGTCATGCAGCCCAGACAGACGATGGTCTTCTTCATTGGTATCCGGTCCCTTTCACGACGAGACAGCTCTTCGCGAAGAAATAGGCGTTAAAACCGGTGTTGTCGGTCGAAACGTTGTTCATGTACCGGAGCTGGTGCTTCTCTCTGGCGTTGGCC
>CALKVG010000165.1 GCA_937998045.1 uncultured Myxococcales bacterium
CGAGATTTCTGCCTGTCTCGTGGGCTCGGAGATGTGTATAAGAGACAGGAACTTTCGCGAGTTGGGCCACCAAGATCGACTTCGCCAAGATGACGCACTTGAACTTGGCCTTTGGGACCGTCGGTGCGAACAACAGCTGGAACCTGGGTGACATGAACGACGTTCTGGCGATCACCGCCGCGGCGCATGCCAAAAACGTCAAGGTCCTCGTCTCGATCGGTGGCGGGGGCACCGACCAGACCGTCATCAGCGCCTACCAGTCTTCGTCCAATATCGCTCCGCTCGTCGCAAGCCTGGATGCGATGTGCATGGCCATGAACTTGGACGGCGTCGACGTGGACCTCGAGGCGCCCGGCATGATGACATCCAGCAGCAACTACCCGGCATTCATCAGCCAGCTGATCTCGACGTTCCACCCCGAAGGCAAGCTCGTGACCACGGCGTCGGCGCAGTACATCGTCCAAGGGCAGGGCACCGACGCGGCCGTCATCGCTGCGATCAACTCCTTCGACTTCATCAACGACATGATCTATCAGGCGGACCTGAATACCTACACCAGCGATGCCAGCTGGTGGACCGGTAGCCCCGTCAACCTGCCCAACGACCACCTGGTCTGGGGCCTCTGTTTCGACGGGCAGGGAAGTGGGTGCGGAACGCCCGACGTGAACACCATTCAGCAGCTCACGACGGCCTCGAAGGCGTACGGCGGCATCATGATCTGGGACTACACCGACGGCTCGGTCGGACCCACCGATTGGCCGGCGGTTCAGAGCCAGCTCTGACACGCGGCGCTGGCCGCGGGACGCCGCCGAACGACTGTTGGCCGCCGTCGCCGAGAAGTCGCTGTCCAGCTTCCATCTCGCGCGCGACCTCGTCGACCCGGTGGTCGGGCATCCCATCGTCCGCCGGGCCCGCCCTCCGCCGCGGAGATGCCGTCTCGACTCTCTCGTAACGGAGATCGGCGAGGGGGGCCCGATCCCCGCCGAACGTTGCTAGCCGTCGCCCTCAGTCGCCAGCCGTTCGAGCTCGAGGAGATTCGTTTTGGCGACCTTCAAGCGGTCGAAAGCGTCCTCGACCGCCTTGCTGATGGTCCACGTCTTTTCGGCCCGAGGTTCGGCGCGAATTTCGCGAAGAACCTCAGCGAGCGCTTTCTCGGCAGAGGTCACTTCGGCGAGCGCCGTCGCGAGCTTGCCCACCAACATTTCTCTCATCGTCCACCGATACCGCGGCCGTCGGGGCCGCGCCTCCCTTGTTCGCTTGCTTTCGGCGCGCCGAACACATTGAGCATAAACAGGCTGCGTGCGAGCGTCGGGCTTGCGCGGGCTCGCGTAGATGCGTAGTCTGACCCCAGAGCTCACGGACGTCACCTGGTTCTCCGTGCGCGACCTCCGCAAGGAATCGCGACGTGCCGTACCAAGGACGCAACGTGCGCCCGCCACGGACAAACCGCGGCGGGCGTCCCCTCCGATCCCCTGGCGGCTCATTGGATGGAAGGCGATTTGGCGCTCGCGCCCGCTGAGGATGCGCGCGTCCGGTTCAGTCGTCGATCGAGGGTGTGCCATGAGCAATCAAGGGGAAATCCTGCAACATCGGCGGCGTTTAGTGAAATCGCCTCAGGAAGGGAAGCAGAGCGCTCTCTTGCTCATCACGGGCCTGCTTATCGCGATCGCACTCCCGTGGCTCTTGCGAGGGACGAACGGGACGGCCCTGAGCGAACGCTCGTCGCCGACGACTCCGCCGACCACCTCGGAGAGCACCGCGATCGACGGGGCGCACCGACGACCGTAGCCGACGCCCTCCGCTGGGGATCCGCCGGGAGGCCGCGCACCCAACAATCACAAGCGCCGGATGATGCGCCCGCGCGTCGGATCGTACGGGCTCACCTCGAGCCGTACACGATCGCCCTCGGTCAGACGAATCCGATGGACACTCAGTCGACCGCTCCGCTTCGCGAGGATATTTCCGCGGCGCCCGCCGAGAACGCACTCGACGGTATAGAAGCCGCCGCGGCTGCACTTCGTCACGACTCCTTCGAAAACGAGAAAATCGCGACTGTTCGACGCACCTTCGCTCATCAGCATGCCATGCCTTCCTTGTTTTGCCGTGCGCCACGCCGGTCACGTGGCGCCGTGCATCGGTGCGCTGAATCAGCGCGAGAAATACTCGCTTCGGTTGACGTGTCTGGCGTGTCGAACGAGCAGAAATCGGACCGCTCCCCCGCACTCGTTGCAAGGCGGGAATGCTCGGCCGGCCACGCAGGTGACCTCGTGTTCTTCGGCGTGCTTTCGGTCGTGCACGACGGAGTAAATCCCGGACTTCTTCACTGTATCGCCCGCTTCGAAGGTGTCAGCCATGCGACGCTCACTTTCCCTTTCCTGCAAATGGCCCACACGAGATGTGTGGTTCGCCGAGCGGAACTACCAATTGTTGCGGCGACCACCGCCGCCCCCTCCGCCAGCGCGGGCACCGTACTGTGGGCGCTCTTCGGCTTCGTTCACGCGGAGCTCGCGGCCGTCCATCGCCGTGCCGTTCATGGCCTGGATGGCCTTCGCCGCCTCGTGCGCGTTACCCATCGTCACGAAGGCGAAGCCACGCGATTTGCCGGTGTCGCGATCGCTCACGATATGCACGTCGGCGACGTCCCCGGACGGCGCGAAGGCCTGCTTCAGGGTGTCCGCGGTCGCGCTGAACGGCAGGTTGCCCACATAGAGTCGGTTGCCCATACGATCACCATCTCTCGACGACAGCCCTCGGGCGGCGCGCTGCTGGAGCGCGCCGCATGCCTTCCATCCGATGGGCCGCCTGGGATCGGGGGGACGGTCGCGTCCGGATTGTCCGCCGCGCCCGCACGTTGCGTCATGAGGCACGATCCAGTCGCGGTCCCGGAATCGAGAGAGCGTGGTGAGCCAACTAACGTTCGTGAGCCTAGTGCTCTTTACCTTTACCGCCCGAGGGGTCCGTTCGCAAGCTCCGCGACTCGTTCGAACGAGCGAATTCGTTTCGCCGCCGACCACAATTCCGAAAAATCCGGCGCGCTTTGAGACAAGCGTAGCGAACGTGCTTAAACTCGTCATGATGGTGAATTTTCGAAAAAACAGCCCGGCGGCGCTTCGATTTGCCGAGCGACGCAGGCGAGAGGACGAGGCCCCCAGGTTGAGCGACGAGATTCCCGCTCTCGTCCGCCTCGAGCTGCGTATCGAAGACGCCGCGGGCTTGTCGACGGGAGCGCAGCCGATGCACATCCGCCGCATCGTGGTCGAGCGCGCTCCCGCGCTGTTTCTCCTGTCCTGCCAGGACCCGCGCTGCGCCGAGGGCGAGCACGACGTCACGAGCGCCGTCATGCAGGCGCTGCGCGCGCGCCGAACTTCCTTCCAGGGTGAAGACGAGTGCACGGGGTCGGTTGGCCAGAGCTACTGTTCGCGTGTGATGCACTTCGAGGCGATCGCCGAATACCGGTGATCGGGCCGGGCGGCCTGAGCGGCCGTCCTCTGGGCCATCCACGCGGCTCTGGGCCCCTTCACGCGGCCTGGATCGCGCGTGTCCCGCCACGTCACACCGTGGTCATGGTTGAGCGCTCGAGCTTGTCTCGGTGGAGGCGCCGGAGCAGCCTGGCGAGGGTCGGCCCGATGTTTCCCGTCGGGCACGAGGAGGTTCTTGTCGCTGCGTCGGACGTCGCGGTTGCGACGGTTCACCGCGATAGAGCACGTGTCGAACGCGCTCTTCGTAACCATTCACGCGTCGGCGCTTCTCGCGTTCGTCTTCCCGCCGACGTGGAAGCTCCTGGCGCTCATAACCACCACCGATTCATGAGCGCCGCGCGACAGGGCTTCTTCTGGTGGGAGATAGACGTGACGTACTGCGTGCTCCGGGTGCTCGCTCTGCTTCGCGTGATCTGGGACGTCCGCGAGCCGCCGGTGGCGCTGCTTCGTTGCCCGGCCGCTCCTCAGCCGGCCCTCGAGCACGGCGCGTGAGGACTCCAGTCTGCCGGGGTCATTGCTCGCGGAGCCACGCCAGAATCTGGCGGATGCTCCCGGTCGCCAGGGCCACGCAGGTATCCGCCGCGCCGTAGTACAGGCGAATCGTGTCGCCATCCTCCCCCAGCGTGCATCCACACGGGAACGTGACGTTGTCGACGTCACCTTCGCGCTCGTACGGCGCCTCGGGCCCGAATATCCATGCGTCGCCCCGCGCCAGACAGTGATCGGGCTGATCGTGGGCAAGGAGCGCCACGCCCAGTCTGTACAGACAGCCCGAAGCCGTGCTGCGGACGCCGTGGTAGAGCATCAGCCAGCCCGCGTCCGTTTCGATCAGAGGGGGCGAGAGGCCGACCTTGTTGGCGTCCCACCAGCCGCCCTTGCGCGCGGGCAACACCAGCTTGTGGCTCCCCCAGTTGCGCAGGTCGGGCGACAGCGACATCCAGACATGCGCTCCGGAATCCGTCATCGGGCGATGAATGAGCGCGAAGCTGCCGTCGACGCGCCTGGGGAGGAGAGCCGCGTCCTTGTCATCGGGCTGCATGACCAGTCCGCAGCGTTCGAAGCGGCGAAAATCCTCCGTCAGCGCCAGCGACACGCCCGGACCGGCCTTGCCGAACGCCGTGTACGCAACGGCATAGCGACCGAGCTCCTCGACGAACGTGATGCGCGGATCCTCGATGCCCCAGAGCTCTTCGGGGTGGCCTTCGGGGTCGGCGCGAAGCGTCGGCTCGGAGTCGATCGTCCAGCCGTCGACGCCGTTCGCAGAACGCGCCGCGCAGAGGTGCGAGAGACCGCGCCGGTCCTCGACTCGACACAGGAGCAGCGTCGTCCCGTCGGGGAGCTTCGTAGCGCCGGGGTTGAACACGCTGTGCACCGGATACGGCCAATCGGCGGCGGTGAGGATCGGGTTTCCTTCGTAGCGACGAAAGAGAACGTCGTAACCACGTTTCGGCGTCATGCCTGGACCTCGGCGGCGGCGGAACTCGGGTCGACGCGATCGGCAGCCCGCATTTCGAGCAAAGCCATGAGAAACGAGAGCGTCGATTCGGCTCCCTGATTCTCGTTCGGGCGGTCGGCATGCAATCCGTCGCGGCAGCCGCCCGTAGATGGGTCGTGGAGGGATTGTTTGAGTACGTTGTGTCCCAAAAACCAGTTGAAGGCGGTGCGTGCGTGGTCGGCCCACCGCACCTGTCCGGTCACGCGATGAGCTTCGAGGCACGCCGAGACCATGGCGCAGGCTTCGACCGGTTGCTGATCGAAGTTCGCCCTCGCGCCTCCGCGCATGAAAAAGCCTCTCGATCCGATCGGCGTGAAGCACCCGTCGGCGGACGACTGCACGGACACGAGCCATGCGAGCGATCGCAGCCCCGTCGAGATCATCTCCGCGTCCTCCGTCCGCGCGCCGGAGACGACGAGCGCCTGGGACAGGCGGGCGTTGCAATAGGTAAGGCGGTCCTCGAACCATGGCCACTCGCGGCTCGCGACTCGGCCGTGCATTTCGGAGAGGCGCGCGGCGAGCGACCTGCGCATCGCCTGCACGCTGCTGTCGCCCTGGAACGCGCGAAGGTACTCATCCACTCCGAGCAGCGAGTACGCCCACGCGCGCGGGCTGGTGAACCCCGCGACGGCCGGCAGCGCGCGCAGGAACAGGTCTCCCGCAAGGTTCTGTCGATCGGGCGTCCCCGAGCGCCCCACGACGGTGCCCAGCGCCCAGAGCGCGCGCCCGTGGCTGTCCTCCGATCCGCGCTCCTCCGTCCATCGGCGAGAGTACGACATGAGATTGCGGAACCTCCCTGAATGCTCGCTGTACGCGTGAGCGACGAACGCGAGATAACGCGTGCCCAGCGCGCGGACCGCCTTGGTGTCCTCCGCTCCTGCTTCCTCGACGAGCGCCATGAGCAGAAGCGCTCGCGCGTTGTCGTCGAGGCAGTAGCCGTCGTCGTATCTCGGGACCTGGAAGTGGGCGTGCTGCAGAATCCCGGTGGAATCGGTCATTCGCCGCACGTGATCGAGGTCCAGCTCGGGCAACGCAGCGGGTCGTGCAGCGAGCGTCTTGGTCTGGAACACCGTCCGCCGTCGCTCTCCGTGCGCGACCCGGGCACGCTCGAAGCTCTCGAGGTAGCGATCTGCTACCGCCGGCCAGGCCATGGCGCGACCGAACGCCGCCGCGCGCGCCTGCATCTGCGCTCGCTTGCCGTCATCGCTCAGGAGCGCGATGATCTCTCGAGCGATCGCCTGGGGGTCGCGCCACGGGACGAGCACGCCTCGCCCATCGGCGAGCAGCTCGCGCGCATACCGGTACGGGGTCGACACGACCGCCTTGCCCGACCCCACCGCGTAGGCCAGCGTTCCGGACGTGATCTGCTCGGGGTTCACGTACGGCGTGACGTAGACGTCGGCTGCGGCGAGGAACTCCGCGAGCTCGCCGGCGCTCACGAAGCGGTCGTGGAAGATCACGTTCGAGTCGACGCCGAGCCTCTGCGCGCGGCTCTCGAGCGACAACCGATAGCTCTCCCCGTGCTGCTCTTTTACGTGGGGGTGGGTGGCCCCGAGCACGATGTAGAGCGCCTCCGGGCAGCCGCTCCGGATCGCAGGAAGCGCTTCGATCACGTACTCGATTCCCTTGTCGGGCGACAGGAGGCCGAACGTCAGGATGACGGATTTCCCCTCGACGCCGAGTCGGTCTTTGCTTCTCTGCGAGGGCGGCACGCTCGGGATACCGTGCGGGATGACGTCGATCTTTTCCGCGGGGACGCGGTGGATCTCCCGAAGAAGGTCGGCGCCGTGGACGCTCATCACGACGATCCGCTCCGACAGCGATGTGAGCTCGTTCAAGACGCGGCGTTGCACCTGCGACGGTTCGCCGACGATCGTATGGAGCGTCGTCACGATCGGCATTCGGAGCTCGCGCAGCAAGGTGAGCAGGTGCCCTCCGGCCTTGCCTCCGAAGATCCCGTACTCGTGTTGCACGCACACGACGTCGACGGTGTTGACGTTGAGAAAGTCGGCGGCGCGCCGATACGAAGAGGCGTCTCCCTCTGTGATCTCGAAGCGAACTCTCCCCGGGTATTCGTAGCGGCGGCCGCGATCGTTCATCGCGAGGACCAGACAATCCACGCGCGGATGGCGGCCCGCGATCGCGTCCGTCAGATCGGTCGTGAACGTGGCGATTCCACATTGCCGCGGCAGGTGGTTGCCGAGCATGGCGACATTGCGGATCCCTGCTGCCGCGGCGATGGCGTCGATGGTTTCCTCCCGTCGAGCCTGCACGCTCGCGTCCCGAAGGAGCGAGAGCTCAGGCTCGCTGTCTATAGCGAGAGCGCGCGAATGCCGAACTGGATGGCGCGCAAGTCGCCACGCCCGACGACTCGATCGCGAAGACGGGGACTATGCGGCCGAAGGTGCGCTCGCGCAATAACGGAATCGTCATTTCGTTCGTGACGAGCGACGGAATCTCGTGCGTGACGAGCGGCTGAATCGCGAATCAATCGCGAATCAATCGCGAATCAATCGCGACTGAATCGCGACTCAATCGCCTGCCGTCGCCTTGCGTGAGCTTGCTCCGAGGGGTAGCGTGGGTGCCACGTATAACCATTGCAAAGCCTTTGCGTCTGCGTCCTTTCGTGCAAGATCGCAGGACGCAGCCCAGACGTTCGAGCGGGGCGGCGTCCTCGTCGTGGCGGTTGCCGATGGTGGCGGCGGAATGCGCGGTGGAGAGGCGGCCAGTCGCAGCCTCATGGCCATTGTCGAGGGCGCGGTGGGCGATCGCGACTTCGTGCTCGAGCACGCGCAATCGTGGGTCGACCTTTTCCGGACCACGGACACGGCGCTCGCGGCGAACGGCGCGCACGAGACCACGGGGCTCGTGGTGGTTCTCGGGGCACGCGGCCTCGTGGGCATCAGCACGGGCGACAGCGAGGCATGGGTGGTCACGTCCACCGCGGTCGACAACCTCACCGTCGGTCAGCACACGAGGCATCGGCTGGGGAGCAGCCGCGCGACGGTCACGACATTCCAGCGCTCGATACTGTCCGGCGTTCTCGTCATCGCGACCGACGGTCTATTCAAGTACGCCGCGCCTGAGGTCATCGCACGGATCGTGCGCGACAACGCGATCCTGTTGGCGGCGCGGGGCCTCGTCGAGCTCGTTCGTCTTCGGTCGGGGAAGCACGCCGACGACGTCGCCGTCGTGCTCGTCCAACAATCCGAGGCGCCCGATTCGACTGCCGCGGGCAGGTCGACCACGCCCGCCTGAGAACGCCGTCGGCTCAGCTCAACGCTCCACGAGCGGCCCAGCCGCTGAACCCCATCGCGGGCGTAGCGGCGGGAGGCCCCGGACGTCGAGCGCGCGACCGCCGAGCGTGGCGGCGCGGAGTTGCCGCAGTGGGATCGCATCCGTGCGCGTGTCGACGCGCACGAGGAGACCGACGAACGCGAAACCTCGCGGCAATCCGGTGACCCGATCCAGGACGAGGTCGATGTCGCCCACGTCGGATCCGGCGAGCGCAAACGCTGTGCGGAGCTCCGGTTCGGTCGTCCCGCGAGGTACGCCCCCGACGAAGACGCGGTCGAACGAGACGGGCTCTTGGGACCAAAGCGTATGCACGATCGGATGTTAACCATCGGGCCTGGGTGGCGGCCGCTCGGGCCGGTCATGTTTCGCGTCATGGCGGTCGCGCGACGCAGCCGCTCGCTAAGCCGAGCTCGACCCGCAGTCCGCGCAGTCCGCCAGCGTCACGTTCTCATGACCTCATGACCCATACGTGACGGCATGCGTCATGGACGGCGTCATGGACATGCCCATGTCAATCCATGACGACAACGAACGGCTCCGGCGCTTCGGCGACGAGCTCGACGCGCTCAAGCGACGTGTGCTCTCGCGTTTGGGTGACGAGGACGTTGCGTACGTAACGCGGCTCGAGCGTTTCTCGCGGGCCATGGAGGTCACGGGGCGCGTGCTCATTCACGTGAGCTTCGAGCCGTGCACCTTCTTCCTCGGCACGCTCGCGCTCGCCGTCCACAAGCAGATCCAGACCTCCGAGATCGGCCACAGCGCCCTCCACGGCGCATGGGACAAGCTCGCCGGAGCCGAGCGATTCTCGTCTCGCGGCTTCCGCTGGGATACCCCGATCGACGAGGCCTCGTGGCAGCACGCACACAATGTCCGTCATCACGGCCGCACGAACATCGCGGCGGCCGATCCCGACATCCGTTTCGGCCCCGTGCGCCTCACGGAGCAGACGCCCTATGCCGCCTGGAATCGTGTCGCCATTCCCTTCACTCTGGTGGTGCTGCTTCCGAATTTCCTCTTCGTAATCAGCTCGCACGTTTCCGGCATGAACGACCTCCTCGCGAACAACGGCCTCCCGGAGAAGCTCGACTTTCTCCCCGACCGTTCGCTGTCGAGCGCGCGGGGTGCGCTCGGACGCGCGCTGCGCAAGTGGGTGCCCTACTACGCGAAGGAGTACGTCTTCTTTCCTGCCTTGGCGGGACCGTTCTTCTGGAAGGTCGTCGCCGGAAATTGGCTCGCGGAGACCGCGCGCAGCGTCACCTCGGCGGCGGCGATCCTTTGCGGACACGTGGGGGCGGAGGTGAAGAGCTGGCCGGCGGGCACGCGCGCACACGGGCGAGGAGCGTGGTACGCGATGCAGGTCGAGGCGGCCAGCAACTTCGAAGTGAGCTTGCCGCTATCCGTGCTCTGCGGCGGGCTCGACCGGCAGATCGAGCACCATCTCTTCCCGACGTTGCCGCCGCCGCGGCTGCGTGAGATCGCGCCCGAGGTTCGGGCGATCTGCGAACGACACGGTGTCCGCTACAAGACGGACACGTGGTCCGGGGCGCTGCGGAAAGCGTTCGCGCATATCGCGCAACTCTCGCGCAAGGATGGCGCGGCGCGCGGGCTTGCGAGCACGCTGGCGTGATAGGCGGTCCAAAGTCACGTGGCGCCCGGAGGTGGCCGGTGCTCGAGGTCGCTGCGCATGCCCGACGCAATCCGCTCCCGATCTACCTCGCCGGGCACGGCCGCGGCGCGGAAGTGCAAGTCATGGCGCTCGAGGAGGCGCGCGAGCTCCGGCTCGGCGGAGGACCCGAGAGCCACCAGTGTGCGCACCCGGTCGCGCACGTTGGCGCACGCCTCGACCCACACGACGGCATCGGTCTCGCCGCGGACTCCGCGAACGAGAACCAGGACGCCCGCCGTATCGGGCGCGTGCTTCACGTGCCCTGCGTCGAGCGGCCATTCGTCGGTCCACGACGACTGCGTCGCCGCATTCCAGTGCGGAAACGCCGCGGGGTGGTGCGCTGGGATGCCCAGCATCGCTCGCAGCACATCCAGCGCGGACACGATCCCCACGGCGGTTCCGGCGCTGTCCACCACGACCAGGTGGTGTTCATCCGAGAGCGCAAGACGGCGCGCCGCCTCTTCGATGCCGGTCGAACCCTCGGCGCAGAGCGCCGGACGGGCCATCCGGTCCGCGGCGCCGCCGTTGCCGTCGAGTAGATGGCGCGCGGTCAACATTCCGAGCGGACGGCGGTGATCGTCCACCACCGGTACCGCGCCGATCGCAAAGGCGCGCAAGAGCTCCCGGGCCGCCTGCGCCGGCGCCTCCGGAAGGACCGCCAGGAGCTCGCGGTTCATGATTTCCTCGATGCGGCGGGGCATCTCGGTCTCACGAAGCAAGGGTTGGGCCCTGGCGCGTGTCATGCTCGCAGCTCGCAGACTGGCCGCCGTGCCCGACGCGAACCGCCGCTTCCTCAATGATTTCAGCGGAGGAGGTGAGATTCGAACTCACGGAACCGTTGCCGGTTCGGCGGTTTTCAAAACCGCTGCCTTCGACCACTCGGCCACTCCTCCAATACCCTGGACTTCTAGCTGGTTCGACGCTGTCTCGCCCAGCTCAGAACTGCCGCCGTGACCAAGGCGGCGACCAAACGGGGCGGTTTCCTTGGGGGTTCCAACTCCTGGTTGAAGTGGGCAAGGAACTCGTCGCAGTCATGCTCGCGGTAAGCGGCGTCGGACGAGTCCGGAAACAGAAAGTCCTCAGGTTTCGGCGGGCGGCCCACATGTCCCTTCCATCCGTTCTCGAGCCAGCCGTCCAGGGCTCGAGCAAGCGATAGATGGACGGGGATCTTGCGCCTTGCCCAGACCGTCTTGAGCGGTGCCAGTGCAGCCGGCACGTCCTTTCGAGGCAGCGCGTATTGCTCGCGTACGTCCAGCAGCCTTACTTCGTGCTCCTCTCGGTAGCTGCCAACTCGCAGGGCGTGTAGCTCACCCGGCCGCAGTCCCGTGAAGAAGTACGTGCGGGTCATGATTCGTCTGAGCATCGGGACTTGAGAGCAATGCACGAGCGTCCGGACGGTCTCGATCGGACAAGCGGCGCGGGTTCGCGATCAGCGTCGCGCGCAATGCTCCCAGAATGATTCTCGCGTCGATGAGTGCGAGGAGGAGGCGCTTCGCGCGAGGTCCCTTCAGGCCCACGTCGGCGAGCGCTGCGAACGTCCTGGCGCACGGGAGCATGATCGAGAGCACATTGACGTCGTGGTCCGAGACTGCACCGATCTGCGAGCTTGAGGAGCAGGAGCGCCAGGCGCGTCGCGATCTGCGCCGCGGTCCGCCGCGCGCGCCGCGGTACACGCCCGAGCAGCTCGCAGAGGTGCCGTTCTGATTCCGCGTCCGAGAATCGCGCTGCGCCCGTCGACCCTGTCTCGACGACCGTGTCCTTAACCGGATGCACTCGGGTACGGAGGGTCGGGGGTCCATACACCGAACTCGCGAGGGCTGGGCTGCCGCCCTTGAGCGCCGCGGCCTAGACACGTGGCCATCGGCTCGTGCAACGGTCAACGCTCACACGCACACACAGATGGCTTCCGAGTTGCGCGCGGGCTCACCGACGTGGACCAAACCGCCACACGGCGGGGCGGCACCGCGGAGCTGGAGCGAGTTGACCCACGATTTTCAGCCGATTCTCAGCCAGCGCGACCATGGCCCGCACTGTGCGTGAGCGCGGTCATTCACGCCTCCCGGAGTCCAGAATGATACGAAACTCGTCCGCCCATCCCGATGATCTACTGACGGCGTCGGACGTCGCGCGCATCCTCGAGCTTTCCGCGGACATGGTTCGTTTGCTCGCACGCCAAGGAAAGCTTGTCGCTGCGGCGCGCACGGTGAGCGGGGTCCGCCTTTTTCGTCGCGCGGACGTCGAACGGTTCGCCGCGAGACGACTCGCCGATAGTGGCGTCCGCGAAGGAGGGGCTAAGTGACGCGCCAGGATCCAACCGCGGTCGTGAATCCAGACGCACCGGCAGCCGTGTTTGCGGAGGTCTGGGATGCCCTCACCGACGTCATGGGCAGCGCGGCGACGGCTACCCTGCTCCGCCGAGCCATCAAGCAAGCCCGCGGTCATGCTCCGGAGCTCGAGGGCTTGATCATCACGCGCGAGCGCTTCGAGTACCGCTACGCCGTCCCGACGTCGTGGAAGACCGAGTCTAGTTCTGGAATGGGCGCGCTGCGCGCACTTACTCGTGCCTTGCAGCCCTTGCTCTTTGAGCTGACAGGCTTCCTGGTGCTTCACCGGCTCGATGGCATGCCGCAGATCAAGCGTTGTGAGCTCTTCTCCTCGGAGGATCGATGAAGACCAGCAAGAAGGCCTCGCTTGACGTTCACAGCACCGGCGATGAGGGGCTGGATCGCATCCTCGGAGGCGGCATCCCTGCCCAGTCGATCCTTCTGCTGGCCGGTGAGCCTGGCTCCGGAAAGACCGTCCTCACGATGCAGATGCTCTTCCAGGCTGCACGTCAGGGCAAGAAGTGCCTGTACTTCACGACGGTCTCGGAACCCGCGATCAAGGTCGCGCGTTACATGCAGCTCTTCGACTTCTTCGACGTCGCCTTGCTCGACAAGTACGTAATCTTCGCGGACCTTGCTGCCGCTCTTCGCGAGGGAGCCGACCGGACCCTCGCCGAGATCGAGTCCCGCGTGGAGAAGGACGAACCGGCGTTCGTCGCGATCGACAGCTTCCGGGCCGTCGGGGCACTGCTCCGCGCACCAGATGACCTGCGGGCCTTCATCTACGACCTCTCGGTCAAGATGGCTGGGTGGGGCGCCACGACGTTCCTGGTCGGCGAGTACACGCGCGACGAATACTCGTCCTTCGCCGAGTTCGCGATCGCCGATGGCATCGTCCGTCTTGGGAGCGAGCGGCAGGCGCTGACTTCGGTTCGCGAGATGGAGGTGCTGAAGCTCCGCGGTGCGGCCTACAGCTCCGGCCTGCACTTCTTCGACATCACGCACGCGGGAGTATCCTTCTACCCCCGCGTCAGTGCCCCGAGCGACACGAAGAACGAGCCGAGCGCGGAGTCTGACGAACGCGTGTTTACCGGCGTCGAAGGTCTCGACGAATTGCTGGGCGGCGGGATCCCGCGCGGTAGTTCGACCATCATTCAAGGCGGAACGGGAGCGGGCAAGACGTTGCTGAGCTTGCAGTTCTTGATCGCAGGAGCAAAGCGCGGGGAGAAGGGCGTCCTCTTCACGCTCGAGGAGACGCCGGAGCAGCTTCGCTCGATCGGGCGCGCTCTCGGCTGGGACCTCCCTCAACTCGAAGAAAGAGGCCTTCTCCTGCTCCACCACACCTCGCCCGTTGAGCTCTCGACGGATCGTTTCCTCTACGAGGCTCGCACGAGGGTGACCCGTCTCGGCGCGAAGCGAGCGGTGTTCGACAGTCTCACGACGATGGCCCTGGGGGTACCTAGCGACCGGCGCTTCAAAGAGATGGTCTATGCCCTGGCGAAGCACATGCGCGGCGACGTCGTCTCCCTGCTCATGACGGTGGAGTCGGAGCAGCTTCTCGGCTCCGCTCAGTTGTCCGGGCAGGGCGTCTCGTTCATCGCGGATAACCTGGTTCAAATGCGATACGTCGAGCTCGGAGGCCGACTCGAGCGTGCGATCTCCGTCCTCAAGGCGAGGGGGATCGAGCACAATTCCGAACTCCGTTCTCTCACCATCGAGAAGAAGGCCGGGCTCAAGGTCGTCCAAGGCCGCTTCAAGGAACTGCGGGGCGTGCTCACCGGCCTACCTGTCCGCGACCCGGAGAGTCGCCATGAATAGTAGCTACGATGCGGAGGTTCGCAGGCTCGCGGGCACGCTCGCCGAGATAGCTCACGCGCTCGAAGGTTCGGACGACGTGGACGATCGCGTGAGGCACGTGCTCGTGCTGACGCGCGAGCTCGTACCCTACGAGAGGTGCCTTCTGCTCAAGGCGCTTCCGGGAACGGAGCCGGCACTTCTTGTCGTGCCGAACAACGGCCTGTCGGATCAAGGGCAGGGGCGCTTGCTCCGCACGATGCTTCGCCTCTTCAACCTGGTGGGTGCAGCCGAGGAGATCGGGCGTTCCGAGGGGCCCGAGCCTCAGCTTGCGCTACCCGTCATGGGGCTCGATCAGGTCATCGGGGTCGTGCGGGTTGAGCCACCGCTCGAGCTCTCGTACGAGGCCAAGCACCTGCGCCTCCTGTCGGTCGTCGCTGCGCAGCTCGGCGCCTACCTCACGATGATCCGTTTGCGCGAAGAGGACGCTCGCCACACCAACGAGCTCGCGGTCGCTCACGACTTCCAGCAGCTCCTGGTCGGCGTCGTGAGCCACGACCTACGGAACCCCCTTGGGGTCATCTCGATGGTCGCCGCACAATTGCTGAAGAATGCGCGCGACGCGCAGCAGGCGAAGGCGATCGAGCGAGCACTCAAGAACGCCAAGAGGGCGGAGCGCATCATCAACGATTTGCTCGACGTCACCCGCGTGCGGGTGACCGGCGAGATGGCTCTGACAAGAAAGCGCATGGACCTCGTGGCCGTCATCCGGGAGGCCGTCGACGACGCGCTCCTCCATGGGGCGAAGATCGAGCTTGTAACCGACCTCGCTGAGGTCCACGGGGAATGGGACCCGGATCGGTTGTCACAGATCGCGACCAACTTGATCAACAACGCCGTCCAGTACGGCGCGCGAGACGAAGCCGTGCGGGTGGCTGTCCATGGCGACGCGCGGGAAGCCCGCCTCACCGTTCACAATCGCGGCGCCTCCATCCCTTCCGACTTCCTGGCGGTGATCTTCGACCCGTTCAAGCGCGGCGCGGAGCGGCGGGGGAGCACCGGCCTCGGCCTCGGCCTCTTCATCGTCGACCAGATCGTGCGCGCGCACGGCGGCCGTGTCGAAGCGCATTCGAGCGAGTCGGAAGGGACGACGTTCGTGGTCTCGCTCCCGATCGATGCTTCGACCGCCGTGCATCCCTCCTGGGGAGTCCAACCCGCTGCGGCCCCTGCCAAGGAAGATGACCCGCAAGTGATGGTCGTCGACGACGACCGGGACGGCCGAGAGGCGATGGCGGCGATTCTGGAACAGCAGGGCTACACCGTCGTTCAGGCGGAGAATGGCGCCGAAGCCCTTGCGATCTTGCGCTCGGGGCATCGTCCGAAGCTGATCCTCTTGGACCTCGCCATGCCCGTCATGGACGGCGAGACCTTCCACAAGATTTGTCGGGCGGATCCTGATCTATCTTCGATCCCCGTGTTCATCACGTCCGCCGATGCGGCGAGCGCCGTGAAACTCGCGCGCTCAGGCGGCGCGACTGGCTGCCTGACGAAGCCGATCGAGTTCGAGAGCCTGTTGATGACCGTGGGGCCGCATTTGCGGACATGATGAAAGCCCCCCGCGCCCGCCGCGCTACACGTCGGAACAGCTCGCCGAGGTGCCGCCTATGAACTCTCTCGGTGCCGGGGTCGACTTCCGCCGAGTCTTCGAGAACCTGCCCGGTTGCTACCTCATCCTCGCGTCCGACCTTCGGATCGTGGCCGTCAGCGAGGTATACCTTCGCGCGACGCTTACGCAGCGCGAGGCGATCATCGGCCGGCACATCTTCGAGGTCTTCCCGGACAACCCGGCAGAGGCCCAACCGACGGGCGTGCGAAACCTACGCGCGTCTCTCGAAGGGGTCCTACGCCAAGGCGCCCGTCGTCGACCCAGGATCTCGCCGCGCTCGTCGGGACGCTCGACGGGAGCCTTCGTGGCCTGCGCGACCGCGCCCTGCTGACTCTCGGGTGGTTCGGAGCATTCCGCCGCTCCGAGCTGGTCGCGCTCACCGTCGAGGACGTGAAGAAGGAGCGCGAGGGCCTGGCGCCGACGCTTCGAGAGTCTTGCGCGAGGACGGACGAACCCCTATGCTTGGTCTCACTCGACGCTGGCAAAACGACGAGGAACCAAGACAAGCGGCCTTGCTGACCTGGCAGTCAGCGAGGCCGTTTCGCTTTGTGCGCCACGGGCTAACTCACGGCGCCCTCCGTGGTCATCGGCGCGCGGCGCGCGCGTGGCTCGAGGTCGCCGAGGTCCATCGCGGCGCCCAGACGGCCCGTGGACGCGTCGACGTGATGCGGGACGAGGCCAAGGGCGCATCGACGTCGCCGGCGCGCTCACGCGGGCGCTGGCGCACGACGGCGAGCTCGCGACGCTCGCCACGACGACGACCGGGCGCGTCGTCGTTGACGCCGACGTGCGCGACTGCGAGAACATCGTCAGCGAGCGCGAGCTCACGCGCTCGCGGCGCGCTCGAGCCCTCCCACCCGCGATCCCAC